>NZ_JBIYDB010000002.1:0-318537 GCF_044908325.1 Arthrobacter sp. GAS37
CGGGCTGCGTGGACGTAGTCCGCGGCCAGCTTCGCTTTCAGCGCGGCGGTCCGGGCCTCCAGCCGGGCCACTTCGGCCAGGCCGTCCAGGCAATCGTCCGCCAGACGCCGCAGCGGGTCGGTGTTTTCGGAGGTATCAGCGTCCCCGGTGAAGGCGGTCAGCACGGCAACGGACGCGGCGACGGCCTCCACGGCCGCCCTGCTCTCCACGCTCCATGCTGTCCTTCCATCCATACCCACAGCATCGCAGGAGGCACCGACAATTTAATACCTCGCTGGTGCGAGACTCCGGCAGACTCGGGACAGGCCGTCCGGTTCCCGCCAGGACAGCCTAGGGGAGGCGGATGGGCTTGAGTTCCTCGAAGCGGTCGCCAGGCCCAGGGTTGTCCACGGGTGTCTTCCCGCCCAGCTGGTTCATGACCCCCCACACGGCGTTGAGTCCCGTGGTCACGGCTCCGTCGGCCCAGCCTCCGGTCCAGGAAACGTCATCGCCTGCGAGGAAGATGGCGCGGTGTACCGGCAGGTGGCCCTCCAGAACCCCGCCGATCTTGCATTGGCGGTGTTGGCGCTGCGCGCCGCTACAACGGATCCGTGACCTGAATCCGCACGGCACAAGCATCTGCCGCAGCCCTGCGAAACACGGTTGCGTTGGGGTCGGCAACCGCCAGGAACGCGAGCCTTGTCCGCGACGCGTACTCCTTCAACGCCTTTTCTTCCAGGACCGCTGCGGACAGCGCGGCGTCTCCGCCCAGAACAAGATATTCAATACTGTGTCCGGCGAAGACCCCGGCGGCATATCCGGCCACGGCTTCCGTCAGCGCGTTGGCCTGGTTCTCGCGACGACGGGCAAAGCGCTGCTGCGAGGATCCACCTGCCGCCGAACGGGACTGCACATAACGCGAGCCCGATTTGGACGCGGACACTTTGCCGCCGCTTACGACCCCCACCGCGTAGCCGCCCCGGCGCACCAGGATGACTCCGAGCCGCCGTTCCTGTGAAGCAAGCGACGCCAGACGCTCAACCGTGGTGGTTCCCTTACCGGGCCTTCCATCGACGGGCCACGGGGCTCTCAGTAGCGCCACGGCGCCGTCCGCCGCCCGCAAAAGCGTGCCGTCAGCCGCCCGCAGGAGGGTGCCGCCGTCGTTGGGCTCTTCCTGAACGGCGCCATGGCTCGCGGCGAAGCGGTCCACCCAGCCGAGCAACCGCGGACCGGGGATGAAAGCGGTGCGCCCCGCCCCGGGCGGTTGCTGCTTTTCGTTGGGGCCGGATGGCCGGGTCTCCACGTCGATGTCTCCTTAGCTGGAATCATGAGTAGCCTATCCATGTGGAAGATCTCTTTGGTGCCGACGCGGACAACGACGACGACGCCGGCAGCCAGGCGGCGGATTCGGACCGGTCCGGTGGTGAACGTGCGGGCACGGGACGTCCCGCGTCGCCGCGGAGCCCTTTGGCGGTCCGCATGAGGCCCCGGACGCTCGACGACGTCGTGGGCCAGCAGCATTTGCTGGGCCAGGGGTCTCCTTTGCGGCAGCTTGCCGCAGGGGCCGACGCCGTCGGTCCTGCAGGTCCGAGCTCGGTCATCTTGTGGGGACCCCCGGGCACAGGCAAGACGACGCTGGCGCACGTCATCGCCCGCGGACCGGGCCGGAAGTTCGTTGAATTGTCCGCTATTACTGCAGGCGTCAAGGATGTCCGCCTGGTCATGGAAAACGCCTTGACTGCCCGGGATCTCTACCGGACCACGACCGTGCTGTTCCTTGACGAGATCCACCGCTTCAACAAAGCCCAGCAGGACGCCCTGCTTCCCGGCGTCGAGAACCGATGGGTGGTCCTGGTCGCCGCGACCACCGAAAACCCTTCGTTCTCCGTCGTCTCGCCGCTGCTCTCCCGATCACTGCTGCTCACCCTGAAACCGCTCACCGACAGCGACATCGAGGGGCTTCTGCAACGGGCCGTTGCCGATGCACGCGGCCTGGCAGGGGGAGTGGAGCTCAGCCCGGAAGCCCTCGAGCACTTGGTCCGCTTGTCCGGCGGAGACGCCCGCCGCGCGCTCACCGCGCTTGAGGCCGCGGCCGGCGTCGCTTACGGAGACCGGAACAACGACGGCGGCGACGCTTCCGAAGAGCCCGGGCTCGCGGGTGACGGCGCCCCGGACGCTCCGGTCGTCGTCGAACTCCGGCATACGGAGCGGGCCCTGGATGTGGCCGCCGTCCGATACGACCGCGCGGGCGACCAGCACTACGACGTCGCCAGTGCGTTCATCAAGTCGATCCGGGGCTCAGACGTCGATGCGGCCCTCCACTACCTGGCCCGTATGCTCGAAGCCGGCGAAGACCCGCGCTTCGTGGCCCGCCGGATCGTCATTTCGGCTGCCGAAGACATCGGCATGGCGGATCCGACGGCACTGCAGACCGCCGTCGCCGCGGCCCAGGCAGTGCAGTTGATCGGCATGCCCGAGGGACGGATCATCCTCGCCGAAGCCGTGGTGCATCTAGCGACAGCGCCCAAGTCCAATGCCGCCTATATGGGCATCAACAAGGCCATCGCCGATGTGCGTGCGGGGATGGGTGTCGGGATTCCCGCGCACTTGCGGGACGCGCACTACCAAGGAGCGAAGGGCCTTGGCCACGGCCAAGGCTACAAGTACGCCCACGACGCCCCGCACGGCGTGGCCACCCAGCAGTACGCTCCGGATGATCTGGTCGGCAGGGACTACTACGAGCCCACCGCAAATGGTGCTGAACGGGATATTGCGCCCAGGCTCGAGCGGCTGCGCAGGATCATCCGGGGCAAGTAGGCGTCATGGTAGGCTAGATGCTTGTCTGGCAAGGCCTGGCGCACAATCCATCAGAATCCAGGTTTTGATGCTGTGCCCTGCGCCCCGTAGCAAAAGGCAGCGGTTGGCCGATGCTCTCCCTCATGGAGGCCAGTAACACTGACACACCGCAGATATTGGAAGGACACAAGTGGCTAACAACACTCGTGCTCGCCGTACCGCACGCCTTTCGCGTGCACTCGGCATCGCTCTGACTCCCAAGGCCGCCAAGTACATGGAGCGCCGTCCGTACGGCCCCGGTGAGCATGGCCGCGCCCGCAAGAAGCAGGACTCTGACTACGCTGTACGTCTGCGCGAAAAGCAGCGTCTGCGCGCCCAGTACGGCATCCGCGAAGCCCAGATGACCCGTGCCTTCGAAGAAGCACGGCGCACCAAGGGCCTGACCGGTGAAAACCTGATCGAACTGCTCGAAATGCGTCTCGACGCCCTCGTGCTGCGTGCCGGCTTTGCCCGCACGATCGCCCAGGCCCGCCAGCTGGTTGTGCACCGCCACATCCTCGTTGACGGTATCCGCGTGGACCGCCCGTCGTTCCGCGTTGCGGAAGGCCAGCTCATCCACGTTCACAGCCGCAGCGAAGTCATGGCTCCGTTCCAGGTTGCAGCTGCCGGCGCACACGTTCTGAACGTCGTTCCGGCTTACCTGGACGTCAAGATCGACGCCCTGCAGGCACGCCTGGTTCGTCGCCCGAAGCGCTCCGAGGTCCCCGTGACCTGCGAAGAGCAGCTCGTGGTCGAATTCTACGCTCGCTGATTTCCAGCAAGCACATACAAAGAAGCCCGTGGCACGCGCCGCGGGCTTCTTTGTATGTAAGGTACTTGGGGAAGCCACTCCGGGGTGCCTGTGTAGAACCACATGGCGCACCAGCGGCAACGCAACAAATGCTAGGAGATGAGTGTCCATGACTGGTGGCGATATTGCAGGCCTGATCGCGGCCGGAGTTTTCGCGCTCCTTGTGGTGCTGTTGGCCGTGCCGATCCTCAAACTCGGGCGCGTCTTCGATGAAGTCCGCACCTCCATCCGCTCCTTGAGCGACGGAGCGACCCCCCTGATGGACGAGGTCACTGCCACGGTTTCCACCACGAACCAGCAGCTAAAAAAGGTGGATGGCATCACCTCCAACGTTTCCGACGCCTCCGCCAACATCTCTGCTTTGTCCTCGCTGGTGGCCGCAACAGTCGGTTCGCCGCTCATCAAGGTGGCAGCGTTCAGCTATGGAGTGCGCTCGGCTTTTGCCGCCCGTCGCAAACAGGGCAGTGGCCGCCGCAGCCGCTGAATCCGTTCGTAAGTCACGATCGTCGTATGTCAGGAAAACCGTGAAAAGAATTGTCTGGATGGGGATCGGCGTGGCAATCGGAGTCATCGCCTTCCGCAAGATCACCCAAGCACAGGCCGCTGTTGGCCCCGAAGGCCTGAACCGCGCCGTAGGGCGACTGGCCGACGGCGTGTACGACTTCGCCGACGCCGTGCGCGCCGGAATGAACGAACGCGAAGTCGACCTCAGGGCCGCGCTCGGCATCTCAGAGTCCGACGCCGGCAGCCGTTAGGAGCCGCGGTTCGCCCAAGCGGCCGTCAACAGGGCAGAATTAGAAGCTGCGGCAATGGCACATGCCAGAACCGCGCACAAACTCATGTGCAGTGAATTGAGAAGGGTAAGTAATCAGCTAATGAAGTCGCAGGAGATCACCAAACGCTGGGTGGACTTTTTTGTCAGCAAGGGCCATACCGCCGTCCCCTCAGCGTCGCTCGTATCCAGCGACCCTTCCCTGCTCTTCACTGTGGCCGGCATGGTTCCCTTCATTCCTTACCTCACCGCCCGCGAGGAACCGCCCTTCGACCGCGCCACGAGCGTCCAGAAGTGCATCCGCACCGGCGACATCGAGGAAGTGGGCAAGACCGCCCGCCACGGGACGTTCTTCCAGATGTGCGGAAACTTCTCTTTCGGGGACTACTTCAAGGAAGACGCCATCAAGTTCGCCTTCGAACTGCTCTCCAAGAGCGTCGACGACGGCGGCTATGGGCTGGGCGTTGAGCGCCTCTGGGTGACCGTCTACGAAGAAGACGACGAAGCCCAGGATTTGTGGCTCAAGAACACGGGCATCCCCGCCTCGCGCATCCAAAGGATGGGGAAGGCGGACAACTACTGGTCCACCGGACAGCCTGGTCCTGCCGGCCCGTGCTCGGAAATTTATTACGACCGCGGCCCGGCCTATGGCGCCGAAGGCGGTCCCATCGCGGACGAAAACCGCTATGTCGAAATCTGGAACCTCGTGTTCATGCAGTACCAGATCGAGAATGTCCGCTCGAAGGTGGACTTCGACATCGCCGGCGAGCTGCCGAAGAAGAACATCGACACCGGCCTCGGCATGGAGCGCCTTGCGATGATCCTGCAGGGCGTTGAAAACATGTACGAAACGGACCAGGTCCGTCCCGTCATCGACAAGGCCGCAGCCCTGTCCGGCAAGGAGTACACCTCTGCCGAGTCAGCTGACGACCCGCACCACACGGACGATGTCCGGATGCGCGTCGTTGCCGACCACATCCGTTCGGCCCTCATGCTGATCTCCGACGGCGTGTCCCCGTCCAACGAAGGCCGCGGCTACGTCCTGCGTCGGCTCATCCGCCGTGCCGTCCGTGCGATGCGCCTCCTCGGGGTCGAAGAAGCTTGCCTCCCGCAGTTGCTTCCGGCTTCCCGCGACGCCATGAAGGGCGTCTACCCCGTGGTGGAGACCGACTTCGACCGCATCAGCCGCATCGCCTACGCCGAAGAAAGAGCCTTCCTGCGCACCATCGCCTCCGGCACTGCGCGCCTTGAAGAAGCCGTGGTGCTCTCCAAGGCGGCCGGCAAGCCGCTGTCAGGCGAAGATGCGTTCGCCCTGCACGACACTTACGGGTTCCCGATCGATCTGACCCTCGAAATGGCCGAGGAAGCCGGTTTGAAGGTTGACGAAGCCGAGTTCCGCAGCCTCATGCTCGAACAGCGTCAGCGCGCCCAGGCGGATGCCAAGTCCAAGAAGGGTGGACACGCCGATGTCTCAGCCTTCCAGGAGCTCCTGGCTGAAGGCGAGACCATCTTCACGGGCTACACCGAGCTGGAAGGCGAGGCCCGTGTCCGCGGCATCGTCAGCTCCGGCCGGCGTGTTGCCCATGCATCCACGGGCGATGAAATCGAGCTCGTGCTCAACGAAACACCGTTCTATGCCGAAGCCGGTGGCCAGTCGGCCGACAAGGGCCTCATCACCGGTGACGGTTTCGTCGTCGAGGTCCTCGACGTCCAGCGCCCCGTGAAGGGCCTGAGCGTCCACAAGGCGATCGTCCGCGAAGGCGAGATCGCCTCGGACGCTTTGGTGCGCGCCGCCGTCGACCGCGAACGCCGCCACGCCGCAGAGCAGGCCCACACGGGCACACACATCGTGCACGCCGCTCTGCACCAGATCCTCGGCCCGGAAGCCACCCAGCGTGGCTCCTTCAACAAGGCCGGCTACCTGCGCTTCGACTTCGCCTGGGGCGAGGGACTGAGTGCGGCCACGAAGTCCGAGATCGAAGAGGTCTCGAACATCGCCATCCGCAACAACTTCCGGGTGGACACCAAGGTGATGGGCCTCGCTGAGGCGAAAGCGCTCGGCGCCATGGCCCTCTTCGGCGAGAACTACGGCAGCGAAGTCCGCGTTGTGGAGATCGACGGCGCGTGGTCCCGCGAACTCTGCGGTGGCACCCATGTGGCCAACACCTCCCTCATCGGGAGCCTGTCGCTGCTCGGCGAACAGTCCGTCGGTTCGGGAAACCGCCGCGTGGAAGCCTTCGTCGGTCTCGACGCCTTCCGGCACCTCGCAGCCGAGCGCGCCTTGGTCACCGAGCTCACGGAAATGCTCAAGGTCCCCTCGGGCCAGTTGGCAGACCGGATCTCCAGCACCTTGGCTAAGCTCAAGGCGACGGAAAAGGAACTCGACCGCCTCCGCAAGGAACAGCTGACGGCAGCCGCTGCGAACCTGGTTGCCACGGCCCGGGATGCCGCAGGCGTCCGGGTAGTGGCGCACGACGCCGGCCAGGTCGGGGGAGCGGACGACCTCCGCAGCCTCGCCATGGACCTGCGCAACCGGCTCGGCTCCGACGCTTCCACGGTTGCCGTGGCCGGTGTCAGCAACGACCGTCCCGTCATCATCGTGGCCACCAACGAGGCCGCGCGTGAAGCGGGCGTCAAGGCCGGCGCCCTCGTCCGCGTGGCTGCAGGAATCCTCGGTGGTGGCGGCGGCGGCAAGGACGATGTCGCCCAAGGCGGCGGAACTGACGCCGCGAAGATCGCACCGGCCCTCGCGGCCGTTGTGGACGCGATCGCCAAGCGCTGATTTTGGAGGCCATTGCGAGCAACGACGACTACCCCCGGGGCATCAAACTGGGGGTGGACGTCGGCACCGTCCGTGTGGGAGTAGCCATCTGCGATCCGGACGGGATCCTGGCCACGCCGTTCAAGACGGTAAGCCGGGACGCCAAGAAGAATTCCGACATCGGGGTCATTGTCCGGCACGTCGCGGAGCTCGGCGTAGTCCAGATCTTCGTCGGGCTGCCGCGCACGATGAAGGGTGAAGAACACACTTCTGCCGTCATGGCCACCGACTACGCGGAGTTGCTGGCGGCCCACTTACAGCGCCGCGGACTCGAGGTTCCAGTCAACATGGTGGACGAGCGGCTCAGTACCGTGACGGCCCACCGCAATCTCCATGAAGCTGGCATGAGCAGCAAGGATCATCGTAAAGTGGTGGATCAGGTTGCCGCTGCCGGAATTCTGCAGCACGCGATCGACATGCAAAAAGCCAGAGGTGCGGATGTGGGCAGGCGCGTGCAGGCGCCGATGCCACCCCAACACATTGACGGTGCCAGTGCGCCGCTGCCGGCCTCCGGCATTGATCCACACTCTCCAACGAGGGGAAGACAATTGTGAGCCCGGTCAACAACGACCCCTCCGACGACGCAGCAGAAGGCCGTACCCAGCCCCTGACTCGTCGTGAAATCCGTGCCAGGGAACGCTTCCTGGAGACGCAGAACCAGGAGGTATTGCCACCACCTGTGCCTGTCCATTTCGAACCTGTCGCGGTCCCGAAGCCGCAGCCGGCATACGTCCCCGACTACGGTGTGCACAACGAAACCGCTCCGTCGCAAGCGGCGCCTTCGCAAGCCGCGCCTTCGCGCGGCGAAACGGTACAGCCCGAAGAGGACGTGCAGCACCCTGACACGGTGCACCCAGACGTCGAGCACTACGACCTGGCGCACCCCGACGGCCTCGTGCCTGACGGCGTCGAGCACGATGCTCTGCACCCTGATGCCGTGGAGCATGACCCTGTTCACAGCTTCGATGTCGCACACGGTGACGAGTTCCACGAACTGCAGGCCCATGACGAAGGTTATGAGCACCACGATCCCCAGTTCGACTACGAAGTCCATGATGAGCACGACGCCCATGACCTCATGGCAACTGCGACTCCTGTGCCAAAGGCCCGCTCGAAGAAGGTCCGCAGGCGCCGCCGTCTTGTCGCGCTCCTGCTCACCCTCACGGTGTTCGTCGCAGCGGTTGCCGTTGGGGCGCAATTCCTGAAGCCATTGCTCGGGATGGACAAGGTCAGCGACTACCCTGGCCCGGGCACCGGCTCGGTCACCATCACTGTGGCCCCGGGCTCCGGCCCCAAACTGGTCGCGACCAACCTTCAGAGCCAGCACGTCATTGCCGACGCGGATACTTTCGTGGCGGCCTTCACTGCTGCCGGGGGTGAACTCTCGCCCGGTGATTTCACCTTCAAAACGCAAATGAAGACCTCCGATGCGGTGAATG
This sequence comes from Arthrobacter sp. GAS37, assembly GCF_044908325.1. Taxonomy (NCBI): domain Bacteria; kingdom Bacillati; phylum Actinomycetota; class Actinomycetes; order Micrococcales; family Micrococcaceae; genus Arthrobacter; species Arthrobacter sp. GAS37. The sequence continues at coordinate 8,658 of NZ_JBIYDB010000002.1, forward strand.
TGCTCCTCGGCAAGGATTCTTCCAAGGTCATGTACTTCGCGCTGAGTGCAGGATTGCGAATCGGTGAATCCCTTGATGCGATCTCCAAGGGTTCGGGCATACCTTTGTCCGACTTGAAGGCGCTCAGCGACTCACCGGCCCAGTTCGGCGTCCCTGCCCCGGCAAAGAACCTGGAAGGCTTCCTGGCGCCGGGGGAGTACCGTTTCCCCCTTGGAACCTCTGCCAAGGACATACTCCAAAAGCTCGTCACGGCCACCACCGACGAGCTCAAGGCCCAGGGCGTCACGGATCCCGCCAAGCAGTACCAGACCATCACGGTGGCCAGCATCGTTCAGGCCGAAGGCGGCCAGGCCGACTACGGCAACGTAGCTGGCGCCATCTACAACAGGCTCAAGCCGGGCAACACGGAGACGAACGGGCTCATCCAGTCGGATGCCACCGTTACCTACGGCCTGGGTACCAAGACCTTCCACCTGACCGATGCCCAGAAGGCTGACAAGAGCAACCCCTACAACACCTACGCCAACGTAGGCCTTCCGGTCGGCCCCATTGGTTCACCCGGCAAGACGGCGATCGATGCTGCCGCGAAGCCGACGGCCAACAATTACCTCTATTGGGTAACCATCAACCTCGACACCAAGGAAACCAAGTTCTCCAGCACGCTGGCGGAACACCTCAAGTACGTTGACCAGTACAACGCGTGGTGTGCGGCCAACGCGGGACGGTGCGTGTGAGTAGACGTGCTGCCGTCCTGGGGCACCCCATCAGCCACTCGAAGTCACCAGCACTCCACCGCGCGGCCTACGCGAAGCTCGGGCTCGACATTGAATACTCGGCGATCGACGTAACCGTTGAGCGGCTCCCGGCCTTCATGGCGGGCCTTGAAGCCGGCGACGACTGGTGCGGTTTGTCCGTCACCATGCCCCTCAAGACCGCCATGGTGGACGAAGTCGACGAGGTCCGCGGGGCCGGCGCGTTCTTGGGTGTCATCAACACGGTTGCTTTTGAAGACACCGGGCACGGCGTGCGGCGGGTCGGCCACAACACGGATGTGGCCGGCATCGTGGAAGCCGTGAGGAATGCAGGAGTCACGGAGCAGCCGCACTCCGCGGTCCTTGGTGGCGGCGGGACATCCGCGGCGGCTATCGCAGCGCTCCGGGAGCTCGGTTCGAAACACGTTGACGTCTTCGTGCGCGACGCCGGGCGGGCCGCCGAGGCGAAAGCCGCGGCAGCCGCCGTCGGGCTTTCCATTCGCCTCCGGCCGCTGGCTGAAGCAGCTGAAGGCATGGCGGGAGCCGATCTGGTGATCTCCACACTTCCGCCGCGGGCGGCGGACGGCGTCGCAGCGCGGCTCGAGCAGCTTCCCGACGATGTCTGGGGTGTCCTGCTCGATGTCGCCTACGATCCATGGCCCAGCCGCATTGCCGAAGCATGGCATTCGCGGGGCGGAGTGGTGGTTCCAGGGCTCGAGATGTTGCTCTATCAAGCCGTGGAGCAAATCCGTTTGTTTTCCGGATCCGACGTCACCGCCGATGTCATAGATGTGATGTGTGACTCAGTCGGGCTCCCCCGGCGGGTCTAGTAAGGGCCTTACATGGCAGGATTGGATATATGTTGCGTTGGTTGACTGCCGGTGAATCCCATGGCCCGGCACTGCTCGGAATTGTTGAAGGCGTCCCCGCCGGTGTGGAACTCACCAGCGGGGAGATTCGTGACGCCCTGGCGCGTCGCCGCCTCGGCTATGGCCGCGGCGCCCGGATGAAGTTCGAGCAGGACGAAGTGAGCATCCTTGGCGGCGTCAGGCACGGCGTGACGCAGGGCGGCCCCGTCGCGATCCAGATCGGCAACACCGAATGGCCCAAATGGGAGCAGATCATGTCTGCCGACCCGGTGGACCCCGCGCTTCTCGCAGACCAAGCCCGGAACGCGCCCTTGACCCGTCCGCGGCCCGGCCATGCAGATTTCACTGGCATGCAGAAGTACGGATTCCCTGAGGCCCGCCCTGTCCTGGAACGCGCCAGCGCCCGGGAAACGGCCACGCGTGTCGCTTTGGGTACGGTTGCCTCGCAATTCCTGAAGCAGCTTGGGATTGAGCTCGTGAGCCACACCGTATCCATCGCGAGCGTGACCGTGCCCGAGGGCCGTCCGCTGCCTCTGCCGTCCGACGTTCTGGCCCTCGATGCCGATCCTTTGCGTTGCTTCGATCGAGAGACCTCCGACGCCATGGTGGCCGAGGTTGACGCAGCACACAAGGAAGGCGAGACCCTCGGCGGTGTTGTCGAAGTCCTCGCCTACGGCCTTCCGCCGGGACTCGGTAGCTACGTGCACTGGGACCGCCGCCTCGACTCCCGCCTGGCTGCTGCCCTGATGGGCATCCAGGCGATCAAGGGCGTCGAAGTCGGCGATGGCTTCCTGACCGCGGCACGCCGAGGCTCCGCCGCGCACGATGAAATCGTCAAGGACGAGACCGGCCGGATCGTCCGCAAGACCAACCGTGCCGGTGGCATTGAAGGTGGCATGAGCATCGGTGAAGTCCTGCGTGTCCGCGCCGCCATGAAGCCCATCGCCACCGTCCCGCGTGCATTGAGGACCATCGACGTCAGCACCGGTGAAGCCTCCAAAGCGCACCACCAGCGCTCCGACGTCTGTGCCGTCCCGGCTGCAGGTGTCGTTGCCGAGGCCATGGTCGCCTTGGTTCTGGCCGAAGCCGTCGCTGAGAAGTTCGGCGGTGACTCCGTCGCTGAAACCGCACGAAACCTTCGGGGTTACCTGGACAGCATCCCGGCAAACCTGGACTCGGTCGGCCACTAGTGGTCCGCGGTACCTCGGGCGCCGGTCACGGGCCTGCGATAGCTTTGGTGGGACCGATGGCCGTCGGTAAGTCAGTCATTGGCCACCAGCTCGCCCAGCAATTGGGCGTGCCGTTTGTGGACACGGACGTCGTCATTGTTGAGCACCACGGAACCATCGCGGACATCTTCGCCGGTCGCGGAGAGCACGCTTTCCGGGAGATCGAGGCCCGGACTGTGGCGCGTGCTGTCGAAACCGCGAACGTCAACGGCGGGGTTGTTTCACTTGGCGGGGGTGCGGTGCTCGATTCCGGTACGCAGCAGCTGCTGGGTGACTGCACCGTCGTCTATCTCGAGTGCGATGCGGAGACGGTAGCCGAACGCATCGCCCGCAACACTGGCCGGCCGCTCCTGGCGGGCGACGCCATGGCGCGTTGGGAAGCCCTGTTTGCTGCAAGGCGTCCAGTCTATGAACGCTTGGCAGATGTCACCGTCGATGTCCGGTCCGGGACCGTGGCAGAAATCGCCCTCCACGTGGAGGAAAGACTGCGTGAATACGCGGCCTTGAAAGAGGAAGTGCAAAAGTGAGCAACGAATCAACTGTCATCAAGGTCAGCGGCCAGTCCGCCAACGAGAACTACGATGTCGTCGTCGGGCGCGGCCTCTTGGAGACCCTTCCCGCGAAGCTGGGGGAACGCGTCAGGCGGGTCCTGGTGATCCACCCGCGTGCCCTGCGCCTCACGGGCGATACGGTCCGTGCCGAACTCGAGGCTGCCGGATTCACCTCCCTCACCGCTGAGATCCCTGACGCCGAAGAAGGCAAGCACATCCAGGTTGCCGCCTTCTGCTGGCAAGTGCTTGGCCAGAACGACTTCACCCGCTCCGACGCCATCGTGGCGGTCGGCGGCGGCGCGGTCACCGACCTCGCCGGATTCGTCGCTGCCACCTGGCTGCGCGGTGTCAAGGTCATCCACATGCCCACGAGCCTCCTTGGCATGGTGGACGCGTCAGTAGGCGGCAAGACCGGCATCAATACCGCGGAAGGCAAGAACCTGGTGGGTTCCTTCCACCCGCCCGCGGCTGTCCTCGCGGATCTGGACACGCTCCAGACGCTGCCCAGGAACGAGCTGATCTCCGGAATGGCAGAGGTCATCAAGTGCGGCTTCATTGCCGATCCCGCCATCCTGGAACTCGTCGAAAACAAGCCGGAGGAAGTCACCGATCCAGGCTCGGCCGTGCTCCGCGAGCTCATCGAACGTGCCATTGCCGTCAAAGCGAAGGTGGTTTCCGAGGACCTCAAGGAATCCGGCCTTCGTGAAATCCTCAACTACGGGCACACGCTCGGCCACGCGATCGAACTCGTGGAACGCTACTCGTGGCGGCATGGCGCAGCGGTTTCGGTCGGCATGATGTTTGCCGCTGAGCTTGCCCGCAGCGTCGGGCGGCTTTCCGACGTCGACGCCGACAGGCACCGCACCATCCTTGAGGGACTCGGGTTGCCGGTCACCTACCGCCGGGACCGCTGGCAGGGCCTGCTCGACGGCATGCGCCGTGACAAGAAGTCCAGGGGAGACCTCTTGCGTTTCGTGGTGCTCGACGGCGTGGCCAAGCCCGGAATCCTCGACGTACCGGACACCTCGCTGCTCTTCGCTGCCTACCAGGAGATCGCATCATGACCACCGAGACCTTCAGCAGCATCAGTGATTGGCCCACGGGCGGATTCCCCGGGGTGCGCACCAATCCGGATACGCTCCTGCCGGCCATCGTCAACGAGGAAGTCATGCAGTCCGCACTGGCCGAGTCCAGCGATCCTGCCGACCGCATCATGGCGCTCATGCTCGAAGGCCACCCGGGCGAAGCCGCCGAGTTGTTGGCCGAGGCGCGCTACAACGATCCCGAGTCGTTCAAATTGCGGATCTTCGAGGCCGAACTGCACCGCGCCACCAACCGCTTTGACCGTGCCGTGGAGCTCTTCCGCCAGCTACTGGGCGAAGTCCACGGGACCGCCAAAGAACCGATCGTCCACCAGTATTTGGGGCGGGCCTATTTTGTGGCCGGCAATCACGTCGCCGCAGCAGAGTCGTTTACCAAGGCCTTGGACCTGCGTGTTGCCTTGGCAGCCGACGCTTCCCTGATTTACTCCTCTGCTGTGGCCCTGCAACGCGCCCGGAACGTCCTCGAGTTCGCCTCCTGACAGTCCCGCCTCCTGAAAAGGGGGCGCGGGCAGGCACGCCGCATTTTGCCGGTAGAATGGACTTTGGATTTTTGATAAATACGCGCTGGCTGCCGTCAAGGCATGCCTGCTTGGCATAGTCGGCTGGAGCCAGAAGGCGTAGCTAGAACCAGTGAGAGAAACCAGAGGATACTAGTGGCAACCACAAATGACATCAAGAACGGAACCGTGCTGAAGCTCGAGGGCCAGCTCTGGAACATCATTGAGTTCCAGCACGTCAAGCCGGGCAAGGGCGGCGCATTCGTGCGCACGAAGATGCGCAACGTCATGTCGGGCAAGGTGGTCGACAAGACCTTCAACGCCGGCCTCAAGATCGAAACTGCCACGGTTGACCGCCGCGACTACCAGTACCTGTACCAGGACGGCGCGGACTTCGTGTTCATGGACACCCAGGACTTCGACCAGATCACGGTTTCCGGTGCCACGGTAGGCGACGCCACCAACTTCATGCTGGAAAACCAGATGGTCAACATTGCCATCCACGAGGGCACCCCGCTCTACATCGAACTGCCCCCGAGCGTTGTCCTTGAAATCACCTACACCGAGCCGGGCCTGCAGGGCGACCGCTCCTCCGCTGGAACCAAGCCAGCTACCCTTGAGACCGGCTATGAGATCCAGGTGCCCCTGTTCGTTGAGAACAACACCAAGGTCAAGGTAGACACTCGCGACGGCAGCTACCTGGGCCGGGTCAACGACTAGTGAGCGCCCGTGGTAAGGCCCGTAGCAGGGCCCTCGAGGTACTGTTCGAGGCGGAGCAGCGTTCCGCCTCCGCTTTCGAGGTCTTGAAGGCCCGCCGGGAAATGACCGACCTCGTAATCAACCCGTACACGATGGACATCGTGGAAGGCGTGGTTGCCATGCAGCCCACCATCGACGAGTTCCTGCAGACCTACGCCCAGGGCTGGACCCTGGAGCGGATGCCGGCGGTCGACCGTATCATCCTCCGGATCGGCGCCTGGGAACTCCTCTACAACGATGACGTCCCGGACGGCGTGGCCGTCAGCGAAGCGGTGGCACTGGCCAAGGTCATGTCCACCGACGAATCTCCTGCGTTCATCAACGGTCTCCTCGGACGGTTGCAAACGCTGAAGCCTTCCCTGCTCGCTTAGGCGGCATGGGAAGCACGCGAAGGGCCGGTGCCACAGGAAACTGTGGGCACCGGCCCTTCGCATTTCCGGGGTGTGAGCTAAATCGCATTGCCCTGGCCGGGAGCGCGTCTGGCGGGCGTCGCCCCTGTGGTAATTTTGAAGAGCAAATGTTCCTTTTTTAATTCCGTCCCGTGAGGCGGGGAAAGGGGAGACGAGCGATGACTGAAGTCACTGCGCCGGTGCCGTCCCGGGTTGTTCTCAACCACGCGGATATCGACCGCGCGCTCACTCGTATCGCCCACGAGATCCTCGAAGCCAACAAGGGTTCCCAGGATCTGGTTCTTTTGGGCATCCCACGCCGCGGTTATCCGCTGGCGGTGCGGCTGGCGGAAAAAATCGCCGCCGCGGATCCATCCGTCAATGCCTCCGCAATTGTCGGTCAGCTGGACGTCACCATGTTCCGAGACGATCTTTCCCACCAGCCCGCCAGGCCTCCTTACCCCACCAAGCTGCCGCTGTCCGGCATCGACAACAAGGTTGTTGTCCTTATCGATGACGTCCTGTACTCGGGACGCACCATCCGGGCAGCCCTCGACGCGATCATCGACCTCGGCAGGCCGCGCATCGTCCGCCTGGCCGTCCTCGTGGACCGCGGGCACCGCGAACTGCCGATCCGCGCGGACCACGTGGGCAAGAACCTGCCGACGTCTTCCTCGGAAAAGGTCCGGGTCCACCTTGAAGAATTCGATTCGGTGGATGGTCAGCCGATCAATGAAGTAGTGATCGAGGCAGGCGCATGAAACACCTGCTCTCCACCGAGAACCTGAGTGCCGCGGACGCCATCCGGATCCTGGACACCGCCGAAGAGATGGCGGCGGTAGGGGACCGGGAGGTCAAGAAGCTGCCCGCCCTGCGCGGCCGCACCGTGGTCAACCTCTTCTTCGAGGACTCCACCCGCACCCGCATTTCCTTCGAGGCAGCAGCGAAGCGGCTCTCCGCCGACGTCATCAACTTCGCCGCCAAGGGTTCCTCGGTCTCCAAAGGCGAGTCCCTCAAGGACACCGCGCAGACCCTCGCAGCCATGGGGGCCGATGCTGTAGTCATCCGCCACTGGGCTTCCGGGGCGCCGCACCGCCTGGCCGCGACCGACTGGATCGACGCGGCCGTCATCAACGCCGGGGACGGCACCCATGAACACCCCACGCAGGCCCTCCTGGACGCGTTCACGATGCGCCGACACTGGTCCAAATTGCACGGCTCGGCGTCCACGGGCGCAGACCTCACGGGCATGCGCGTCGCCATCGCCGGCGACGTCCTGCACTCCCGCGTCGCCCGTTCCAACGTGTGGCTCCTGCGCACCCTTGGCGCGGAAGTAACGCTCGTGGCCCCGCCCACTTTACTGCCGATCGGCGTCGAACAGTGGCCTTGCAAGGTCAGCTACAACCTCGACGAGACCCTCGAGGCCGGAGTGGACGCCATGATGATGCTCCGGGTCCAAGGTGAGCGCATGAACGCTTCCTTCTTCCCCTCCACCCGCGAGTATTCGCGGCGCTGGGGCTTTGACGATGCCCGCCTCCGCGCCCTCGACGAACTCGGGCTCAAGGACACCATCATCATGCACCCCGGCCCCATGAACCGCGGACTGGAGATCTCTTCCGCCGCCGCCGATTCGCCGCGCTCCACCGTCCTGGCCCAGGTCCGGAACGGCGTGTCGGTCCGGATGGCTGCACTGTACTTGCTGCTCTCGGGGGACTCCCGTGAAGCCGCACCCATGGCGGGCACCGCCCGTTCCGAAAAGGAGAGCAACTGATGACCGAGACCGCAACAGGCACAGCAAGCGTTGTCTACTTGATCCGCGGCGCGGCCATCCTGGGTGGCGACGCCGAGGACCTGCTGATCCGCGACGGCATCATCGCTGAGCGCGGCATCGGCCTTTCCGCCGAAGGTGCCACCGTCATCGAGGCCGCCGGCCTCGTGGCACTTCCCGGTATGGTCGACATCCACACCCACTTGCGTGAACCCGGCCGCGAAGACGCGGAAACCGTTGAAACAGGTACACGCGCCGCAGCCCTTGGCGGCTACACCGCGGTCCACGCCATGGCCAACAGCAACCCGGTGGCGGACACCGCCGGCGTCGTCGAGCAGGTCCACAGCCTGGGCCGCGCCTCCGGTTGGGTGGATGTGCGTCCGGTGGGTGCCGTCACGGTCGGGCTCGCCGGCGAGCAGCTCGCCGAACTCGGCGCCATGGCCGACTCGCGCGCCCAGGTCCGGGTCTTCTCCGACGACGGAATCTGCGTCCACGATCCCGTGCTGATGCGCCGCGCCCTCGAGTACGTCAAGGCGTTCGACGGCGTCGTGGCCCAGCACGCGCAGGAACCCCGACTCACCGCGGGTGCCCAGATGAACGAAGGCGCGGTCTCCGCGGTTCTAGGCCTCGCCGGATGGCCCGCGGTTGCCGAGGAGAGCATCATCGCCCGGGACGTCCTCCTGACCCAGCACGTCGGCTCCCGCCTCCACGTCTGCCACGTATCCACCGCCGGATCGGTGGAAATCGTCCGCTGGGCCAAGGAACGGGGGATCAACGTCACCGCCGAGGTCACGCCCCACCACTTGTTGCTCACCGACGAACTGGTCCGCAGCTACGACCCCGTCTACAAAGTCAACCCGCCCCTGCGCACCGACGCCGATGTCCAGGCGCTCCGTGCCGGACTCGCCGACGGCACCATCGACGTCGTCGGCACGGACCATGCCCCGCATCCGAGCGAGCACAAAGAGTGCGAGTGGGCCCAGGCGGCCATGGGCATGACGGGGCTGGAGACTGCCCTCTCGGTAGTCCAGGAAACCATGATCGAAACCGGGCTCATGACGTGGGCCGACTTCGCCCGCGTCACGTCCACGGTGCCCGCGGCCATTGGCCGCGTGGCAGATCAGGGACGTCCGCTCGAGGCCGGCGAGCCCGCCAACGTGATCCTCGTGGACCCGGCTGCCCGGTGGACAGTGGATCCGCATAAGATGGCGACCATGGGCCGGAACTCACCCTTTGCGGGCAAAGAGCTGCCGGGCGCCGTCGTCGCCACCTTCTTCAAGGGCCACCCGACCGTACTGGACGGCAAGCTCAACACGCCGTACCGCCACGCAGCGGATCCTGCCGGCGCTGGCAGCAACTGATGGACAAACTTGCTTCCTTGCTCCTCGTTGTGGTCCTTGCCGCGGTCGCGGCCGGACTCATTGCGATAGGTTGGCGCGGCAGGCTCAAGCGCCAGGCCGGCCTCGGGCAGCTTCCCGAAGTGCCTGAAAGGCTCAGCCCGGCGGGCGTTGTGACTGAAGGCCAGTACGTGGCGACGACGACGGCGGGAGACTGGCTTGACCGGGTCGCCGTCCACGGGCTTGGCTTCCGCGGGAACGCGGAAATAAGCGTGCATTCGGAAGGCGTCCTCTTCGACCGGAAGGGGACCGCGCCATTATTCGTTCCGGCGGAAGCCGTGACAGATTGCGGCAGCGCCAACGGCATGGCAGGAAAGTTTGTAGAGAAGGATGGACTCGTGGTCTTGAGCTGGATGCTCGGAGAACATGAGCTCGATACCGGATTCAGGACCAGGCACGCCGCCGACAAGCAACCGCTCCTCGAAGCACTTCAAGAATTGATCTCTGCAGCCCCCCAGGCAGATGCCGATAGTGGAAAGTAACAAAGTGACGGACACCAACGCAGTGACAGGCAATACCAACCCAGCAGAGTCCTCCGCGGCAGTGCTGGTCCTCGAAGACGGCCGAACGTTCCGTGGCCGCAGCTACGGCGCCACGGGCGTGGCGCTCGGCGAGGCGGTCTTCGCCACCGGCATGACCGGCTACCAGGAAACCATCACGGACCCCTCCTACGCCCGCCAGCTGGTGGTCCAGACGGCTCCTCACATCGGGAACACCGGAGTGAACAAGGAAGACGCCGAGTCCCGCCGCATCTGGGTGGCCGGCTACGTGGTCCGCGACGCCGCGCGACGCCCTTCGAACTGGCGCTCGGAGCGCAGCCTTGACGCAGAGCTCGTTGAACAGGGCATCGTCGGCATCCAGGCCGTGGACACCCGCGCCATCACCCGCCACCTGCGCGAGCACAAGACCATGCGCGCAGGAATTTTCTCCGGCGAGGCAGCCAAGGCCACCGACAAGGAGCTCCTGGACACCGTCCTGGCCAGCGCTCCCATGGAAGGCGCCCGCCTGGCCGAAGAAGTGAGCATTGAGAAGGCATACGTCGTCGAACCCGCGGACCACGGCTGGGACGGCGAGCCGAAATTCAGCATCGCCGCGATCGACCTTGGCATCAAGGCCATGACCCCGGTCCGCTTCGCCGAACGCGGCGTACGCGTCCACGTCCTGCCGGCCACCGCAACGCTGGAAGACGTCAAGGCAGTCAACCCTGATGGCTTCTTCATGTCCAATGGCCCTGGCGACCCCGCCACCGCAGACGCCCAGGTGAAGCTGCTCCGCTCCGTGCTCGACGAGAAGATGCCGTACTTCGGAATCTGCTTCGGCAACCAGATCCTCGGCCGGGCCCTCGGCTTCGGTACTTACAAGCTCAAATACGGCCACCGCGGGATCAACCAGCCGGTGATGGACCGCCGCACGGGCAAAGTCGAAATCACCTCGCAGAACCACGGCTTCGCCGTCGACGCTCCCATGGACGGCGCCACCATGGCTCCGGAAGAGCGCTTTGGCCGCGTGGAGGTCAGCCACGTGAGCCTCAACGACGACGTCGTCGAAGGACTCGCCTGCCTCGACATCCCGGCCTTCTCGGTCCAGTACCACCCCGAAGCCGCGGCCGGACCGCACGACGCCGCCTACCTCTTCGACCGCTTCATCGACCTGATGGAGAGCACGAAGAACGGCCAGGACGCCGCACAGGCCGCCGACACTCAGACATCGAATTCCGCGAAGAACGAGGACACCAAGTAATGCCAAAGCGTACAGATCTCAAGAGCGTCCTCGTTATCGGTTCCGGCCCGATCGTCATCGGCCAGGCAGCCGAATTCGACTACTCCGGAACCCAGGCCCTGCGGGTGCTCAAAGAGGAGGGCCTGCGCGTCATCCTCGTGAACTCCAACCCGGCCACCATCATGACGGACCCCGAGTTCGCCGATGCCACCTACGTGGAGCCCATCACGCCCGAGGTGGTCGAAAAGATCATCGCCAAAGAGCGCCCGGACGCCCTCCTGCCCACCCTGGGTGGACAGACGGCCCTCAACACGGCCATCGCCCTGGACAAGAACGGCGTGCTCGAGAAGTACAACGTCGAACTCATCGGTGCCAACATTGCCGCGATCGAACTCGGCGAGGACCGCGAAAAGTTCAAGGGCGTCGTGGAACGCTGCGGCGCCGAGTCGGCCCGCAGCCACATCATCCACACCATGGATGAAGCACTGACTGCAGCGGAGGACCTCGGCTACCCTATGGTGGTCCGTCCGTCCTTCACCATGGGCGGCCTGGGCTCGGGCCTGGCGTACAACGAGGAGGACCTGCGCCGCATCGTGGGCCAGGGCCTGCAGTACAGCCCCACCTCCGAGGTCCTGCTGGAAGAAAGCATCCTCGGCTGGAAAGAGTACGAGTTGGAGATGATGCGCGACAAGAACGACAACGTCGTTGTTGTCTGTTCCATCGAGAACTTCGATCCGGTAGGCGTCCACACGGGCGACTCCATCACCGTTGCGCCGGCCCTGACCCTGACGGACCGCGAGTACCAACGGCTGCGCGACATCTCCATCGCCGTCATCCGCGAGGTCGGTGTCGACACCGGTGGCTGCAACATCCAGTTCGCCATCGAGCCGGACACGGGACGCGTCGTCGTCATCGAAATGAACCCGCGTGTTTCGCGTTCCTCGGCGCTTGCCTCCAAGGCCACCGGCTTCGCGATCGCCAAGATCGCCACCAAGCTCTCCCTGGGCTACACCCTGGACGAGATCCCCAATGACATCACCCAGAAGACGCCGGCTTCGTTCGAGCCGACGCTCGACTACGTCGTCGTCAAGGTTCCGCGCTTCGCGTTTGAGAAGTTCCCGGCCGCGGACAACACGTTGACCACCACCATGAAGTCCGTCGGTGAAGCCATGGCCATGGGCCGCAACTTCACTGAGGCCCTGCAGAAGGCCCTTCGCTCCCTTGAGCAGAAAGGTTCGCAGCTGGACTTCAGCCACGTGCCCGAATGGGAAGTTCCGGAACTCATCGAGAAGTCCAAGCGCCCGACGACGGACCGCCTCCACCAGGTCCAGCGCGCCCTGCTCGGCGGTGCTTCGGTTGAGGACCTCTACGCCGCCACCAAGATCGATCCGTGGTTCCTGGACCAGCTGCAGCTGCTCAACGAGACCTCCCACGAGATCCGCAAAGCCGGCGCCCTCACGGAAGACATGCTCCGCAACGCCAAGCGCCACGGCTTCTCGGATGAGCAGATCGGCGCCTTGACCCACAACCCAGAGGCGGTTGTCCGCGGCGTCCGGCAGGCCCTGGGCATCCGTCCGGTCTACAAGACCGTGGACACCTGTGCCGCCGAATTCGCCGCGTACACCCCGTACCACTACTCGTCATATGACGAAGAGGACGAGGTCGGCCTGCACTCCAAGCCGTCCGTCATCATCCTGGGTTCGGGCCCCAACCGCATCGGCCAGGGCATCGAGTTCGACTACTCGTGCGTCCACGCCTCGATGGCGTTGCGCAAGGCCGGCTACGAAACCGTCATGGTCAACTGCAACCCGGAAACCGTCTCCACGGACTACGACGTCTCCACGCGCCTCTACTTCGAACCGTTGACACTGGAGGACGTCCTCGAAGTCATCGCGGCAGAGGAGCGCACCGGCGGCGTCATGGGCGTGTTCGTGCAGCTCGGCGGCCAGACCCCGCTCAAGCTCGCACAGCAGCTGGCAGACGCCGGTGTGCCGATCCTGGGTACCTCCCCGGAAGCGATCGACCTTGCCGAGCACCGCGGCATGTTCTCCCGCGTGCTCGACCGGGCCGGACTGATCGCCCCGAAGAACGGCACCGCCGTGTCCTTCGAAGACGCCAAGAAGATCGCCGACGAAATCGGCTACCCGGTCCTCGTCCGTCCGTCCTACGTGCTTGGCGGCCGAGGCATGGAAATCGTCTACGACGAAGCCAACCTCTCCCGCTACATCGCCAACGCCACGGAAATCACCCCGGACCACCCGGTGCTGATCGACCGCTTCCTCGAGGACGCCGTCGAAATCGACGTCGACGCGCTCTTCGACGGCACGGACTTGTACCTCGGCGGCATCATGGAGCACATCGAGGAAGCCGGCATCCACTCCGGTGACTCCGCATGCGTCCTGCCTCCCATCACCCTCGGCAGCAACGTGATTGAACGCGTCCGCACGGCCACCCGAGCCATCGCTGAAGGCGTAGGCGTCCGTGGCCTCATCAACATCCAGTTCGCGCTGGCTTCCGACGTGCTCTACGTGCTGGAGGCCAACCCGCGTGCTTCCCGCACGGTTCCGTTCGTCTCCAAGGCAACGGGCGTGCAAATGGCCAAGGCTGCGGCCCTGATCGGTACGGGCGTCACCATCAACCAGCTGCGCAGCGCCTACAAGATGCTGCCGGAGACGGGCGACGGTTCTACCCTGCCGCTCGACGCGCCTGTCGCGGTGAAGGAAGCCGTGCTGCCGTTCAGCCGCTTCCGGACTCCGGAAGGCAAGGTTGTGGACTCGCTGCTCGGCCCGGAAATGCGCTCCACCGGTGAGGTCATGGGCATCGACAAGCACTTCGACACCGCTTTCGCCAAGAGCCAGGCCGCAGCCAACAACGCGCTGCCCACCGAAGGCAAGATCTTCGTTTCTGTCGCCAACCGCGACAAGCGTTCCGTGATCATGGGCGTCAAGCGCCTGTCCGATCTCGGTTTCGAGATTGTCTCCACGGGCGGCACCGCGGATGTCCTGCGCCGCAACGGCATCCAGGCCACCCCGGTCCGCAAGGTCGCAGAAGGCAGCAGCGCAGAAGGCGAAGGGACCATCGCGGACCTCATCATCGCCGGCGAAATCGACATGGTTTTCAACACGCCTTCCGGCGGCGAAGCCCGCAGCGACGGCTACGAACTCCGTGCGGCCGCTACGTCCATCGGCATCCCCTGCATCACCACCGTTGCGGAGTTCAACGCCGCCGTGCAGGCCATCGAGGCACTGCGCACCTACGAGTGGTCGGTGACGAGCCTGCAGGAGCACGCCGCGGCACTGTCAGCGTCCAAGGCCGCGGCAGCCGAGGCCGTCAATGCCTGAGTCTGCCTCAGCCGGGCAGCGTCCCCTTGCGCAGGCTGTTCTTAGCTCGGGGCCCCGACAGCCGTTCGGGTCCCGCCTGGCTGCCGCGATGGCCGCCCGCGGCCCCTTGTGCGTCGGCATTGACCCGCACCCGGGGCTCTTGGCGGACTGGGGATTGAACGACGACGTCGCCGGCCTGGAGCGCTTTTCGCTCACCGTCCTGGAGGCCGTGGCGATGCTCGCTGCCGCGGTAAAGCCGCAGGTGGCGCTCTATGAGCGTCACGGCTCCGCAGGCATGGCGGTCTTGGAGCGGACCCTTGCGGCCGCATCCGATGCCGGGGTTTTGAGCATCGCCGACGCCAAACGCGGAGACATCGGCTCCACGATGGCTGCTTACGCCGACGCCTGGCTACGGGATGGCTCCGCCTTGGCAGCAGACTCGGTCACGCTGAGCCCGTACCTCGGCTTCGAGTCGCTGCGCCCGGCGCTCGACCTCGCGGCCGAGTCCGGCCGCGGTGTTTTCGTGCTCGCCCTGACGTCCAACCCCGAGGGCAAGTCCGTGCAGCATGTTGGCGGTTCGGAATCGGTCGCTCGGCGGATTGCCGAGGCCGCGGCCGAGGAAAACCGCCGCTATGCGGGCGCCATGGGGCCTGCGGGTCTGGGCTCGGTCGGTCTCGTGGTGGGTGCCACGATCGGCGCGGCGCTCGTGGAACTTGGGCTGGACCTCGACGCCGTTCACGGGCCCATCCTGGCGCCCGGACTGGGCGCGCAAGGAGCCACGCCCGCGGATCTGCGTTCCACTTTCGGCGCGGCGTACCCGGCGGTCCTGGCGACGTCGAGCCGCGGAATCCTCGCGGCTGGTCCAACGATTGCCGGACTGCGTTCCGCCACGGAGACCACCCGCGATGGCTTGCTGAAAGGCTGAGCCTGATCTTCGTGGGTCCAATGCATTGCGCTCCGCACTGACCACGCGATAGCTTCGGGATCAGTCCAATCCGCAACGCACTCGATGCCGGCCAAAGGGGGATGTGTCAGTGACCTTAAAGGCTCTGTCACCAGAGGAACGTTCCGATGCCTTGGAAAAGGCAGCGAGAGCCCGGGCAAGACGGGCTCTCGCGAAGGAACAGCTCAGGTCGGGCGAACTCAGCATTGCCCGGCTGATCAAGTCGGCGCAGACTGACGAGGCTATCGCCCGCATGCGTGTTTCCGAGCTGATCGAGGCTGTCCCAGGCATTGGCCCGGTCCGGGCGGCGGCCATCATGGCGGAGATTGGAATCGCCCCTTCACGCAGGCTCAGGGGCCTGGGAATTCACCAGTCCCGGTCGCTGATAGATTTTATGGAAGACAAATACAGCGTTTAAACAAATGCAGCGTTTAAGAAGATATGCAGCATATATAGGATCTCCACGAAGGACGATGTGAGCAAGAATCCGGGACTGACCGTCCTCGCAGGCCCCACTGCCGTTGGCAAGGGAACAGTATCCACGTATATCCGGGACAATTACCCCGAGGTCTGGCTGTCGGTTTCAGCCACCACCCGTGCTCCGCGGCCGGGGGAGACGGACGGTGTCCACTACTTCTTCAAGTCCGCCGAGGAATTCGACGCACTCGTTGAGGACGGCCAGCTGCTTGAGTGGGCCGTCGTCCACGGAAAGAACCGCTATGGCACGCTGCGCAGCACCGTGGACGCTGCCATCTCCGAAGGCAGGTCCGTGCTGCTGGAGATCGATTTGCAGGGCGCCCGCCAGGTCAAGGCGGCAGTTCCGGACGCCAACTTCGTCTTCCTTGCTCCGCCCAGCTGGGACGAAATGGTCCGCCGCCTGGTGGGACGCGGCACCGAAACTCCGGAGGAACAGCAGCGGCGGCTGGAAACCGCTAAACTGGAACTTGCCGCTGAACCGGAGTTTGACCACACCGTCATCAATGACGACGTACGCCGGGCAGCGGACGAGCTTGTTTCACTCATGGGGCTTACCCCGCACCAGCGCTAAGCGCTAGCACTTGTCAGCCCGTTAGAATTTGGAGAATTCGTGTCCACGAACCTTGAAGGCATCATCAACCCGCCGATCGACGAGCTGCTTGCTGCTGCCGATTCAAAGTACGGCCTGGTGATTTTCGGCGCCAAGCGCGCGCGCCAGATCAACGCGTACTACGCACAGCTGCACGAGGGCCTCTTCGAATACGTTGGCCCGCTGGTCGACACGAAGCTGAACGAGAAGTCGCTTTCCATCGCCCTGCGCGAGATCAACGAAGGCCTGCTGGTTTCCACTCCCATCGAGCCCGCAGAGTAAAACAGACTGCCTGTTGACGGAGGTCACGTGCGCATAGTCCTCGGAGTCGGGGGAGGGATCGCAGCCTACAAGGTTGCATCGCTCCTCCGGCTTTTTACTGAGGCCGGACACAATGTCACGGTCATTCCCACGGAGGCCGCCAACCGGTTTGTCGGCGTGGCTACATGGGAGGCCCTCTCGGGCAATCCGGTGAGCAACAGCGTCTTTGACGACGTGGAGAAGGTCAACCACGTCCGTCTCGGTCATGAGGCGGATCTCATCGTGGTCGCCCCGGCGACTGCCGACCTGCTGGCCAAGGCAGCAACCGGCCAAGCGGGGGATCTGCTGACCAATACACTCCTGATGGCCCACGGCCCGGTGCTTTTCGCTCCCGCAATGCACACCGAAATGTGGCACAACCAAGCCACCCAGGCGAACGTGGAAACACTGCGCAGCCGGGGCATCACCGTCCTGGAACCCGCAGTGGGCCGGCTCACAGGCGCGGACTCCGGGCCAGGCAGACTCCCCGAGCCGGAAGCCATCTTCGCAGCCGCTATGGCTTTGGTCGACGCCTCCTCGCCCTCAACCCGGCTTGCTGGCCCGAAACCCCTGGCCGGGCGCACCATCACGATCTCCGCCGGCGGCACCAGGGAGTCCCTGGATCCAGTCCGGTTCCTTGGGAACAGGTCTTCCGGCAAACAAGGTGTTGCGCTGGCCGCCGCGGCCCTTGACGCAGGCGCTCACGTGAGGTTCCTCGCTGCCCACATGGAAGTACAGGCACCTGCGGGCGTCGAACTGATCCAGGTTGAATCCGCATTGGAGCTCCGTGACGCCGCACTGGAAGCCGCCGTCGGCTCCGATGTCGTGATCATGGCCGCAGCCGTCGCGGACTTCCGCCCCGCCGAAGTTTCAGACACGAAAATCAAGAAGGTCAACGGCAACGACGCCCCCGTGGTGCGCCTCGTGCAGAACCCGGACATCCTGCATGAGCTGGTGTTACGTCGCGACGCTGAGGCATCCACGCAGTTGATCATCGGATTTGCGGCCGAAACCGGGGACGAGGACGGCAACGTCCTGGAGCACGCCACCGCCAAGCTCAAACGCAAAGGCTGTGACCTTTTAGTGGTCAACCAGGTCGGCGTCGGGCGCGTGTTCGGCCAGGACCAGAATTCTGTGATCATTCTCTCCGGCCATGGCGCTGCGCCGCAGTCGGCGGCAGGTTCCAAATCCGACGTCGCCGCCGCTGTTATTGACCGCATCAGCACTGAACTGAGCCGGGTACACCCGGCCAGCTAGGCGCCGGGTGAGGCTCATTGCTTAGCTGGTCCATCCTTAGCATAGGGACATACGGCGGAAGCCGGCCGCCCCCAACCGAGTAAGGTAGTCGAGTGACTTTACCGCTGCACCATGAATCCCACGGCATCCCGTCCAAGCTCCGGCTCTTCACCTCAGAGTCGGTCACGGAAGGGCACCCGGACAAAATCTGCGACCAGATCAGCGACGCCATCCTCGATGCGCTCCTGGCCGCAGACCCTGAATCGCGCGTGGCTGTTGAAACCATGGCCACCACAGGCTTGGTGCACGTAGCCGGTGAAGTCACGACGGATGCGTATGTTGAAATCCCGCAGATCGTCCGCGAGACCATCCTCGGCATCGGTTACGACTCGTCGGCCAACGGCTTCGACGGCGCCCGTTGCGGCGTGTCTGTCTCCATCGGACAGCAGTCCAACGACATAGCCGGTGGCGTCTTCAATTCGCTCGAAGCCCGCGAAGGCCGCCAGGAGGACGACTACGACCTCCAGGGCGCCGGTGACCAGGGCATCATGTTCGGCTACGCGAGCGACGAGACCCCGTCCTACATGCCGACGCCCATTTGGCTCGCCCATCGGCTGTCCGAGCGTCTCACCGAAGTCCGCAAGAGCGGCGAACTGGCCTACCTCCGTCCTGACGGCAAGACCCAGGTGACGGTCGGATACGACCGCGACCGTCCGGTTTCCGTTGAAACGGTGGTCATCTCCAGCCAGCACGCCGAAGGGACCCACCTCGATCGCCTGCGCGCCGATCTCGCCTCGCACGTGATCGAGCCCGTCCTGGCTGTGTCCAACCTGGACATCTCCCACGTCGCGAACATCCTGAACCCGGCCGGTGCCTTCGTCATCGGCGGTCCCGTCGGCGACGCCGGGCTGACAGGCCGCAAGATCATCGTTGACACGTACGGCGGCATGGCCCGCCACGGCGGCGGTGCCTTCTCCGGCAAGGATCCGTCGAAGGTGGACCGCTCGGCGGCCTACGCGATGCGCTGGGTAGCGAAGAACGTCGTAGCCGCAGGCTTGGCCAAGCGGGCCGAAATCCAGATCGCCTACGCGATCGGCCAGGCGCGTCCGGTAGGCACGTACGTCGAAACCTTCGGTACCGAGACTGTCGACCCGGCCAAGATCAGCGAAGCGATTGCGGAGATCTTCGATCTCCGTCCGCGCGCCATCATCGACGCTCTCGACCTCAAGCGCCCCATCTACGCAAAGACCGCGGCGCATGGCCATTTCGGCCGCGACGAGCCGGACTTCACGTGGGAACGATTGGACCGCGTGGACGAACTGAAGGAATTCTTCAACGCCTGACTTGGCTGCTCCGGCCAGAGCCGGCATTGTCGGTGGTGCCTGCTTGGATTGCCCCAAGGCATCCGGCACTCCAGGGAGGTGACAAGCATGAGCGATGGTTCGCTGCTTCCGTTTGCCATGGCGTTGCCTTCGCCGTCCCATCAGCCGTCCTTGTTGCAAGGCTTCCCTTCGCGCGGGAGCGACGTCGCCGGGCCACCGCTCGCGGCGAACAATCCGGTGGCACGGGTCCTGATCGAATCATCCTTGCCGCATCTCGACAGGCCTTTCGACTACAGCGTCCCGGCCGAGTTGGACGGGAGCGCCCTGGCCGGCGTCCGGGTCAAAGTCCGCTTCAGCGGCCAGGAACTCAACGGCTACGTCCTGGGGCGCATTGAATCGTCAGAAGCCGGGCATGGCCTGACTCCGCTTCTCAAGGTGGTTTCAGCCGTTCCGGTGCTGACTCCTGCGTTGCTGGAGCTTGCCTCCAGTGTCGCGGCCCGCTACGCCGGGACGCTCAGCGACGTCCTCCGCACTGCCATTCCGCCCCGCGTCGCGCGCCTGGAGAAGCAGCTCCTGTCCGGCGATTCCCGCCTGGACGAACCGGACGAGCCGGACACCCCGGACGGGCATGGCACCGCTTCCCAGGGTTCCGCTTCCCAGGCCCAAGCGGCGTGGGCTTCCTACACAAACGGGACGCCCTACCTGCAACACCTGGCCGGGGGTGGCTCACCCCGTGCCGTCTTGACTGCAACCCGGGGTTTTGGAACCGCCGGCTGGCCCGGGCTTGTGGCGTCTGCGGTGGCGGCAGTCCGCTCCTCAGGGCGGGGCGCCGTCGTCGTCGTTCCCGACTACCGTGATCTCGACCGCATGGAAGCGGCCCTGCGCGCTGTCCTGCCGGCAGGGGACGTCGCGCGGTTGACGGCCGACGACGGCCCGACACCGCGGTACCGAAGCTACCTTCGGCTCCTCAGCGGCGCGGCAAAAGTGGCAGTCGGCACCCGCTCGGCAGCTTACGCTCCGGTGCAGGACCTGGGGCTGGTGGTGTGCTGGGACGACGGCGACGACCTCCACATTGACCAGCGCGCCCCCTACGCCCACACCCGGGAAATCCTGCTCTTGCGTTCGGAACAGGAATCAGCGGCGTGCCTCATGGCTGCGCATACCCGCAGCACCGAACTTCAGCGGCTTGTTGAGGGCGGCTGGGCCGTGCCAGTGGAAGCCCCCCGGCCGCTGGTCCGAGCCAGCACGCCCCGGGTGCTCAATACAGCTGACAGCTTCGAGCAGGAACGCGACCCCCTGGCAAAGATCGCACGCTTGCCCGGCGCCGCCTGGCGGGCCGCCAAAGAGGGACTGGAACGCGGACCCGTCCTGGTACAGGTGGCCCGGGCCGGCTACGCCCCATCCCTTGTCTGCGAGGATTGCCGCGAAACCGCCAGGTGCAACAACTGCCAGGGCCCCCTCGCGATCGCCGGACAATCGGCCCTGCCGCAGTGCCGCTGGTGCTCCACCCCGGCCCCGGAGTGGCGTTGCCGCCATTGCGGCGGAGGCCGTCTTCGCAGGGGGGCCGCCGGTGTGCTGCGGACCGCGGAAGAACTAGGCAGGGCTTTTCCAGGCAAGGCCGTCGTGACGTCTTCGGGGGACCAGATCAAAGCCACGGTGTCCGATGCCCGTGCCCTCGTGGTGGCAACCGTGGGCGCTGAGCCGATTGCAAGCGGCGGCTACGCGGCGGCGCTGCTCCTGGATGGCAATTCGCTCCTGCGCAGGGAGAACCTGCGCGCCGGGGAGGACACAGTGCGGCGATGGTTCAACGCTGCAGCCCTCGTGCGGCCCGCGAATGAAGGCGGGCTCGTTATCATCACTGCCGACGACACAACCGCGACGGGTGCCCTGTTGCGCTGGGACCCTGCGGGATACGCCTCCCGCGAGCTGGCACTGCGGCAGGAACTCCAGTTGCCCCCCGCAGTCCGGATCGCGTCAGTGACGGGCAAGCGCGCCGACGTCGTGCACTTTACCGAAAGCCTGGCCGAAAACATCCAACTCCGCACCGCGGGCCCCGCGCCGGTCTCTCTCACTCTGTCGGCGCAGCGTGCAGTAGAACCGGAGCGCGAGCCGGACGTCCGGACGCTGATCTTCATTCCTTATGCCCAAGCAGCTGTTGCCACCCGTTCCATGCGGGCAGTCAAAGCCGCCAGTGCGGCGAAGCGCACCTCGGGACCCGTGCAGTTGCGGCTCGACGGCGTCGACGTCCTCTAGCGCCGCTTGCGGCTGCGCATCGTAACGACCTCTTCGGCCACGGCCAGCAGTTGGCGGGCCGATTCGTCCCAATTGAATTCAGCCGCGCGTTCCACGGAGCGGCGTGAGCGCGTCTGCCACAATTCCGCATCTTCAAGGGCTTTCACTGCCGCGGCAAATTCGCCCGGCGATTCGGAATGCACATAGCTCACGGCGTCCCCGCCGACCTCACGGAAGATGGGAGTGTCACTGGCGATCACGGGAGTGCCAAGAGCCATCGCCTCGACCAGGGGCAGCCCATAGCCTTCCGCTTTGGACAGGCTGACGAGGGCGGTGGCCCGGACCAGGAGGGAGTCGTATTCGGCATCCGTGACGCCGTTGTGGAACTCGACGTTCGCGCCCGGCGGCACCAAGGGCTCCAGCTCGGCCCGGCGCTGGGGGGTGATCCTGCTGAGCAGATGCAGCGTGAATCCGGGCAATTCGGCCATTCCCTGGATCATTGTTTCCACATTTTTGTAGGGCATGAACGAGCCCATGTAGAGCAGGGATTTCTCGGCGCCGGCCGCCGGATCGCGGGGAGTCTGGCCCGGCTGTGGCGCGTTGCCCACGATCCGGACCGGGCGGCGGGTCAAATTGAACTTCGCCATGAGCGACTCGGTGGTGTGGCTGATGGTGGCAACGACGTCGGCCCGGTTGAGAAGCAATCGCTGCGGCCAGTAGGCCTTGTGGTAGAGCCGCCAGAGCAGCCGGACCGGTGCGGGCAGGAAGCCCGGAGGTGCCGGGTGCTCATAGTAGATGAGGTCGTGCAAGGTCAGGACAAGTCCGTACTTGCGGCCCCAGGTGCCCATGGTCTGCATCGGGCAAACCACGACATCGGCCCCGAGCTTGTTGACTTCGCGCGCCACGAACAGTTCGCGGGGGGACAGCGGGCTGCTGATGTGAACGTAGGGGACATCAGGGAGGAGCGCCAACTGACGCTTGTCGCTGATGAGCATCGTGACATCCGCGATCTTGGACGTCGCCGCAATGAGGCTCGATCCGTAGCGGCTGATCCCGTCATGATGGTCCGTGCGGGTAAAGCGGGCATCTATGACGATTTTCACGCGGGGTGTTCCTCCAGGAAGCTGCGGATGGCGGCGGCGGCCGGCGCCGGTGTCTCGTAGTGGATCAAATGCCCGACGTCGGGAATCACTTCCAGCGCGCCGTCCGGGAGCATCTCCAACAGCTTGTGCTGGTCGCGGAGCAGGGCGATCTCGTCTTTCTCGCCGGCCACCAACAACACGGGAAGATCCAACTGCCCGGCGACCTCGGCGACATGGCTGGACACCGAAGCCCGGAAGGACTCCAGGAGGCTCGCCCGGTCCGCGAACGCCGAGAAGTACGCATCGTGCTGGCCATGGACAAAGGCCCGGAGTTCCTTGTCCCGGGTCTTGGCCATCGCGGCGCTCATGACGCGGACGATGAGGCGGCTGCGCAGGACGGCGAGTCCCAGCCGGCGCGGGAGCTTGGCGGAGACCTGGTAGTACAGGACTGCCAGCTTGGTCATGAGGCCTTTGGGCCCTTCAAGCGCGGGAGCAGCGATGGGATTGACCAGGATCAGCGGACGGATGGCGCCCGGATTCGCGGCGGCGAAGTGGCTGGCGACAATGGATCCGAAGGAGTGCCCCAAGAGAACTGTGTCCGGTCCGAGACCCAGGGCCGCCATGAAACTTGTGATGAACTTCCCATAGCGTTCCACGGTGTGGGGGTCCCCGGCGAAAGGTTCCGAGCTGCCAAAGCCGGGAAGGTCGGGCATGATGACCCGCATTTCCGGCAGGTGGTCTACGACGCGGAGCAGGCCGTGGTGGTCGCCGCGGAAACCGTGAATGACCAGTATGGTCCGGGTATCCGCGGTCACCTTGACCGGTTCGTAGCACCAATAGGCGACGTTACTGCCGTCGAGGTCGATGTCCGAGGCACTCGTCCGGGAGGCCAAGGCCTTGCTGAAGAACTCGCGTGGGGAGGCTGGTGCGGGTTCGGGGGAGTGGTTGGTGTCCACTTGTTCCATTCGGCAGGTCCTAGTTGACGTTGTCCGGGTGTGACCCGGTGCGGTGGTGGCGTTCGAGGGCGGCCAGGCCATCCATGTCGTCGGCATCGAGCTCGAAGCCGAAGACATTGAAGTTCTCCTGGATGCGTGCCGCGGTGCTCGCTTTCGGGATGACGATATTTCCGAGCTGGAGGTGCCAGCGGATGATGATCTGCGCAGGTGTCTTTCGGTATTTGTCCGCGAGCGCCCGGACGGCAGGATCCTGAAGGACCTGGCCCCGGCCCAACGGGCTCCACGCCTCGGTGCGGATGCGCAATTGCTCGTGGAGGGTCCGGAGCCGCGTCTGCTGCAACCATGGGTGCAGTTCAATCTGGTTCACCGCCGGGACCACTTCGGCTTTTTGCATGAGTGCTTCGAGATGGGCAGGCTGGAAGTTGGAGACTCCGATCGCGCGGACCCGGCCTTCGCGGTACAGGGTTTCCATGGCCCGGTAGCTTTCCTGGAACAAGCCGCGCCCTGCGCAGGGCCAGTGGATCAGGTACAGGTCGACGTAGTCGAGGCCGAGATTGGCCATGGAGGTATCGAAGGCGCGGAGCGTGGAGTCGTAGCCCTGGTCGTCGTTCCAGAGCTTGGTGGTGACAAAGACGTCTTCGCGGGAGAGACCGTGGGTGCCCTCCCCGGAGCCTCCCGTGTTGCTGTCCACGCCGGGCGGGGGTATGACCGCACTGCCGAGGCCGCGGCCGACCCCGGTCTCATTGCCATACATGGCGGCTGTATCGAAGTGCCTGTAGCCGGCGCCCAGCGCAGTGGCGACCAAAGACGTGGCGTCCGCCGGCGGCACCTTGTAAAGCCCGAACCCCAACTGGTCAATCAAGACACCGTTGTTCAGACTGAGCCTAGGCGAGGGTTTCATAGCCAAGACTCTACCTACCTCGATGCCGGGAATGTTTCTGGGTCCTCCAATTATTCAGGAAGGGCTGCCGAAACTGACCAGGCGCTTCGCCGTGGCCTCGTCCAGGATCAGATCTGTTGCCAGCCTCGCTTTGAGTGCTCCGCGAAGTCCGTTGATCTTGGATGCACCCGAGACGACGCAGATCCGGCGGCGGACCTGCCTGAGTTGCTCGTGGCTTGGGCCGGTGGACCGCTCGTTCAGGGTGATGCCGTCGGAAGAGCCGTCGGCGCGGAAGAAGACGGTGGCAACATCGCCCACGACGTCCGAGCTGGCCAGCAGATTCAGGTCTGTTTCATCGAGGTAGCCGCCTGCGTAGACATGGCTGGGATAGTCCGAATGCACCGAGCCGACACCGAAGATGGCGATGCTCATTCTGGCTTGGAGGTCGAGCACGCGCTGGACGCTGCGCTCATTCCACATGGCGATCTTGGTGGAAGCGTGGTCGAAAAAGGCGGGTACCGGGAACTGTTCCACCCGCGCACCGTAGGCCATGCCGAAACGGCGCATGATGTCGCTGGCGTAGGTGATGCCGGTGGTCTGCATGTTGCCGGCACCGTTGAGCTGCACGATGGTGCTGCCGTGCGTGATCTTGCGCGTCAGGTGTCTGCTGACTGCGCTGATGGTCGCACCCCAGGCCACTCCGATGATGGCGTTGGAATCGACCAAGGGACCAATGGTCCGTGCGGCCTGGGTCGCCACCCGGTCTAGGGTTTCCGCCTCGTTCAAGGTGTCCAGGACGGGCACCACGTGCACGTCGACGCCGTAGTGGTTGCGGATCATACGTTCCAGTTCGGGGGCGGAATCCAGCGGACTGCGGATCTGGATCTGGACCAGTCCCGACTCGCGGGCCGAGGACAGCAACCGGGAGACCGTCGAACGCGAGGTCCGAAGCTCGTGGGCTATGGCGTCCATGGTGAGGTCCTGGAGGTAGTACATCTGTGCTGCCCGGAGGGCCTCAGAATGTCGTGATCGTGGCATCTCAATTCCGTTCTGCACGTTTGTGCAAGTAGCTTGATTTCATTTTCCATTCTTTCGAAGAATAGTTGTGCAAGGTGCGACGTCAAGTGATGCAGCGCACACACCAAAGCCCAAGGGAGCAGTTTTGGGATACACCAGCAATTCCGGTTCCGCAGCAGGATCACCCCGTCGGACCTCGGTTTCGGCACTTCGCGAACGGCCGCAGGCCCAGGTGCTGATCATCGGTGGCGGCATCAACGGCGTCGGAACCTTCCGTGATTTGGCACTGCAGGGAGTGGACGTCGCCCTCGTGGAACGCGGCGATTACTGCCAAGGCGCCAGCGGAGCCTCATCCCACATGATCCACGGCGGCATCCGCTACCTCGAGAACGGGGAATTCCGCCTCGTTCAGGAATCGGTGGTCGAGCGCAACCGGCTTTTGAAGATCGCTCCCCATTACGTCAAGCCCCTGCAGACGACCATCCCCATCTTCAGCACCTTCTCCGGAATACTTTCCGCCCCCACACGCTTCCTCACGCACAAGCAAGGCAAACCAAAAGAACGCGGCGCCTTCCTCATCAAGCTCGGACTGAGCATGTACGACTTCTTCTCCCGCGACGGCGGCAGCGTCCCCCGCCATCAGTTCCGTGGCAAAGAGAAAGCCTTGGCTGAGTTGCCGCGATTGCACCCCGGAATCAAATACGCAGCCACCTACTTTGACGCCTCCGTGCACAACCCGGAGCGCTTGACGCTCGATGTGCTGCAGGACGGCGAAAAGGCGGGTATCGGAACCGGCTTGCCGGGCGGCAGGGCCAGGGCCAGCAACTACGTCTCGCTTGTCTCAAAGGCTTCAGACGCCGATTCAGCCGGCGCTGTTTTGCTGCGCGATGAACTCACGGGCGAAGAATTCAGCTTCCAGGCCGACGTGATCGTCAACACCACCGGCGCCTGGGTGGACCTCACCAACGAGGCAATGGGTGCCGCGAGCCGTTTCATGGGCGGAACCAAGGGCTCCCACATTGTCCTGGACCACCCGGAATTGCTCGCAGCGTGCGGCGGCCGCGAGATTTTCTTCGAACACACGGACGGGCGGATCGTGCTGATCTACCCGATGGGTGACCGTGTCCTGGTCGGCACCACCGACGTCGAGGCCGACATGGCCCAGGATGCCGTGTGCACCGAAGCCGAGATTGACTACTTCTTCGACCTCGTCGGCCACGTCTTCCCCTCCATCAAGGTCGAGCGCAGCCATATCGTCTACAGCTTCGCCGGCGTCCGGCCGCTTCCGCGCCACGATGACACCCAGCCGGGCTTCGTATCCCGCGACTACCGCATCGAGCGAAGCGAGCGGAAAGCCTCCGATACGGCGGCCGCCCAAGGCGGCAAGGCCGCCGTCGTACTTTCATTGATCGGCGGAAAGTGGACCACTTTCCGGGCCCTCGCCGAACACCTGAGCAACGACGTCCTCCGCGAGCTGGGCATGGAGCGGAAGACCTCGACGGCGAAGCTCGCCATCGGAGGCGGCCTGGGTTTCCCGGACAGCGAAGACGGAGTCCAGGACTGGGTCAAGACGCACATGGCCCCCGGTCTCGGTGCCGACCGGGTCAGCGGCCTGCTGACCCGCTACGGCACGCGCGCCGGGGACGTCATCGCCTACCTCAAGGCAGGCGAGGACCGGAAGCTGCGCTCCACGAACGAGCTCAGCGTCCGGGAGCTCGAGTTCATGGCCCTCAACGAACAGCTCGGGCACCTTGTGGACGTCCTCATCCGCCGCACCTCGCTGGCCTTCCGGGGCCTCGTGACCGGGGAGCTCCTGAACGAAATTGCCGAAGTCCTCGCCACGCAGCTTGGCTGGGATTCAGCGAAGCGTGAAGCGGAAATCCAACATGCACAGGAGGTGCTTCTACGTTTTCATGGCGTGACTGTTCACAGCCTCGTCGCATGAACGTAATGTACGTCACATCAGCTTGATTGTTCCGGCCAAGAAGCCTGGACACAAGGGTTGCGGTCTTCCGCTCCGCAAGGGAGGACCGCAACCGGGACGGCGCTAACAGACGCCGCCCCAACGGCCCCCACAAAACCTGCAGGGCTGACAACAGAAGAAAATGAGGAGTCAAAGATGTCTCTCGGAATTGTTTTCCTTTCCGAAGTGTTCGGAACCGGAATGCTTACCCTGCTTGGTTGCGGCGTTGTGGCAAACGTCGCGCTGAAAGGCACGAAGGGTAACAACGGCGGGTTCCTGATGGTGAATTTTGGCTGGGGCATCGCTGTGTTTGCCGGCGTATACGTGGCGGCTATGTCCGGCGCGCACCTGAACCCGGCCGTCACGCTTGGCCTCTTGGTTGACGGCAAGGCCGAGTTCGCCCCGGGGGTCGCCGTGAGCGCGGCATCCACGTTCACCTACTTCGGTGGAGAACTGACCGGCGCCTTCCTCGGCGCCATCTTCGCGTGGCTCGCCCACAAGCAGCACTTCGACGCCGAGCCGCTGGCAGCCAGCAAACTCGCGGTGTTCTCCACCGGTCCGGCTATCCGCTCATATCCCTGGAATCTTGTCACCGAAATCATCGGCACCTTTGTGCTGGTGTTCGTGATCCTGACCTTCGGCGGAACTCCCTCCGGCCTGGGACCGCTCGCGGTGGCATTGCTCGTCGTCGGCATCGGCGCGTCCCTTGGCGGCCCGACGGGCTATGCGATCAACCCCGCCCGTGACCTCGGTCCGCGTATCGCCCACGCTATTCTGCCGATCAAGGGCAAGGGCTCCAGCGACTGGGCCTACTCCTGGGTCCCGATAGTCGGCCCGCTCCTGGGTGGAACCATCGCCGGACTCGTCGCCCACTCAATACCGATCATGGCCACCGTCGCCAAGTAGTAGACCGCTCAGCACCTATCCCGCATCCACACCAAAGCAAGCAGACAAGGACGTCAAAATGTCGCAATACGTCATCGCCATTGACCAGGGAACCACCAGCTCGCGTGCCATCGTGTTCGATCACTCGGGAAACATTGTTTCCTCCGGCCAGATGGAACACGAGCAGATCTTCCCCCAGGCCGGATGGGTGGAACACAACCCGGTGGAGATCTGGGACAACGTCAGGGAGGTCGTCGGCTCTGCGTTGTCCAAGGCCAACCTGACCCGGCACGACATCGCTGCCGTCGGCATCACCAACCAGCGCGAAACCGCCGTTGTGTGGGACAAGAACACGGGCGAGCCGATCTACAACGCGATCGTCTGGCAGGACACGCGCACACAATCCATCGTGGACGAACTGGCCCAGGACGGCGGCCCCGAGCGTTTCAAGCAAAAGGTCGGCCTGCCCTTGGCCACCTACTTCTCCGGCACCAAGATCAAGTGGATCCTGGACAACGTCGAAGGTGCGCGAGCCAAGGCTGAAGCCGGGGACCTCATCTTCGGCAACACCGACTGCTGGGTCCTGTGGAACCTGACAGGCGGCGTGGACGGTGGCGTACACGCCACGGACGTGACCAACGCCTCGCGCACCATGTTCATGGACCTCGACACCTTGCAATGGGACCAGGAAATTCTGGACGCGTTCGGCGTGCCGGCGTCGATGATGCCCGCCATCAAGTCCTCCTCCGAGGTCTACGGCACGGTCCACACCTCGCAGCTGCTGCGCGAAGTGCCCGTCGCAGGCATCCTGGGCGACCAGCAGGCGGCAACCTTCGGCCAGGCGGCGTTCCAGGCCGGCGAGGCCAAGAACACCTACGGCACCGGTTGCTTCCTGATCTTCAACACGGGCGAAGAAATCGTCCACTCGAAGAACGGCCTGCTGACCACGCTCGGCTACAAGCTGGGCGACGCCAAGCCGCACTACGCACTGGAAGGGTCCATCGCTGTCACGGGCTCACTGATCCAGTGGCTCCGCGACAACCTCGGCATAATCAGCTCCGCTCCCGAAGTGGAGACGCTGGCGGCAGGCGTCGAGGACAACGGCGGCGTCTACATCGTGCCCGCATTCTCCGGCCTGTTCGCCCCGTACTGGCGCGCAGACGCCCGCGGTGCCATCGTTGGCCTGACCCGTTTTGCCAACAAGGGCCACATCGCCCGCGCGGCCCTGGAGGCCACCGCCTTCCAGACCCGCGAAGTGCTCGACGCCGTCAACGCGGACTCGGGCGTTCCGCTGACCGAGTTGAAGGTCGACGGCGGCATGGTCGCCAATGAGGCGCTCATGCAGTTCCAGGCCGACATCCTGGGTGTGCCCGTGGTCCGTCCGAAGGTCGTGGAAACCACGGCCCTGGGTGCCGCCTACGCGGCCGGCCTCGCCGTCGGCTTCTGGAAGGACCTCGGCGAACTCAGCTCAAACTGGGGCGAGGACAAGCGCTGGGAGCCACAGCTTCCGGCCGAAGAGCAGGAGCGGCAGATGCGCCTGTGGAAGAAGGCAGTGACCAAGTCCATGGATTGGGTGGACGAGGACGTTAAGTAGGTTCAACCCTTGAGAGAGGTTCCGGGGACTCCCGCCCGCCCGCTTCGCGGTGCCCACCACACCATGGCGGGGAGTCCCCGGAACCTCAATCGGCACTGCACGGTCCCTTGAAACCACGCCATGGGCTTGGTGCGGTAAGGTGGCTTTATGCGTGCGATCCTTCTGCTTAGCTAGCCGCCCGGTATACGTCGATCTAAACCATCGCGAACCGAGCGGCCGCCCCTCCTTGCCGAGGGGCTTTTGTGTGTCCGGGACCTTCCGGGGCCCGGAGCAGGAGGCAAAACCGTCATGGAAGAACAGAAGAGGGCAGCAGTGAGCGTTCAGCCGGAGACAGAAACCGGAGCACAGTCAACAGTGGCAGGCGAGACGCCCGAGGAGGGTGTCTACAGCTTCGCCTCAATGGAGGCCAAGTGGCCGCAGGTCTGGGAAGATCTCAAAGTCTTCACTCCTGTTGACGACGGCTCCCGCGAGCGGCGCTACGTCCTGGACATGTTCCCCTACCCATCTGGCGACCTTCACATGGGCCACGCCGAGGCCTTCGCGATGGGCGACGTCGTGGCGCGGTACCTTCGCCAGAAGGGTTTCGACGTCCTGCACCCCATCGGCTGGGACTCCTTCGGCCTGCCGGCGGAGAATGCCGCCATCAAGCGCAACGCACACCCCAGCGAGTGGACGTACGCCAACATCGATACGCAGGCCGCATCGTTCAAGCGTTACGCCATCTCTGCCGATTGGTCCCGCCGGCTGCACACTTCGGACCCGGAGTACTACCGCTGGACGCAATGGCTGTTCAAGCGCTTCTACGAGCGCGGGCTGGCCTACCGTAAGGATTCCCCGGTCAACTGGTGCCCGAAGGACCTGACCGTCCTGGCGAACGAACAGGTAGTCAACGGCGCGTGCGAACGCTGCGGGACCCCTGTCACGAAGAAGTCCCTGAACCAGTGGTACTTCAAGATCACCGACTATGCCGACCGTTTGCTGGACGATATGTCCGAGCTCCAGGGGCACTGGCCAGAGCGTGTGCTCGCCATGCAGCGCAACTGGATCGGCCGCTCCGAGGGTGCACACGTCCGGTTCGCGATCGAAGCCACGGACGGCCGCGCCGAGCGCGAAGTCACCGTCTTCACCACCCGCCCGGACACCCTGTATGGCGCAACATTCTTCGTCGTCGCCGCGGACGCGCACCTGGCGCTGGACCTGGTCACGCCCGAACACCACGACTCCCTCATGGCCTACCGCGAAAAGGTCAAGGCCCTGTCGGACATCGAGCGCCAGTCCACTGAGCGCGAGAAGACCGGCGTGTTCACCGGCCGCTACGCCGTCAACCCGCTCAACGGTGAAAAGCTGCCCGTGTGGGCAGCCGACTACGTGCTCGCCGACTACGGCACGGGCGCCATCATGGCGGTACCCGCACACGACCAGCGCGACCTCGACTTCGCCCGCGCGTTTGACCTGCCGGTGCGTCCGGTCCTGAACACCGGCGGGGAAGACCCGGCGGAAACCGGTATCGCGACTGCGGGCGAGGGCACCCTGATGAACTCCGGCGAACTGGACGGTTTGTCCAAGGCCGAGGCCATCCCCGCAGCCATCGACATCCTGGAGAAGCTGGGCACTGGGGAGAAGTTCGTCAACTTCCGCCTGCGCGACTGGCTCCTGAGCCGCCAGCGCTTCTGGGGTACCCCGATCCCCATCATCCACTGCGCCGAATGCGGCGAGGTGCCGGTGCCGGACGATCAACTGCCTGTCAGGCTGCCGGAAAACCTGCGTGGCGAGGCGCTGTCGCCGAGGGGCACGTCTCCTCTCGCCGCGGCACTGGACTGGGTCAACGTCGAGTGCCCGAACTGCGGACGGGCCGCCCAGCGCGACACGGACACAATGGACACGTTCGTTGACTCGTCCTGGTACTTCCTGCGCTTCGTTTCCCCGCACTACACAGAGGGTCCGTTCGATCCGGCCAAGATCAACGACTGGATGCCGGTCGGCCAGTACGTGGGCGGCGTCGAGCACGCCATTCTGCACTTGCTCTACGCCCGCTTCTTCACCAAGGTCATCCACGATATGGGCATGCTCGCCGCGGACGAACCCTTCAGCGCCCTGCTCAATCAGGGGCAGGTCCTCAATGGCGGCAAGGCCATGAGCAAGTCCCTCGGCAACGGCGTGGACCTTGGCGAGCAACTGGACAAGTTCGGTGTCGATGCCGTCCGCTTGACCATGGTCTTTGCTTCCCCGCCCGAAGACGATGTCGACTGGGCAGATGTCTCGCCGTCCGGCTCCGCAAAATTCCTTGCCCGCGCCTGGCGCCTTGGCCAGGACGTCGCAAGCGACCCCGGCGTCGATGTCTCCACTGGAGACCGCGCGCTGCGCACCGTCACCCACAGGACCATCGCCGACGCCGCCGAGCTGTTGGACAACAACAAGTTCAACGTCGTGGTCGCCAAGCTGATGGAGCTGGTCAACGCGACCCGCAAAACCATCGACTCCGGTGCCGGTGGGGCAGACCCCGCCGTCCGTGAAGCGGCTGAAGCCGTGGCAGTCATCCTGAGCCTCTTCGCGCCGTACACAGCCGAGGACCTGTGGAACCAGTTGGGCCACCCGGCCTCCGTGGCGAACGCTGGCTGGCCCTCCCACGATGCCTCGCTTCTTGTCCAGGACACCGTGACGGCCGTCGTGCAGGTCCAGGGCAAGGTCCGCGACCGTCTGGACGTCTCGCCGGACATCAGTGAGGACGCCCTGCGCGAACTTGCCCTGACCAGCGAAAACGTGCAGCGGGCACTCGATGGCCGCGGCATCCGTACGGTGATCGTGCGCGCGCCTAAACTGGTGAACATCGTCCCGGCATAGCCGGGAAACGGCCGCCGGCGCTTGCCGGCGGCCGGCCACCAGCTCCAGGAGGCTCCCTTGACGGACCGCGAACCACCCGCTTGGTTGTGGCTCAAGGAACGTTTGGCCCGCCTGCGCCAGTCCACGACGCCGGGCCGCACCGGAACTGAGCCGGCGCCCGTCGCCGTGCGCACCGCCGTCGTCACCGACTCGGCAGCCGCACTCCCGGCCGAATGGGTCAAGGCGTTCGTGGCCGACGGCCGCCTCGCCGTCGTGCCAATGCCGGTCCTGGTGGGCGAAGAGATCTACGGCGAGGGGGAAGACGACATCACCCAGACCCTCGCACTGGCCCTGGCGGCGGGATCGTCCGTGAAGACTTCACGTCCTTCACCCGGGCAATTCGAACAGGCCTATCTCGCCGCCCGGGACCGCGGTTTCGAAGCCGTCGTCTCCATCCACATTTCCGCAGGGCTGTCCGGGACCGCGGACGCCGCAAGGCTGGCTGCGCAACGCGTCTCGATCCCCGTCGAAGTCATCGACTCCCGCACCGTGGGAATGGCGCAAGGCATGGGCGTCCAAAGCGCGCTCGTTGCCGCCGCAGACGGCCGTTCGGCAGCCGAAGTCCGTCACTTTGCCGAGGAGCGATTGGCCCGCACCAAGGTCTACTTCTATGTGCCGAGCCTTGAGCAACTGCGGCGCGGTGGCCGAATCGGCACTGCCGCGTCGTGGCTCGGGACAATGCTGTCCATCAAGCCGATCCTCGCGGTCGACGACGGCAAGATCGTACCGCTCGAGAAGGTGCGCTCGGCTGCCAGAGCCGTCGCCCGGCTTGAAGAAATCGTTGCTGCCGACGTCAATTCCCGGCCAGTAGGGCAATCGCGGCTCGCCGTGCATCACTTTGGAAACCTGGCAGAGGCAGAGCGGCTCGCGGCCCGTCTTGGAGAGAAATGCCTCGGTTGCCCGCCTGCCCAGATCAGCGCCCTGCCGGCCGTGCTGGCGGCCCACGCCGGGCTCGGCGTTTTGGCCGTCGTTGTCGGGGAAAGCAGTACCCCTGGCGCCACGACGCTCCCTGCGCGGAGCCACCCGTAGCCGCGGGCAAGGTGCGCGGGCACACTCCCTGAGCGACGGCCTTATTTTGTCGTAGCCTCCTGGCAGAGTGTTTCCATGGAAGCGATCGGATACTTCGACACCCGGCAGGGCCCCGTGTCCCGCGGGTTCTTCGGAGTGTCGCGTCATGCCCGTGGTCCGCGCTTTGCCGGGGTCCCGGGCGGGCTGACGGTGGTGGATCCGCCCGACCGGGGCGGTCCGCTGGCCGCTCTGGACCGGGCGGTGGCCGCAGTGAGGTCGCTGGCCGAAAAGGCGGCCGACGACGTCGGAGTCACGGGTTTCCAGGAGGCTGTCGCGTTCGCGTCCGGGGTGGAGGAACTCTCCCGCACCCTGGATTATCTCCAACTGCTCGCCGCGTCGGGGCTGGACAAGGCCCGGAATGATGAACCCGCCACCGGGCCTGGCTGGACAACAGGCTGGACAACAGGCTGGGCCGCTGACGCGGATACCGGCTCCGGCGCGGGCCGGGCCTCCGGGGCCACGGCGGGCGACGCGGACGCGCAGGGTGGTGCGGCTTCTTCCATGGGGACGGGGAGCGCCCGCGGCGGGGAGTTCAGGTCCACGGCCGAGCATCTGCGGTCGTTGCTGCGGATCAGTGCCGCCGAGGCCAGGCGCCGGCTCGCCCTGGCCCGGGAGCTGCTGCCGGGCCGCGGCCTCACCGGACACACCGTCCCTGCCCGGCACGGGGAAACCGCCGCGGCGGTGGCCTCCGGGGTGATCGGGTCCGGTTCGGCCGGGATCATCACGATGGCCGTGGCGAAGGTGCGTCCGCTGTGCAGCCCCGAGAAGGCCGCGGAAATGGAACACGCCCTGGCCCGCACCGCGGAGGAAAACGACCAGGACTTCCTGGCCAGGGTTGCCCGGCGCTGGGTCGAGGCAATCGACCAGGACGGCCCGGAACCGTCCGAAGAATCCCTCCGCCACCACCAAGGGGCCTTCCTGCGCCGTCCCAAGCACGGGCTGGCGCATGTGGAGATCTTCGCCACCACCGAGCAATACGAACACCTGCTCACGGTCATGAACACCGCCGCCAACCCCCGCACCCGCACACCCCAAGGCACAGCACCTGCCTCCGCGGAACCGTCCGGCGATGCGTCCGCCGATTCCCCGGGCGGGGCGTCGGACGATGCCGGGGCGTCGGAGAGTGCCGGGGCGCTGGACCGGCGTTC
Source organism: Arthrobacter sp. GAS37 (assembly GCF_044908325.1). NCBI lineage: Bacteria > Bacillati > Actinomycetota > Actinomycetes > Micrococcales > Micrococcaceae > Arthrobacter > Arthrobacter sp. GAS37. Next base: position 43,583 of record NZ_JBIYDB010000002.1, read on the forward strand.
GAGGGCGCAGAAGCTCCTGGACGGGTTGATCGGCGCCTGCCGGATCGCCCTGGCCGCAGGGTCCCTGCCCGCCACGGGCGGCCACCGCCCGCAGATCCTGGCCACCATCGACCACCGCGAACTCTTCCCCCACGACAGCCAGGACCCGCAGCCCGGTCAAGCCTCGCCCTCCGGGCAACCCTCGCAGTCCGGTCAAGCCTCGCCCTCCGGTCAAGCCTCACAGTCCGGTCAAGCCTCGCGGTCCGGTCAAGTTTCACGGCCCGGGCAGCCTGCCCTGTTCAACCGGCCCCGGCAGGGCAGCGGCACCGGGTCATTCAGCGGCACCGGGTCCTTCACGTTCACCGGGCCCGTGGCGGCGGCGACGTTGCGGAAGATCGCCTGCGACGCGGACATCATCCCCGTGGTCCTGGGCGGCGAGGGCCAGGTCCTGGACCTCGGACGGGCCTCACGGGTCTTCCCGCCGCATATCCGCAAGGCCATCACCGCCCGGGACAAGGGCTGCGCTTTCCCCGGATGCACCATGCCGGCCCCGTGGTGCGAGGCCCACCACATCGAGTACTGGTCCCGGGGCGGACCCACCAGCACCGCGAACGGGACCTTGCTTTGCAGCCATCACCACCACCTGATCCACAAGGAAGACTGGCACATCCAAGTCCGCAACGGCATCCCCTGGTTCATCCCGCCACCCCACACCGACCCGCACCGGAAACCCCGAAAAAACCACTACTTCCAAATATGAGTTTGGAGTTGGCCGCGTCCCGTATCCCGGGGGTGCGCAACGCCAGAGGCGGGTGCCGCCCGGCGTGGCGCTACGCCACTGCTGGGAGCACCCATTGATCCTCCACAGGCACTCTGCGGCGCCCCTGTCCACATAGCGCCGGTCCGGGCTGCTGCTGCGGGTTCGGACGTTCTAGGCTCGTGGATATGCCACGTAGGAACCGAGCCTCACCCGCGGACGATGCTGCGAGTGCCGCCCGGCTCCGATTCGCTGTTCGTCTTGCACCACCGTCGGACCATCAGGCAGTCGCGCAGCCGAGCCACGGCAGCACAACGGAACCGTTGCTTCCATTGCACACCTTGATGACATCCGGCTCGGGTATTGCCGATGCGCGGGAGCAGTCAGGCATCGAAGACGTGTCCGAAGCGGCAGGATCTCCATCGCGGCTTCGCTGGCGCACACCATGGCGCGTAGCGGTGTTGTTGGCCGTGCCCTGTTTGTTGCTGGTGGTTTGGTTCTTCTGGCAGTCCTGGTCCGGGCAGCCGACGATTGAGCCGCTCGTCCGAAGTTCACATGCGGGAGGAACTCCAGGAGCGAATGCGGGAAGTAGGAAAGGCGGTGTCAACGAGGCTCCGGAACCACAGAATGGAGCCCAGCTGCTCACCGTCCACGTTGCGGGTGCGGTGAAGAATCCCGGGGTTGTGAGGGTGCCCACCGGTGCTCGGGTAGTTGACGCGATCTGGGCCGCTGGTGGCGCGGATGCAGCAGCCCAGCTGGACAGCCTGAACCTTGCGGCGGTGGTGCAGGACGCTGCGAAAATCCACGTTCCGCGGATGGGGGAGGCGGCTCCGTCACAGCCCGTGGGGCCAGTAGGCGGCGCTCCAACAGCCGGTGGCACAGGATCCGGGACTTCTGCCGGCAGCAAAGTCAATCTCAACACCGCAACCGCTGAGGAACTCGATGCCTTGCCGAAGGTCGGCCCCGTCCTGGCCAAGCGAATCGTCGAATGGCGGCAGCAACACGGCCCGTTCGCTTCCGTGGAGGACCTCGATGCGGTAGATGGAGTAGGTCCCAAGATGATGGAATCCCTTCTGCCGTTGGTGACGGTTTAGGGTGCGTGGTGTCAAGGTCGGCCCGGGCCGCGTGGACCTTCGGCTGGCCCCCTCTGCCATTCTCACCTGGGCTGTTTCTGTTGCGACCGCCTATCTGCCTTCGCTGTGGATTGGAATTTTGTGCGCGGCTTTGGCCGTCGCCGCGTGTCTTCTTTTCGCCGCTCGGTCCGTGGCCCCGCGAAGCCTGAGGACGTTTCCCGCCACGTTGACAGTCGCTTGCCTGTTCGGAGCGGCCGTGGCCGCCCACGCCGCAGCGGAAGCCGGACCGCGCCAGGACGGTCCGGTTGCCGACGCTGCGGCGGCGCGCGACTCGGTTGTCATCCACGTGTTGATCGTGGGTGATCCTCGCGAACTAGGAACGGACTCACGTGGATCGGGACGGTGGGCCGTACCCGCCGAAGTGATCGATATTGCGGCCGACGGCATGCTCATCCGCTCCCGCACAAGAATTCTGCTGACCGGCGGCGAAGGCTGGAACCAAGTCGTCACGGGACAGGAGGTTAGAACCGCCGGCAAACTGAAGGCGGCAAAACCAGGACAAGTCGAGGCCGGTGTTCTTGCCGCCGCGACCCCACCCATGCGGGCGGACACACGGCACAAGCCGGAAGCGCCTGGCAACATTCCCCAGGGTCCAGCGCAGTTGAAAAAGCAATTCGGCTCCGCCGCCGAATGGTTGCGGGGCGACGCAGCCGGACTCCTACCCGGAATGGTCACGGGCGACACCACCGGCTTGGACGAAGGCCTGGAGGCGGCGATGAAGACCACCGGCACCACTCACCTCACTGCGGTCAGTGGCGCAAACTGCAGCCTCATTCTCGGCGGCCTGGTGCTTTTGGCCAGGACCTTTCGGCTTGCCAGGGGAGTCGCGGCAGTAGCGGCCCTTGGTGGTTGGCGGGCTTTGTCATCTTGGTGGGGCCGGACGCGAGCGTCCTGAGGGCGGCGGTCATGGGTGCTATCGGCCTCAGCGCGCTGAGTGCCGGGAGGCAGGGGAGGAGCCTGGGCTTTCTCTGCCTTGCCGTGACTGGCCTTCTCATCCTGGATCCCTCGCTTGGTACGAGTGTGGGGTTTCTCTTGTCTGTCCTCGCTACCCTGGGAATTGTCCTGTTGGCACGGCCCATCGCCTCTTGGGCTCCAGCATGGGTGCCTTCCTGGCTGGCGTCCGCCGTCGCCGTCCCCTTGGCCGCTCAGCTTCTGTGCAGCCCGGTCATCATGGCCTTGCAACCGCAGTTCTCCAGCTACTCACTGCTGACGAATATCGCAGTTGCTCCGTTTGTCCCACCCGTGACGATCTTGGGAACCATTGCGGTTCCCCTCGTTCCGTTACTTCCGTGGCTGGCAATTGTTCCGATAGCCGTTGCAGGGGTCAGCTCGGCAATGGTGGCGGGAATCGCCAGGTTTTTCGCAGGACTTCCGGGAGCGGCCCTGCCGTGGCCGGAAGGTGCCACGGGAATCGCCACCATGATTCTCTGGTCCGTTGTCACCATCCTGCTGGTGTGGCTGGTCCTGCATCCAGCGTGGGTAGGCTCAGCCTTACTCTCGTTGCATCGCCGCTTGGTGTTCCTCATAGCCGCGGGGGAGTCGGCTGTCCGTCGCCGCTGGACCGATGGCCATTCCGCCGGCTCGCAGCCGCCCGGTAGGGGACCGCGGGTTTGAGGAACACCGTCCGGGACGCTGCACGTGGGAGACTGGGACCAAAGCAAAACCCTTCTGGAAGGAAGCAACATTGGCTGCTGGCCAGGTCTCCAAGGCCAAAACCTCCGCGGCGAACACCGCCAGCTGGCGGGACGTTACCCCGTCCGCGGTAGTGCTCATCACCGGCCCTGAGGAGTACCTCGGAATCCGGGCAATGGATCGGATCCGCTCGCAGGTGCGCGCCGCGGCACCCGAAGTGGAAATCAGCAGGCTCAATGCCGGAAGCTACGAGTCCGGTTCCCTCGCAATGGCGGTCACGCCGTCGTTGTTCGACGAGGCCAAACTCATCGAGATCGAGGGCCTCGAATCGATGAACGATGCCTTCCTTGCCGATGCCTTGAAATACGTCACCCAACCGGAGAACGACGTCGTGTTGGTCCTCCGCCACGGTGGCGGGGTGCGCGGAAAGAAGCTCCTGGACGCCATCAAGTCGTCCGGATGGCCAGTGGTGGACTGCCAGCCCTTGAAAAAGGACGCCGAGAAAACAGCATTCGTCGTCTCGGAATTCAAGGCAGGCGGCCGCCGCATCGAAGCGGAAGCTGTCCAGGCCCTCGTCAATGCAGTCGGTGCCAGCCTCTCCGAGCTTGCTGCGGCATGCAACCAGCTCATCGCAGACGCCACCACCGCGGTCGACGCAGCCACCGTGGACCGCTACTACGGCGGCCGCGTGGAAGCCACGGCTTTCAAGGTTGCGGACGCCGCCATGGCCGGCAACGGGCCGCAAGCCCTGTCCAGCCTCCGGCACGCCCTCGCCACCGGGGTCGACCCGGTGCCGCTGGTGGCCGCCCTTGCCGCAAAGCTGCGCACCCTGGCCAAGGTAGCCGGCGCCCAAGGATCGTCGGCACAGATTGCCAAGCAGCTTGGCATGCAGCCTTGGCTCGTTGAACAGGCCCAACGTGACGTACGGCGTTGGACTCCCGAAGGCCTGGTCCGTTCCATCCAGGTCACGGCTGAAGCGGATGCCCAGGTGAAGGGCCTCTCGCGGGATCCCGTGTACGCGGTAGAGCACGCCGTCACGGTCATTGCCAACGCGGCCCGCGGCCGCTAGAGGGGGCTGGTGCCCGGCCGCTGGCCAACTCAGCCCGGCGCCGCGAGTTTCATCCCACGTACATCCCGCCAGTCCACAAGAAAGTCAGCAGGCGTGCCGCGACGCGCTCTGCGTGTCACCAGTGCACGAAGAGGCGGCCGGCTGGTACTCAATTTCGGGGCAATCACCACTCAATTTCGGGCAATGACCACTCAAATTCAAGCCAACGGCCGCCCAGGCGGCCCTTTTGACCGTAGATTTCGCGGTGGGGGAGTCCTTCCTCCGGATGCCGCGCCCGACGTGTCTGCCCTCTGAGATGCCGGACGTGTGACTTTGCTTTGGGGACAAGGCCGAGTCTGTGGCCGACCAAGCCATCTTCGTCGGCCATGCCAGCAGTCACTTTCCATGTGTGACTGCGAAAGTCACCGAATGAAAGGAACATTCATGTCAACTCCCGTTGAGACTCGAAACCGAAGCAACGGCTCATTCCCAGGGAAGATGGCGAAAATTGGAGGCGTCAGCTTTGCACTCTTCGTCACAGTGTCGGTAGCTTTTCAGGCCGCCGCTACCCTCGGCATCTCGTCCGCCCTTGCGACGAACATTTACTTTGCACTCAATGCTCTTTCTTGGGCAGCGGCCGCTGCAGCAGTCGTGGCGTCTTTCGGTATTGGAGCGGCAGTGGCTGGGCTGGTTTTTGGTCTGGCCAAGAAGTGGGCGCTGAAGCAGTTCGTTGCATGGTAAACCGCTGACACTTACGTGCTAACCCCTGGGAGGGCCACAATGAACTCACCGAACGTCAACCATAGGCGTCCTCGTGTATACGCTGTGGTCCTCTCCGGGTGTAAGGCCACCTTCACTAACGATTTTCGGCGAAGGTCCCGTCGACTCCAGGACCTTCTGACGAGTTTAGGCTTTTCATCGCACACCACCGCAATTAACAATGCACTAATATTTGGGCATTTGTTGACACTACTAATCGTCGGCGTCGGAATAGTGTGGACGCCTCAGCCGACTGGGTTAGCCACATTGGGAATTCCGCTCAACACTCCTGACGTAGTGAGCATCGTGACGGTGCTGTTGGCAATGGCACTTTTACAAACCAGGCGCCGCTACAGGAAAACCCATCGTTGCTGGAACACCGTGTCAGCACCCCTAGACGTAGGGATGCGTGCAGGTTTGGTCCTTACGGATCTTGGTCTCGCCGGCATGCTCATCCTTCAGAACCTGCGGTGGCACAATGTCAATAACCTGTTAGCTGCCGGGGCCCTCGTAATCTCATCATTTCTTGTCGTGGCACCGCTGAAGAGAGCGGGGATCCGGGTGCTCGTTGTTTTGATTGTTGCCTTGTCTGCGTGCAGCCTAATTCTTCTCTTTACGAATGCACCGTCGTTTGATATCGATGAAAGCTTCGGCTCCGAATCGGCTTACAAGTTGTTGTTGATCCTGGCTGGTACAGTTCTTACAGCCGCGTCCACCCCTGCCCTCTACAGGGCCACCGCTCATCCTCGTGCCCGACGTAGCCGAGGGCTGATGATTGATTTATCAAATAAGGCAGCATGCATTTTGCTCTTGTCAAGCCTGGCCTTGTCCGTCATGGAAATGACACCGTGGCCGTGGACGGCGCCGTTTATTGCTCTTGCTGTCTTCTTCTCGGGTTTAGTTCTGTATCGATCATCTTTCGTACGGATCTCTTCACCTGAAACCTTGGGCTTTGCCCTATTCCTAGTAAGGCTTAGACCATCCTGGGTAAGGCCGCTCATTATCCGCAGCCTGGTAACTGCGACCGTAGTGACTGCGCCATTGAGCTTTGTGTTATGTGTATTCTTCATTTTAGGAAAGTACACCCAAGCGGCGGTTTTGCTTGTTGCTCTTGTCGCTCTCGAGATAAGCATCGACGCCTTGATCGTCCAGCGTCGGACAGCCGTCATGCCAGGCTCGCAGATCTCGAAATTGGCGCAGAAATCCAAGGCAGGCTTAGGCGCGGCGCTTTGCGCTGGCCTCACAGTTGTGTTCTCAGGCATTCTCGGCACCGCTGCACCGCAAGCAACACAAAGTCCCTGGCTTGGCGTCACGTCTAGCGCACTGGCTCTCGTGGCTGTTCTCTTGACAGTCCTTGTTCTCAACGACGCACCTGCGTGGCTGCGTGAACTTTCAGCCAGCGGAACGGAGGACACATGAAATCTCTAGCGCGTGTAGATCATGCCTTTGGATCCCACGTCATCTTTGACCGTGGCTCTGTAGATCTTCCGGACCGAGGCGTTGTTGCGCTTCGAGGGCCGAATGGATGTGGCAAAACGACCCTACTCAAGCTCCTCGGTGGCATGATCTCGACGTCGTGCACTGAAATCGCGCGGTGGAGAAAGGACTTCACGGCGGTCTATCTAGACACGGACTTTCTTACCCTCGACTACCTCACGGTCGAAGAACACTTGGATATGGTCAGGCCGCTGATTGGCCCGTCGGAGATGCCGGAAGGGGACGGGCACCATCTTCTGACGGAACAGATGATGCCAACCAAGGTTGCAGACCTATCCCTCGGACAGCGCCAGCGACTTGTTCTGACAGTAGCTTTGGCACTCAAGAACGTCGATGTCCTACTTCTCGACGAGCCTCTTAACGGATTGGACCAGCAAGGCTCTTTAGTTGCACGCCAGTCAATGCTCGCCGTAGGAAGAAGCCGACTGATCCTCGTGGCTACCCACGAGGATGACCACTGGACCGACTACGATCTCGCGGTCCGCCAGAAGGATACGATCGAACTGCGCCCAACAGGAGCGCGAAAATGAGCAGTCGTCTCACCAATAGCGTTCGCACTCCTTTCAAAGCCTTGCGTTCCCGCTTCCCATATCTGGGCACCGATTTCTTGAAAATTCTGATCGCCATAGCCTGCGGGATTGGTCTTGCTTCTCTCTTCACGTGGGGCAGTAGTACTGACGTGACCTCGATGAGCGCGCCAAGAATACTTCTGCACAACGCTTCCTTGGCAGTTCTCGCACTATTTCTGACCCACTACGGTGCGATGGTCATGATGATACTCAACGGCATTTGGCTAGGGATGGGCATGGTCGCAAGTACCGCGGCTATTGGGCTCCACCAGACCGTTGCGCTCACCGCAGTCCACATTCCACTCGAGATCGTAGCGTGGGCACTCACAACCCAAGGGGCACGCCTGTTCTGGCCAACACTTCTCGGAGTGATCAGAGGAGAACACACTTGGCGTCGTATGGCTCAAAAGATGCGCGAAGTCCTCATCACCCCAGCCACCTTCTACCTCCTGGCGGCCCTTGCCGAGTGGGCCGAAGACGCACTACTTGAAAGGTAAGTCATGACCTCCGCGAGCCCAAAAACGTCCGATCATCCCGCACCGCAGAGCCCGAAGAAAATCAACCCTGTCTGGATCATCTGCCTCCTGCTCGCATACACTGCTGCTGCCCAATTCGCGGTGGGATCGAGCATTGAACGGCTGGTCACGGAAAATGCCGAACACAACCAGTTTTCGAGCCTAGAGGTGCTCGTCACCTTCCTTCGCGTAGGCGTCATTATCTGGAGTATTCTGGCATCGTTTCTGCAGGCCCTCGTACTGAGGCTTATATACAAGGGCATCGTCAAAGGACGTGGCCCCACCCTTGGAGCCAGCTGGTTTTGGGTTCTTCTAGGTCAAATCCCGTTCATGGCCACCGTCCTCGTCATGGGACTGTTTTTGCAGCCCGAAGCGCTCGGTCTCCTCGGTCAAGCCTGGGTGCGTATTCTGTTCGGCACCATCGCAGGGGCCATCTACATTGCGGCTGCCAAGACGGTGTTTGTTGCCCCGAACGGGCGCCTTGCGATTCTCTTCGTCATCGTCGCCATCGTAAACTCGGTCCTGCTCGTCTCAGGTAGCTCCGCCTTAAATACCTGAGGCCGGCACCCAGGGGTGCCGGCCTCACGTTCAGCTCAGTCGAACTGGATAAACCTTAGAGTGCGTTGACCTTTTTGGAGATCGCCGACTTGCGGTTTGCAGCGTTGTTCCTGTGAATAACGCCCTTGCTGACAGCCTTATCCAGCTTACGGCTGGCAGCAACAAGAGCCTTTGCAGCGGCATCCTTGTCCGTGGACTCAACGGCGGTGGCAACGGCGCGGATGGCCGTCTTCAGCTCAGACTTGACAGCGTTGTTACGCAGGCGAGCCTTCTCGTTGGTGAGGATGCGCTTCTTCTGGGACTTGATATTAGCCACGTGTGTGAACTCTCTTTTTAATGCGGAAATGGTCTAGAGGGTTTTCAGGTTGGCCATCGACTGAGCGGCGTGGGGATGCCTATGGCAGCCAACCATGAGTGGCCGTCGACCTGCACGGACACACAGCCATAAATATTATCAGACTCGGCGCTTTTCCGGGGATTTCGCGTCTACGCCGAGTCGTGTTGTCCGCTGAGCCGACGTGCCACCAGTTGGAAAGTGCGCTTGTCGAGGACGGCACCCTCGCGCCGGACGTCCGCCGGATGGACGCGAACCACCCGGTCTACCCTGACCTCACTGGGCCGGCCTTGGGGGTCCCAGGCGCCGGTGCCGATGTCGAGGTAGTCGTCTGCACGGTGGCCGTTGTCGTGGTCTTTGCTGGTGAGCATCAGCCCCAGCAGCCACCCGCCGTCGTGCCCTATCAAAAGCACTGGCCGATCCTTGCCCTGGGAATAGTCCTCTTCGTAGGGGACCCAGGACCACACGATCTCTCCGGGGTCCGGTTTGCCGTCGGGATTGGGGGAGTACCGCGGAGACACCGCGCCCCGGAAGTCGCCCGGATATGGGCGGGAAAGCTGCCCGACGCCGGTGCTTGCGTTCCGGGTCCGGCTCGCCTTCGTCGCTGCCCCGCCTTTCCGGGGCTGGCCAGGGCGCGTGCCGGCCGGGGCTCCGATGATCCGTCGAAGGTAGCCCAGGGAGCCTTTGAGGAGTCTGCCAAGCAAATGTGTGTCCGATGCCATGGAACCACCGTACTTTCCCTTGCCATGCCGCGTCGCTCACATTGCAACGGCGCCCGATCACGGTGCACAACCGGCGTCATGTTCATGGGAGACTATTAGTTCAGATATGCGGCATCGGCCGGAATGGTCCAGACCAGTCCGGAGTCCGGCCGTGTGAGTATCGACAGTAAGGACCCTGCGTGTCTCCCATGGCCCGCACCGCACCGGTGCCCGCCGCGACAGATCCGGCCATCATCCGGAACTTCTGCATCATCGCCCACATCGACCACGGTAAATCCACCCTGGCCGATCGCATGTTGCAGTACACCGGCGTCGTTAAGTCCCGCGACATGAAGGCCCAGTATCTGGACCGCATGGATATCGAACGCGAACGTGGCATCACCATCAAGTCCCAGGCTGTCCGCATGCCCTGGGAACTTGACGGCACCAGCTACGCCCTGAACATGATCGATACCCCTGGCCACGTTGACTTCACCTATGAGGTTTCCCGTTCCCTCGCGGCCTGCGAAGGTGCAGTCCTTTTGGTGGACGCGGCGCAAGGTATCGAGGCCCAGACCCTGGCCAACCTCTACCTGGCGATGGAAAACAACTTGACCATCATTCCGGTGCTCAACAAGATCGACCTCCCGGCCGCCCAGCCCGAAAAGTACGCGGCCGAGCTCGCCAACCTGATCGGCGGCGACCCCGAGGACGTGCTGCGGGTCTCCGGCAAGACCGGTGTTGGCGTGGAGGCCCTCCTGGACAAGATCGTCCGCGATCTTCCAGCCCCTGTCGGCGACCCCGACGCGCCGGCCCGCGCCATGATCTTCGACTCTGTGTATGACACATATCGCGGCGTGGTCACCTACGTGCGCGTCGTGGACGGCATGCTGCACCCGCGCGAGCGGATCCAGATGATGTCCACCCGTGCCACCCACGAGCTCCTGGAAATCGGTGTCAGCTCTCCGGAACCTACTCCCTCAAAGGGGCTGGGCGTCGGCGAAGTAGGCTACTTGATCACCGGCGTGAAGGATGTCCGCCAGTCAAAGGTCGGCGACACCGTGACCAACCTGGCCAAGCCCGCTTCGCAATCCCTCGCCGGTTACGCAGATGCCAAGCCCATGGTCTTCTCCGGCTTGTATCCCTTGGACGGCACGGACTATCCCGTGCTCCGGGATGCCCTCGAGAAGCTCATGCTCAACGATGCAGCGCTCGTCTACGAACCTGAGACGTCTGCCGCCCTGGGCTTCGGTTTCCGCGTGGGCTTCCTTGGCCTGCTGCACCTGGAAATCACCCGTGAGCGCCTTGAGCGCGAGTACAACCTCGACCTCATCTCCACCGCCCCCAACGTTGAGTACGAAGTCACGCTGGAGGACAAGCGGGTCCTGCACGTCACCAACCCGAGCGAATACCCCACCGGCAAGATCGCTGAGGTCCGCGAACCGATGGTGTCCGCCACCATCCTGGCGCCGAATGAGTTCGTGGGCGCCATCATGGAGCTGTGCCAGAGCCGCCGCGGCGTCATGGGTGGCATGGACTACCTCTCCGAAGACCGGGTGGAAATCCGGTATCGACTGCCGCTGGCGGAGATCGTCTTCGACTTCTTCGACATCCTCAAGTCCAAGACCCGCGGCTACGGTTCGCTGGACTGGAAAGCCGACGGCGAGCAGGTTGCCGACCTGGTCAAGGTGGACATCATGCTCCAGGGTGAGCAGGTTGACGCTTTCAGCGCCATCACCCACCGCGACAAGGCCTACGCCTACGGCGTCATGATGACAGGCAAGCTGCGCGAACTCATTCCCCGCCAGCAGTTCGAGGTGCCTATCCAGGCCGCCATCGGGTCGCGGATCATTGCCCGGGAGAGCATCCGCGCCATCCGCAAGGACGTCCTTGCCAAGTGCTACGGCGGTGACATCACCCGTAAGCGCAAACTTCTGGAGAAGCAGAAGGAAGGCAAGAAGCGCATGAAGATGGTGGGCCGCGTGGAAGTTCCACAGGAAGCGTTCATCGCAGCCCTGACCACCGACGAATCCAAGGACAAGGCCAAGAAGTAATGGCGCTGTTCGCCCGGAACACTGCGGGACAGGCGCGCGCCGTTGCGGTGCGCACAGGACAGGCACGAGGGGAAATCCGTGCCTAGCGTTCTTCCCCTCGGGGATCCGGCACCTGCGGACGGCCTCTTGCCGCCGCAGGTGCTCGACGGCGTCGATTCGCGCAAGTTTGGACTGTACGTCCACATACCTTTCTGTGCCGTGCGTTGCGGATACTGCGATTTCAACACCTACACCGCCACCGAGCTTGGCGGCGGCGCCTCCCAGGACGCCTACGCGTCTACTGCCATTTCGGAAGTGGAGTTCGCCGTCCGGGCCATGGAAGCGTCCGGGCTGCAGCAGCGGCCCCTCAGCACGGTGTTCTTCGGCGGCGGCACGCCGACTCTGCTACCTGCTGAAGATCTCGCACGCATCCTGACGGCCGCCGTCGGGCACTGGGGCCTGGAAGCGGGAGCCGAAGTCACCACTGAAGCGAACCCGGACTCTGTGACGCCGGAGTCCCTCCAGCTGCTCGCAGACGCCGGCTTTACGCGGATTTCCTTTGGCATGCAGTCGGCGGTCCCTCACGTGCTCAAGGTCCTGGACCGTACGCACACTCCCAGCCGGGTCCCCTTGGTGGTCCAGTGGGCGCGCGACGCCGGACTTGCCGTGAGCCTCGACCTCATCTACGGCACTCCCGGCGAGTCCATGGCTGATTGGCAGACCTCCCTGGAGACTGCTTTGTCCTATAGTCCGGACCACATCAGCGCCTATGCGCTGATCGTGGAAGAAGGCACCAAGCTGGCGGCACAGATCCGGCGCGGAGAAGTTCCCGGGATCGACGACGACGACCACGCCGCCAAATACGAACTCGCCGATCAGCTGATCAGCGCCGCCGGGCTGGACTGGTACGAGGTCAGCAATTGGTCCCGCACACCCGAACAGGCGTGCAAACACAACCTTGCCTACTGGCGGGGGGACGATTGGTGGGGCATCGGACCCGGTGCGCATTCCCACATGGGCGGCGTCCGCTGGTGGAACGTCAAACACCCCACCGCCTATGCCAACAGGCTCGGTGGCGGGGTGTCGCCGGCCGCTGGCCGTGAAACGCTCGACGCCGGAACCCGGGAAGTGGAACGCATCATGCTGGAGGCGCGCCTCGGCACCGGGCTTCAGGTCGACGCGCTCGACAAGGTGGGCCGCCACGCCGTCGCAGGCCTCATTGCCGACGGCCTGGTTGAGCCTGGAGCGGCCTTCCAAGGACAGTTGATCCTGACACTCAAAGGCCGGCTACTCGCGGATGCCGTGGTCCGCCGGATCCTTCCGGACTAGCGCCCGACGCGGGCGCCCGGCGCGGGAACCGGCACAGGCACCCGCGAAGACCGGCTACTTGATCCAGCGCAGGTTGAGGCGGTAGCGGTGCGGCTGTCCGTGGTTGACGCGGATTCCGGCTGACACCGAGAAGCAGGTCACTGCGACCCAGATTGCCGTGGCAAGGACAGCGAACAGGTTTCCCACCACCGGGAGCAACACAAGGACGTTGGCGAGCACTGCGGCAATCGTCGGAGGCAAGGTGAAGTTGAGCGCTTCCTTGGATTCCTGTGCCGTGAAGGGGCCACGCTCGCGGAAGATCAGGTAGATCAAGAGCGAAGGAACGCAGCCAAGGATCCCGCCGAAGTGCGCCAGTGTTGCCCACTGCCGGTCTTCCGAGGCGGTCAAAGGCAGCGCGTTGGCAGGAACGCCGTGGTACTGGGACTGGCCCGAAGTGCCGTCCCGATCGTCAGGAGCGTTGTCTGCCACAGTTTCTTCCTTCGAGTGTCTATCGGTGCAGTGTTGCTGTCCCAGAATACTTGCTCGGCACGCGATCAGCCGACCAACTCCTTGATCGCAAGTCAGGGCACGGTCAGGAAATCGATCACTTCTTCCACGCGACCCAGCAACGAGGGCTCCAGATCGGCGTAGCTGTGGACGGCGCCCAGAAGCTTTTGCCAACCCAGTCCGACGTCTTCGGCCGTCTCATGCGGCCAGCCGAACGACCTCAGGATGCCGGTCTTCCAATCCGTGCCACGCGCGATGGTCGGCCATTGCTCGATCCCCAACACCTTGGGCCGGATTGCCTGCCAGACGTCCACATAGGGATGTCCTACGATCAGGACGTTTCCCGCGGCACCCTGCAGCGTCATGGCGTCGGCAGCAATCCGCGACTCCTTCGAATCCGGTACCAAGTGGTCCACGAGGATTCCGAGCCGGCGGCCCGGGCCGGGGGAGAACGCGGCAATGGCAGCCTTGAGATCGTCCACGCCGTGCAAGGGCTCGACGACGATGCCCTCCACCCGGAGATCATCTCCCCAGACCTTTTCCACAAGTTCTGCGTCGTGCTTGCCTTCCACCCAGATCCGGCTCGCCTTCGCGACTTGGGCGCGCTGACGGGCCACGCGGACGGATCCCGATGCCGTCCTGCCTGCTTGCGCCGCGCCCTTTGCGGCCGCTGCGCGTGGCGCCGGCGGAAGGAGCTTCACTGCCTGTCCCTCCAGCAGGAATCCGAAGCCGAGCCGGAACGACTTGGTCTTTCCCCGCCGATCCTCAAGCACCACAATGTGCATGCCTCCGGACTTCTCCACCCTGGTCACGGCCCCGACCCAACCGGACTGCACGTCCTCGAGAACCATCCCGCGTTCAACCGGCACCTCAGGCAGTTGCCGTTTGGCAGGCGAGGAGAGGTCTTGCGGGCCCCAATTGTCATAAGACACGGTCTTCACACCACTTTGCGCTAGGGGATCGGTCACGGTCCGTGGCATTTCCCAGGACCGCGCGGGAACCATGTTCGCCGCGAGCGGTACCAATGCTAACAACGAGGTGGCTCATACTAGACTTGTTAGCACTTGGGCATGTTGAGTGCTAATTGTTGAAATACCGGATTGTTGAGTACTTGACCGATCAGTACCGGCTGTTGAATGGAGGTGGGCAGTGAGCGAACCACGCAAGCTTGAAGTGTTACGCGCCATCGTGGAGGACTACGTTCACTCCCGCGAGCCAGTCGGCTCCAAAGCCTTGGTCGAACGGCACCATTTGGGAGTGTCGAGCGCAACCATCCGCAATGACATGGCCCTCTTGGAAGAAGAAGGCCTCATTGCGGCACCACACACGAGTGCGGGCCGCATTCCTACGGACAAGGGCTACCGCCTGTTCGTCGACCGTATTTCTGAGGTCAAGCCGCTTTCGGCCGCCGAGCGCCGGGCCATCCACTCGTTGCTTGAGGGACCCGACGACGTCGAGGACATCCTTGAGCGCACCGTCCGGCTCCTCTCCCAACTGACCAACCAGGTCGCCGTCGTCCAGTATCCGCACCTGAGCCGGGCGCGCGTCCGGCACATTGAGTTTGTCCTTTTGGCACCGCGCCAGGTCTTGGTGGTATTGATCGCCGATTCGGGCAAAGTGGAACAGGGCGTTGTGCACGCAGCAACAGACGCCACTGACGAAGAGCTCATGGCCTTGCGCGCGCGATTCCTTGGAAGCATTGCCGGCTCCCAGCTCGACCTCATGCCGCAAGTCCTGCCCTCGGTGGTTGCCTTGTGCCCTCCGGCGCTTCGGAACCTTGCGGGCGCGCTTGCCCATGGTCTGGACAGGCTTGCCGAGCGGAGCCGCGACGAACGCATGGTCATGGCAGGCACGGCAAACCTGGCCCGCTCCAACGTGGACTTCCCCCTGAGCATCGGCCCGGTCCTCGAAGCGCTCGAGGAGCAGGTGGTCATGTTGCGGCTGTTGTCGGACATGGCGGAGGACCCCCGGGGCGTCACGGTGAGCATCGGCCGCGAAAACCCCTATGACGGCCTCTCCGAGGCTTCGGTGGTTGCCACGGGCTACGGTCCGGGCAGCAGTGCCAAGATCGGCATTCTTGGACCCACCCGCATGGACTACCCCAACACCATGGCGGCCGTACGTGCCGTCGCACGCTACCTTTCCCGCATTCTGGGCGGCTGACGGCCTCGGCTGGAAACCGCCCCGCAAGAAAAGCAGTGGAACCGTAAACAAGGAAGAGATACCGACTTTGAGCAGTCACTATGACGTTCTGGGCGTCTCGCCGGAAGCAACCGGCGAGGAGATCAAGAAGGCCTACCGCAAGCTCGCACGCAAGCTGCACCCCGATGTGAACCCCGGGGCCGGCGCTGCCGAGGAATTCAAGGCGGTGACCCACGCTTACGAGGTCCTCTCCGACCCCCAGAAGCGCCGCGTCTACGACGCCACCGGCAACGAGAACGGGACCGACAACGGTTTCGGCGGAGGCTACGCGGGCCAGGGATTCGCCTTCCAGGACATCTTCGACACCTTCTTCGGCGGAGGAGGCGGCGGCATGCAGGGCCCCGCATCACGCATGCGCCGGGGGCAGGACGCCCTGATCAGTGTGCGCATCGACTTGCGCGAGGCGGTGTTCGGTGTCAACAAAAAGCTTGAGGTGGACACCGCTGTCATCTGTCCCACGTGCGAAGGCTCATGCTGCCGTCCGGGCACCCACCCGGAGCGCTGCGACATCTGTGGCGGTTCGGGCCAGGTCCAGCGGGCTGTCCGCTCGATCCTCGGCCAGGTCATGACCGCCGCACCGTGTGGATCGTGCGAAGGATTCGGCTCGATCATCAAGGATCCTTGTAATGAGTGCAACGGCCAGGGCCGCATCCGCAGCCGCCGTTCGCTGACGGTCAAGGTGCCGGGCGGCGTCGCTACCGGGACCCGCATCCAGCTGTCGTCGCAAGGCGAAGCAGGTCCCGCGGGTGGTCCTCCAGGTGACCTCTACGTGGAGATCCGGGTCAACAGCGATTCCACCTACATCCGGGAAGGCGACGACCTTCACGCGACGCTGAGCGTTCCCATGACTGCCGCGGCACTGGGTACCGAGCTGCAGCTAGAGACTTTCGACGGTCCCCAGGAGATCGACGTCAAGTCAGGCACGCAGTCCGGCGAAGTCATCACCCTGCGTGGACTGGGCGTCACTCATCTCCGCGGCTACGGCAGGGGAGACCTCAAGGTGCACCTGCACGTTGAGACGCCCGGCAAGCTCGATGCCGCACAGGAAGACCTGCTTCGCCAACTGGCCAAATTGCGCGGAGAGCAATTCACCGAAGGCAAGCTTGTGGCCAGTGGCGGTATGTTCGCGAAGCTGCGGGACAAGCTCGGTAACCTGTAGCGGTGAGCAACCCCGTATTCTTCACAGCAGCCGGAACGCTTGACGGGCTCGGCCCTGGTGACTCTTTCGTGCTCGACGGCGCCGAAGCCAGGCATGCTGTCACCGTCAAGCGCTTGGAAATCGGCGAAGCCGTCGATATCGCCGACGGTGCCGGAAAACGGCTCACGGGCAGCGTGACGGAATCCGGGCAGGGAACCTTGACGGTCCTTGCCTCCGCTGTCGAGGAGGAGCACCAGCCAACCGTGCGGCTCGTGTTGGTCCAGGCCCTCGCGAAGGGCGACCGTGACGAGCTTGCCGTTGAGACGGCCACGGAACTCGGGATCGATGCCGTCGTGCCCTGGCAGGCGGAACGTTCCATTGTCCGTTGGAAGGGTGACCGGGCTGCAAAAGCCCACGCGAAGTGGCAATCCGTGGCCACCGCAGCCGCCAAGCAAGCGCGGCGCGCGTGGATCCCCGAGGTGCGTACCGCCGTCGACGGCTCCGGCCTGGCTGCGGCGGTTGCCGCGGCCGACCTGGCGATCATCCTGCACGAGGACGCGAAACGTCCGCTGCGGGATGTTCTGGAGAAGTGGCAGGCCGTGGTCTCCGAGGCGGATACCGGAGCGGGACGGGAAGTCCTGCTCATCGTCGGCCCGGAGGGTGGCATTTCACCGCGCGAAGTGACGAAGCTCAGCGACGTCGGCGCCGTCACCGCGCTCTTGGGCCACCACGTGCTTCGCTCGTCGACGGCGGGTCCTGCCGCCGTCGTGCTGGCCAGCGACATCCTGGGGCGCTGGTAGCTCGCAGCGCACGTCCTGGATCAGCGAACGTCCTCAGCGAACGTTGAAACTCCGGGTATCCGTTGCGACGTCGGCGTCGTTGGGTCCCACCAGGGAAACCCGCAATTCATAGCGGCCCGCTCCGAGCCCCACTGTGAGGCTGAAGACCCCGCCTTGTCCGGGAACCGTCGAAGCGGTGGTCTGCCCGGCGAGGTAGGAAGACTTGTCACCGTTTGAGTTCTCGCGAAGGATTTGCCAATGCAGTTTCTTCGAGGGATCCGCGCTCCGGCCGTTGAACTTGACCGGACCGGCAGGCAAGGTCAGATCCTCCTGCGGGTCAATGATCCACACCGGTGCCACCATGGATGCGTCGCGGACCATCGGATCGCCCAGTTTGACCTGTCCGAATGCCATGTAGTCCGTGTGCCCGTCCACCAGGATGGTCACTTTGATCTGCTGTCCGGAATCGATCAGGCCTGAACTCGCGGCCGCAGCGGTAGCGGTGTAGACGAGTTCCTGGACCGCCCGCTGTGCCATCCCGGCATCGAGATTGGAATTGAACGCGTCGCGGGAAACATCGACCGTGACCACATTCTTACCGGAAATCGAGGTCGCCAGGCTGCCCGGGTTCTGCCACGGAGTGAAGAAATCGTGATCCAACGGCTTCTGGGACATCATGATCCGCAGGGCCGTCGTGATGGGGTTTTCATTGCCTGGGTTGTCACGGAATTCGCGGTACAGGAAGGTGTCCGTGTCGCTGCGCCCGATCCAATACACGGGGATCTTGTTTGAGGCCTGGGTTGTTTCGAGCGGAGCATTGCTCTCGGGAGCCGTCTGCAGGGCAGCCGTCGGGATGGGGACCGGCGTCGTGGATCCCTGTCCGGTGCGGTCGGCAATGCAACCCGACAGGACCAAGGCAGCCGTCAGTGCGGTCACAAGCATGGCGGAACGTTTCCGGATGCGTGTGCCGTGTGAAATCCCGGCTGGCCTGGTGATGGTGGATTCCTGCTCGTGTTCGGCCGCTGTGAGGCGGGGGAGTCATGTGCCCGGTGACCGGGCACAGGGGCATTTTTGCCCATGAATCAGCTTGTCATAGTCCCAAGGGCCGCGGCTGGCGTTTCGATACTCCGGCGAACAACTGCAATGCGATTGATACGAGGTCGATGCCGAGTTGATACCAAAGCGGCACGGATGGGCCGTCCGCAGCCCCGCCGGGCACGGTCTGGAACCACCCCGGAGACTGGCTGGCGTAGGATTGAAAGCAATCCGAGGCCCGCGATCCTGCGCCCATCCAGCAAGCGGACATCGGAGAAAATCGATGGACATCACCAAGCCGGAGGAGCACAGGCCGCAAGGCCAGCACTATGACAGAATCATTGAACGGGCGGCCCAAGGCCGGCAGCGTTGACACAGGTCCGGCCGAGTTCCCACACTCTGTCCCGGGCGCCCGGACGGAAGTTGTCATCTTCGACAACTCGGATCAGATGGTTCAGACCCTTGGCAGCCATGACGAGGCGTTGCGCTACATCGAAGCCCAGTTCCCCGGCGTCGACTTTCATGTGCGCGGCAACGAGCTCTCCTTCAGCGGACCGTCGAGCGATGTTCCCCGGATCATGCGGCTTCTGGAAGAAGTCCGCGGCCTGGTCGGCAAGGGGACGGTCATCACCCCGGACGTGCTGCAGCAACTCGTGTCACTGTTGCGCAGCCAGTCCCTGCAAAACCCCGTGGAAGTCCTGACCCACAACATCCTTTCGAGCCGCGGGCGCACCATCCGCCCCAAAACGCTCAACCAGAAGAACTATGTCGACGCCATCGACGACAACACCGTCATCTTCGGGATCGGTCCTGCGGGCACCGGCAAGACGTACCTCGCGATGGCCAAAGCCGTTCAGGCACTGCAGCTCAAGGAAGTCAGCCGCATCATCCTCACGAGGCCTGCCGTCGAGGCAGGAGAGCGCCTCGGCTTCCTGCCGGGAACGTTGAGCGACAAGATCGACCCGTACCTGCGTCCTTTGTATGACGCCTTGCACGACATGATGGACCCGGAATCGATCCCGCGCCTCATGGCTGCCGGGACCATTGAGGTCGCGCCGCTTGCGTACATGCGCGGCCGCACGCTCAACGACGCGTTCATCATCCTCGATGAGGCCCAGAACACCACCGCGGAACAGATGAAGATGTTCCTGACCCGCCTGGGCTTCGGCTCCAAGATGGTTGTCACGGGTGATATTACCCAGGTGGATCTGCCCTTCGGCGCCACCTCCGGTCTGCGCATCGTCCAGGAAATCCTCAACGGAATCGACGGCGTGAACTTTACGATGCTGGACGCTTCCGACGTCGTCAGGCACCGGCTCGTCGCCGACATTGTGTCCGCCTACAGCAAATGGGATGAAAAGCACCGGGTGCGTGCCCAGCACACGCCGATCCACGACAAACGGGGAGAACACCGATGAGCATCGAGGTCAACAACGAGTCCGGCGTCCAGGTGGACGAAGCACAATTGGTGACGCTTTCACGCTTCATCTTCGAGCGCCTCTACATTCACCCCCAGGCCGAACTTTCCATCCTCCTGGTGGATGAACCTGCCATGGAAAAGCTCCACATCGAGCTCATGGACGAACCCGGCGCTACCGATGTCCTGTCTGTTCCGATGGATGAGTTGACGCCGGGGACACCGGGTAAGCCGGCTCCGCAGGGCATGCTGGGCGACATCGCCATCTGCCCGCAAGTAGCCGAGGTACAAGCGCGCAACGCAGGTCATTCAACGCAGGATGAAATGCTCCTGCTCTGCACCCACGGAATCCTCCACCTGCTCGGTTTCGACCACGCCGAACCGGAGGAAAAGGAAGAAATGTTCGGCCTGCAGCGTGAGCTGCTGTCCGCGTACCTTGGCAAGGACGCCCCCATGGAGACCATGCTGTGACCTCGCTCATCCTGGTCGGGATGGCGTTGGTGTTCCTCAGTTTCGTCGCCCTGCTGACCGCGGCTGAGGCTGCCTTCACCTTCCTGCCGCGGCACGACGCGGAACAAGCCATCGTCAGGAGCCGGGGAAATTCGCTTCGCAGCATCCTCGCCCAGCCTGTTGCGCACATTCGGGCGCTGCGATTCTGGCGGGTCTGGTTCGAGATGGCGGCAGCAGTTGCTGTCGCGGTCGTCATGCATAGCCTCCTCGAGAACGTCTGGCTTGCCGGTTTGGCGGCGACGGGCATCATGGCCGTCATTGGTTTCGTTTTGGTGGGCGTCTCGCCCCGCCAACTCGGACGCGCCCACTCAGGCGGCGTGGTTCTCTACTCGGCCCCGCTCATCAGGTTCCTGTGCTGGATCCTGGGTCCCATTCCGGGCTGGCTCGTGAGGATCGGCAGCGTGGTGGCACCCGGCGCGCCCAGCGGCGATGAAGCATTCTTCAGCGAGGAAGAATTCCGTGAACTCGTCGACAGGGCCACGGAATCGGACATGATCGAGGACAGCGAGGCCGAACTCATCCAGTCGGTCTTCGACTTCGGCGACACCCTGGTGCGCTCGGTGATGGTTCCTCGAACGGACATTGTGAGCATCGAGTCCGGATCCAGCCTGGAGCAGGCCATGGCGCTGTTCCTGCGCTCCGGGTACTCAAGGATCCCTGTTATCGGCGAGAACGCGGATCAAATCCGCGGCATTCTCTATTTGAAGGACGTTGCTGCCGCATTGCACCGCCCGGAACAACCATCAGTGCGCCAGGACGTTGATGCCATAGCCCGCGAGGCACGTTTCGTTCCCGAATCAAAGCCTGTCAGCGACCTCCTGAGCGAGCTGCAGCAAGAGTCCACGCACGTGGCGGTAGTCATTGACGAATACGGCGGCACCGCCGGGCTGGTGACGCTGGAGGACCTCATTGAGGAAATCGTGGGGGAGATCGTGGATGAGTACGACTCCAACGATGCGGAGGTCACCGACTTGGGTGATGGCACGTACCGCGTCAGTTCACGGATGAGCATCGACGACCTCGGCGAACTTTTCGACATTGACCTCGACGACGACGAAGTGGACACGGTGGGCGGCCTCCTGGCCAAGACCCTGGGCAAGGTGCCGATCGTGGGCAGCGCGGTGGAGGTGGACGGGATCTCCTTGAAAGCCGATAGGCTGGAAGGCCGGCGAAACCGGGTCAGCCATATCATTGCGGCAGCCATTCCAAAAGAAGACACTGACCTTGAAGACCTTCTCGACGAGGCCGACACAACGCAACAGGGAGTTCCACGTGAGCAAGCACAATAAGAAGTTCGACGCCGATCAGGACTTCGGCGGCTTCCACGCAGGTTTCTCGGTTCTTGTCGGCCGTCCCAACGCCGGCAAGTCCACCCTCACCAATGCTCTGGTCGGCCAGAAGGTGGCCATCACCTCGGCAAAGCCGCAGACCACGAGGCACACGATCCGCGGCATTGTCCATCGGGAGGACGCCCAACTCATCCTCGTGGACACTCCGGGCCTGCACCGCCCGCGCACCCTTCTTGGCAAGAGGCTCAACGATCTCGTCGCGGACACCCTCTCCGAAGTGGACGCCATTGGTTTCTGCCTGCCCGCCAACGAGAAGATCGGACCGGGCGACAAGTACATTGCTGCCCAGCTCGCCGCCGTCGGACGCAAGCCGATCATCGCACTTGTCACCAAGACCGACCTGGTGGACCGCCAGGCCTTGACCGAGCAACTCCTGGCTGTGGCCGCGTTGGGCCGCGAAGTCCTCGGCGAACAGGGCTGGGCAGATATCGTTCCGGTTTCCGCGACCGACGGCTTCCAGGTCAGCACGGTTGCCGACGTCCTCATCGGCCACATGCCTCCTTCTCCGCCTCTCTACCCGGACGGTGAACTCACTGATGAACCGGAGGCCATCATGGTCGCCGAACTTATCCGGGAAGCAGCGCTGGAGGGCGTCCGCGATGAGCTTCCGCACTCCCTGGCCGTGGTGGTGGAGGAAATCCTGCCCCGCGAAGGCCGCTCCGAAGACAACCCGCTCCTCGACGTGCGGGTCAATTTGTACGTTGAACGCCCGTCCCAGAAGGCCATCATCATCGGCAAGGCCGGAAGCCGGCTCCGCGAGGTCGGAACGAACGCCCGCAAGGGCATCGAGGCCCTTTTGGGAACCAAAATCTACCTCGACTTGCACGTGAAAGTGGCCAAGGACTGGCAGCGCGACCCGAAGCAACTCGTGAAGCTGGGATTCTAAGCGCTGGGGAATTTCCCAGTTTGGGCCCGTAAAATGGTCCGAATCCCATTTTCCGAGGAAAGGTTGAGCGAGTCGTGCGACGTCGCGCTGCACGCGTTCAGGAGCCCGGCACCATTGGTGCCCCCGGCGCTGCACGCCACGGGGAAGCTCCCGGCACCCCCCGCCACATGAATGCTCCGAAGGGTCTGCCGCTCTGGCTCAAGGTCACTGCCGTGACTGTGTCAGTGCTGTTGGTCGCCGGTATCGCTTTCGCCGCCTACTGGGTCATCCGCTTGCAGTCGAACATCAGCAAAGCACCATTGTCGGCAGGCGCTCCCAGGACCGGGGCCGCCGCAAACGACGCCACGGACCGCTTGCAGATCCTCATCCTCGGGTCCGACACGAGGGACGGGAAGAACTCGCAATACGGTTCAACGCAGGACTCCACTGGTTATGGCCAGTCGGATGTCATGATGCTGCTGGACATTTCGGCGGACAACAAGAGGGTGAGCCTCACGAGCTTTCCGCGCGACCTCCTCGTGAATGTTCCGAAGTGCACCGATCCCAAAACCAATACCGTCTATGAAGCCCATTCCAACGTCATGATCAACTCGGCCATGGCAGAAGCCGGGATCGGTTGCGCCGTGGACACAGTGAACAAGCTCACGGGACTGCAAATCGATCACTTCATGATGGCCGACTTCAACGCCGTCAAGGAGCTGTCCAACGCCGTCGGCGGAGTCAACGTGTGCGTGAGCGACGCCGTCTACGACCCCGATTCCGGGCTCCGGCTCCCCAAGGGAACATCGAGTGTCCAGGGGGAACAGGCCCTGGCCTTCCTCCGGACCCGCCACGGTTTTGGCGACGGAAGTGACCTCGGCCGCATCCAGGCGCAGCAGGGTTTCCTCTCTTCGCTGACCCGGAAGATCAAGTCCGACGGCACGCTGGGCAATCCGCAGAGCCTGCTGTCCATCGCGGATGCCGTGACAAAGAACCTGACCGTGGATGAAGGCCTGGCGTCCGTCCAGTCGCTCCTGACCATCGGGAGCCGCCTCAAGGACGTTGACTTGTCCAAGGTCGCGTTTGTCTCGGTTCCCACCCAGCCCGCCGCCGTCGATCCCAACAGGCTCGAATTGGTTCAACCGCAGGCCTCCCAGCTCTTCGCCGCCATGCGCGCTAACCTTGACCTGACCACCCCGGGGGCTACCGCCACTCCATCGGCCAGTCCCTCGCCCGCGGCGTCGGGCACCCCGTCCAGCAGCACGGCGCCGGCGCCGAGCGCTCCAGCTGTTCCCGCCTATGACAAGGCCCTTCAGCCAGTGACCGTTGCCGACGGAACAGGCATCGCCTCCCGCGGCCAGGAGATCGCCGCCGCCCTGGTTGGCGGCGGATTCACGAAAGCCGCACACTTCCTTGCGGTCGCCGTGCCCAAGACCGTTGTCTACTACGGGGCCGGCTATGCCGACGTCGCGCCGGATGTCGCGAATCTTCTGGGGATCCCGGCCTCGCAAGTCGAACTATCCAAGGGTGTGGTCGGAGTCCAGGTCTATATCGGCAGCGACTTCAATTCCGGGACCAAGTACGGAGTTGCCTCCGTTCCGTCCGACGTCGTCAAGCAGACCGCAGGCGACGTGAAATGCCAGGCTGTCAACCCGGCACTCATCGCGAGGTAGCAACACAGGAAACACCCGCTGCCTACCAGATACTGACGCGGTCCTCAGGCGACAGCCACATGCCATCCCCGGCTTCCACCGCGAAAGCCTCATGGAACGAGTCCAGGTTCTTGGCGATGGCATTGGTCCGGAACTCGTTGGGGGAGTGCGGGTCCGTGGCGACTCGCCGGATGGCTTCCTCAGGACGGATGACCTGGCGCCAGCCGGCAGCCCAGGACATGAAGAAGCGCTGCTGGCCGGTCAGGCCTTCGAGAACGGGCGGTTCCGCACCATCAAGGCTCAGGAGGTAAGCCTTGTAGGCGATGGTCAGGCCGCCCAGATCGCCGATGTTTTCGCCGAGCGTGAGCTTCCCGTTGACCTTGTGCTCCGGAGCGGCATAGGGGGCAAGGGCGTCGAACTGGGCCACGAGCTTCGCCGCCAGTCCTTCGAAAGCCTTGCGGTCTTCCTCGCTCCACCAATTCCGCAGCGCTCCGCTTCCGTCGAACTGGGAGCCTTGGTCGTCGAAGCCATGGCCGATTTCATGCCCGATGATGGCGCCGATGCCCCCGTAGTTGACCGCGTCGTCGGCCTCCGCCGTGAAGAATGGTGGCTGCAGGATCGCAGCGGGGAAGACAATCTCGTTGAGCATCGGGTGGTAGTACGCGTTGACGGTCTGCGGGGTCATGAGCCACTTGTCGAGATCGACCGGCTTGCCGACCTCATCGAGGTGACGGTCGACGTCGGCGTTGTGCGCCCGCTCGACGTTCCCCAGAAGATCACTCGGATCAATGTCGACGGCGGAATAGTCGATCCACTTGTCCGGGAAACCAATCTTGGGCCGGAAGGCCTCAAGCTTTTTCAGCGCTTCAGCCTTGGTGTCCTCGCCCATCCAGTCGAGCGCCGTGATGCTCTGGCGGTAAGCCTCGATCAGTTTGGCGACCAGCGTCTGCATCCTGGCCTTGTAACCTTCAGGGAAGTGGCGCTCCACGTAGATCTGGCCTACCGCCTCGCCAAGGGCGGCTTCGACGACGGCGACTCCGCGCTTCCAGCGGTCCTTGTTCTGCGGTGTGCCACTCAGGGTGGTGCCGTAGAAATCGAAGTTTGCGTCCACGAACGCCGACGAAAGATAGGGGGCGGCGGCATTGAGCACACGCAGGGCGAGCCACTCCTGCCACGTGGCAAGGGACTCGAACTCGACGAGGGCGGACGCGCCGGTGAAGAAATCAGGAGTACTTACCACCAGCTCGGTGAATTTGTCTCCTTCAATCCGGGCCGAATCGAACCACGAGTCAAGGTACGGGAACAGTTCACGGCCCTCCTCCGCGGTCTTGAGGTTGTAGGTCTTCTGCGGATCGCGAAGGGTGACGTTGTCCCAGTGGTGCGAGGCAAGGGCTTTTTCAAGGGCGACAACGCGCGCGGCGGCATCCTCTGCGTCGGGAATGCCTGCCAGGCCGAAGAGTTTGGCGACGTATTTCGCATAGGCGCTGACAATGCCTTCGAACTTCTCGTCCCGATAGTACGACTCGTCGGGAAGGCCCAGGCCGCCCTGGCCGATGTACAACAGGACCCGCTCCGGGTTCCCGGCGTCGGGAGCGGGATAGATGGAGAAGAGGCCGGAAACATCCGAGCGGAACAGCCGTCCGGTCAGGGCAACCACTTCGGCCGGCGAAGAAGTGGCAAAGACCCCCGCGAGCCGGGCACGGATAGGCTCCATGCCTTTGGCCTCGGTGGCTTCTTCGTCCATGAAGCTGTTGTAGAGCCCGCCTACTTTGCGTTCGATGCCGCTGGCGTCCTCGCCCTTTGCGGCAGCCTCCTCGATGATCGCTTTGACTGCCAGTTCAGCGCCATCCCGCAGCGCGGTGAACGTTCCCTCAAGCGGGCGGTCGTCGGGGATGACCGTCGACTTCAGCCACGCCCCGTTGACGTGCTGGTAAAGGTCGTCCTGCGGCCTGACGCTTTCATCGATGTTGGACAGTGTGATCCCCGACTGTGGCACAAGAACTCCTTCGGACGACGAGCGGAACCGGCTCACCGCCGTTACCGCGTCTGCATAGTGGACGTTGCTTCTGGTATTGCATTGTCATCATACGCACCCGTGTTACTGTGAAATGGTGCGTGCAGGAATGCTTCTCCTTAGCTGCCGCGGCGGGGCCTCGTAGGCGATCATTCGCTAGGCCAACCCTCGCTGCGGAGTTAGCTATGCCCGGCCAATCTTCCATCAAAGATTAAGAGAAAAGGCCCCTAAGTCATGCGCAACGCACAAAAGCCCTCCGGAATGCCCATTCATCGGTACCTGCCTTTCCAGGACCAGATCAGTGTCGAGCTGCCGGACCGCACCTGGCCGGACAAGGTCATCACCAAGGCTCCGCGCTGGTGCGCTGTGGACCTCCGTGACGGCAACCAAGCCCTGATCGACCCCATGAGCCCGGCCCGCAAGCTGAAAATGTTCCAGCTGCTGGTCAAGATGGGCTACAAGGAAATCGAAGTCGGCTTCCCCTCCGCTTCGCAGACCGACTTCGACTTCGTACGGCAGCTCATCGAAGGCGGCCACATTCCGGATGACGTCTCCATCCAGGTCCTGACCCAGGCGCGTGAACACCTGATCGAGCGCACCTACGAATCGCTCGTCGGCGCCAAGCAGGCCATCGTCCACCTGTACAACTCCACGTCGGTCCTGCAGCGCCGCGTCGTGTTCAACCAGGACGAGGACGGCATCCTGGACATCGCCCTCCAGGGTGCCCGGTTGTGCAAGAAGTACGAGGAAACCCTCACAGACACCCACATCACGTACGAGTACTCGCCCGAGTCCTTCACCGGAACCGAGCTTGAGTACGCAACGCGTGTTTGCAACGCAGTCGCCGACGTTTTCGAAGCGTCCGCTGACAAGCAGGTCATCATCAACCTGCCCGCCACCGTGGAAATGGCCACACCCAATGTCTACGCCGACTCCATCGAATGGATGCACCGGAACCTGCATCCCCGCGACGGCATCATCATCTCCCTCCACCCGCACAACGATCGCGGCACGGGCGTTGCCGCCGCAGAGTTGGGCTACCTGGCCGGCGCCGACCGTATCGAGGGCTGCTTGTTCGGCAACGGCGAGCGTACCGGCAACGTGGACCTGGTCACCCTGGGCCTGAACATGTTCGTCCAGGGCGTCGATCCGATGATCGACTTCTCGGAAATCGACGAAGTCCGTCGGACCGTGGAGTACTGCAACCAGTTGCCCGTCCCCGAACGTTCCCCGTATGGCGGCGACCTCGTGTTCACGGCATTTTCCGGTTCGCACCAGGACGCCATCAAGAAGGGTTTCGAAGCCCTCGAGAAGGACGCCGCCGCGGCCGGCAAGGCCGTGGACGACTTCACGTGGCAGGTTCCGTACCTGCCGATCGATCCCAAGGACCTGGGCCGCAGCTACGAGGCCGTCATCCGCGTCAACTCGCAGTCCGGCAAGGGCGGCGTGGCGTACCTGCTCAAGAACGAGCACAGCCTGGACCTGCCGCGCCGGGCACAAATCGAATTCTCCGGCGTCATCCAGCACCGCACCGACACCGTGGGCGGCGAAGTCAGCGGTGCCCAGTTGTGGGCAATGTTCCAGGACGAGTACCTGCCGGCCAGCACGGCCGATGGCCAATGGGGACGCTATTCGCTGGGTTCCATCCGCACGGAGACCGATGAGTCCGGCGAGCTTACCCTGCATGCGGCCCTGCGCGTTGACGGCACGGTAGTTCAGCGAACCGGCACGGGCAACGGACCGATCGCGGCCATGCTGGACATCTTGCGTCAAGACGGCGTGGACGTCCGCGTCCTGGACTACACGGAACACGCCCTTTCCGAAGGTGGCAGCGCCTCCGCGGCCGCTTATGTGGAATGCGCCGTTGGCGAGCGGGTCCTCTGGGGTGTCGGTATCGATCCCAACACGAGCACCGCGGCGCTCAAGGCAGTCATCTCTGCCGTCAACCGCGCCATCAGGGCTGTCCGGGCATAGCCATTTGCCGTGCGGCGCCGTCAACACGGCGCCGCACGGCTCCGCCGGACCCGATAAGGCCCGGTGTGGTGCGAAGATTAACTGTGGCCAATCCTTCGTCGTTTGCAGCGCGGTCCTATCGGGACGATGCCGTAGTGCTGCGCACCCACAAGCTGGGCGAGGCGGACCGCATCATCACTTTGCTGACAAAGCACCACGGACAGGTAAGGGCGGTTGCCAAGGGCGTACGCCGAACCAGTAGCCGGTTCGGGGCCCGGCTGGAGCCGTTCATGGTGGCTGACCTGCAACTCGTTTCGGGCCGCACCCTGGACATCGTCACCCAGGCTGTCGCCAAGGGAGCTTATGGGAGCTCGATCGCTGCCGATTACTCCCGGTACACCGCCGCTGCTGCCATGACGGAGACCGCAGAAAAGCTAACGGACGCCGACGCCGATTCGGGAACCGCCCAATACAACCTGCTTGTCGGGGCTCTTGCCGCGTTGAGCCGTTCCGACCACCCACCGGAACTCATTCTTGACTCCTACCTGCTCCGGGCTTTGGCAACCGGCGGTTGGGCGCCCAGTTTCACGGATTGCGCCCGCTGCGGGGCGCGCGGTCCGCACACCGCTTTCTCCGCTCCCTTGGGCGGAATGATCTGCAACGACTGCCGCCCTCCTGGTTCGCCGGCGCCGGCACCCGAGACCGTCGTTTTGCTGGGGGCGCTGCTGACGGGGGACTGGGCTACTGCGGATGTGTCTGAAACCTTGCATCGCCGGGAGGCCGCCGGATTGGTGGCGAGTTACCTGCAATGGCATCTTGAACGAGCATTGAAGTCCCTCAAACATGTGGAGCGAAGCTGAAAGTGGCACTGGGAAAAAAGAAGACGGCAACGGCGCGGACCACCCCGGTGAGGGCCCCCTACCACCATCCCTCTGGCGCCAGGCCGCCGGCCATCCCTGCCGAACTGGTACCGCGGCACGTGGCCATCGTCATGGACGGCAACGGCCGCTGGGCGAACCAGCGCGGCCTCCCGCGCATCGAGGGTCACAAGGCCGGGGAGCCGGCCCTGTTGGATGTGATGGCGGGTGCGATCGAACTGGGCATCAAGTACGTCAGTGTCTACGCATTCTCCACCGAGAACTGGCGCCGTTCTCCTGAAGAAGTGCGCTTCCTCATGGGATTTAACAAGGACGTGCTACGTCGGCAGCGCAACCAGCTTGATGAATGGGGCGTGCGGATCCGCTGGGCCGGGCGGCGGCCCAGGCTTTGGGGTTCCGTCATCAAGGAGCTCGAGGAAGCCGAGGAGTTCACGCGCGGCAACGACACGTGCACTTTGACCATGTGTGTTAACTACGGCGGCCGAGCCGAAATCGCCGATGCCGTGGCCGCGATTGCGCAGGATGTCGCTGATGGCCGACTGAAGCCCGGCTCGGTCACCGAGAAGACCATCCAGAAGTACCTCGATGAACCGGACCTTCCGGATGTGGACCTGTTCCTGCGAAGCTCCGGTGAGCAGCGCCTCTCGAACTTCCTCTTGTGGCAATCCGCCTACGCGGAATTCGTCTTCATGGACACGCTATGGCCCGACGTCGACCGCAGGACTTTGTGGGACGCCGTCGAGATCTATGCCAAACGGGACCGCCGCTACGGAGGCGCGGTGGACGCTGCGGCACCCCGCTGACCGCGGCGCCGAATTAGCACGAGCGTGCTGCGAAACCGCTCAGTCCGGATAGGAAGCCAACCAGATGGCTACGTCCCTGTAGGCCTGCTGACGGACGGTACGCCGTGACAGGAACACATCGTGGAGTGCACCCGGATAGCGGAATACCGCTGTCCGGCGCCCGAGGCCCAGCGCCCGGCGGGCGGTCTGTTCGACGTCGATCACGGCGTCGACGCGCATGAGCTCCGCGGTCCACTCAGCCTGGATCCGGGTCCGGCCGGAGAGCAGCACGAGCACCGGCGCGTCAATATTGAGTTTGCGTTCGACGGCGGAGTGGCCCGCCAGGACTGCCTTTGTCCACCCTGCGCGGATCGGGAAGGAAGCCCGCGGCCTCCATTCCGGATCAAGGGTCCACTCGCCGTGGGCCAGGTTGCTCACGCTTTCCCAGTAAGCCGGCATCTCCGGGAAACGGAAAGGACGCTTGGGGTCGGTGCGCGCAAACGGCTCCACCACGTGCATCGCGATGCTGCGGATCAGGCTGCTGCCCTGGAGTTCCAGCCACGGCGAATTCAACGTCAGGGTGGCAATGCGGCCCGGATTCCGGTCAGCCCACAGCGCCGCGACCAGGCCGCCCAGCGAATGGGCCAGGAGGTGGATGGTAGGTGCCTCCGCGCTACCCGTCAGCTCGGCGATATCCCGCTGGATGGCCTGCAGGGCGGCGTCGAGGTCTTCGTCATAGACCGACAGGTCGGTGGTGTAACCGGGAGTCTGGCCCGGCCGCAGGCTCCGCCCGAATTTGCGCAGGTCAAGCGCATAGAAATGGAACCCGGAGGCGCCCAGGAACTCGGCCAGTTCCGTCTGCATGAAGTAGTCGGCCCAGCCGTGGAGATACAGCACCACCCTCGGCGGCCCCTTGGTGACGGGGACGTCGCTCCGGCGCCGGCGTCGAGTGAATGCCGTCAACGCATCCAGGAGTCCGTGCGGCACCGATGGTGCGGCCGCCGGGCGGACATGTCGGACGAGGGTGGCGCAGACCGGCCCCTCCTCGTCCGCTGGAAGTTCGAGCTCCAAGGCCTCGAAACCACCGCCCAGAAAGTCCTGTTGCCAGACCGGCAACCCCAGTTCCGTAGTCATGGCGTTTCCCCCGCTTGTCCAAGCTCGCGGCGCGCCGCGGGATCCGTCCGTGGCCCGTTGGTGATGTACCCGTGAATCCAACGCGCAAGCCTGTCGTAGGCATCGGCCCGCACCGGACCGGCCGACAGGAACACATCGTGGAGGCCGCCGTCCACCCGTTCCAGGGTGACGGTCCGGCCAAGGGTCATGGCACGGACGGCCATGGTGTTGACGTCCAGGACGGCGTCCGAATGCCGCATGGACTCCTGCCAGACCATGCCGTTGGCGCTCGCCCCGGAAATCAAGACCAGGATCGGGATATCTATTCTCAGCCCTCGGGCCACCCTCGTGTGGCCGCTGAGGACTGCACTGAGCCAACCTGCCCGCATGGGGAAAGCCAAAGGCGGCCGGTATTTGTCGTCGAGGAGCCATTCTCCCTCGGCCGAGCTGCTGATGCTGCGGTAATAGAACCCCCGTTCGGGCAAGCGCAGGATGGTCTTGGGCCAGAACCGTGCGAGCGGCTTCACCATGGTCTGGGCTGCGCGGCGGACCACGGAGCTTCCATGCATTTCAAGCCATGGACTATTGAGTACCAGGTATTGGACGGAGCCCGGATGGCTGCTGACCCACAAAGCGGCTACGAGGCCTCCGGTTGAATGCCCCATGAGGGTCAACGAGCCGGGCTCCCGGCCAAGCTGGTCTCCGGAGCGGATCATGTCAATGGCTTTGCTGATTTCGGCGTCGTAGTCGTTCAGGTGCTCAACGTAACCGCCTGGCGTGCCTGCCTGCAGGCTGCGCCCATGGTTGTGCATGTCCAACGCGTAGAAATGGAAGCCTTGTTCCGTCCAGAACTCTGCCAGGGCGACGTTGAAGAAGTAATCGCTCCATCCATGCAGGAACAGGACCGCGCGGTTGGCCGGCGGGGGAGAATCACCGGGACTGCCGGCGCCCTGGCGCGGGACATGGCGGACCAGCGTTGCGCGCCGGACAACTCCGTCGGGTCCAGCCGCCTCGAATGCGTAACTTTCGAAGTCCGCACCGAGGATATCGGTCTGCCACTCCATGGGAACAGCTTAGACACTCGCCGCGGCATCACGCCCGGCTGCACGTCCGGAGAACAAGCACCCGCCAAGGAACGTCCCTTCCAATGCCCGGTAGCCATGGATTCCTCCACCGCCGAAGCCGGCAGCCTCGCCCGCCGCATACAAGCCCGGGACGGGAACTCCGGAATCGTCAAGGACGCGTGAACGAAGGTCTGTTTGGAGTCCGCCGAGGCTCTTACGCGTCAGGACGGAGAGCCGCACAGCCAGGAGCGGGCCGTGTTCCGGGTCGGTGAGCGGATGCGGAGGGGCCACGCGCATGATCTTGTCGGTGGCGAAACGCCGGGCCGCCCGGATCGCGGCGAGCTGCGGATCCTTGCCCAGCCCGCTCGCCACCTGCAGGTCCCGATCGTGGATGAGCGAATCGAGCTGGGCGGGATCTATCAGCGCTGAACCCGTCAGCGCGTTCATTTTCGCGGCGAGCTCGGCGGCCGTTGCCGCCTGTAGGAAATCCACGCCGCGGTCCAGGAAGAGGCGCAATGGCGATTCGCTACCGGGATTGAGCCTGGAAACGAGGAGCCTGATGTCCTTGCCAGTGAGGTCCGGGTTCTGTTCCGAGCCTGAGAGGGCGAATTCCTTCAGCGCGATGGTGCGGTTGCACACGAACCACGAATGTCCGTGCCCGCTCGCCAGGATATGTCTGAGGGCGCCCAGCGAGTCGAAGCCCGGAAACAGCGGCGGGGGCAACTGCCGTCCCGTCGCGTCAATCCATAGCGACGACGGACCGGGCAGTATCCGGATGCCGTGCGAAGGCCATACGGGGGAGTGGTTGTGGATGCCTTCGGGGTAGTGCCACATGCGGTCGCCGTTGATAAGCCTTCCGCCGGCGGCTGCGGCGGCAGCGAGGAACTCGCCGTCGACGGAAGCGGGGACACCGCTCAGCATATGTTCCGGCGCGCTACCGTCGGGCCATTGCTTCCGCACCGTAGCGTGGTTCCCGCCGATTCCGCCGGTGGTCACGATGACCGCTCCCGCGGTCGCCTCAAAGTGCCCGACGACGGTCCTTGGCGACGCTTCGCCGCGTCCGGTTCCGGACGCCTCAAGGATCTCGCCGCCGACCCCGGTGACGCGGCCCGACGTCGTCGTAATCCCCGTGGCTCGATGCCGAAAGAGGAGGGATATCCTTCCGCGGGCCGCGCCTTCGTTGACCTTTGCCAGGAACGGTTGCACGACGCCGGGTCCCGTGCCCCACGTGACGTGGAACCGCGGGACCGTGTTGCCGTGACCTTGGGGACCATAGCCGCCCCGTTCGGCCCACTGCACCAGCGGAAAGAACCGCACGCCAAGGGAGTTCAGCCACCGGCGCTTCTCGCCGGCGGCAAAATCCACGTAGGCTTCCGCCCAACGCCGGGCCCAGGAGTCTTCCGGCCGGTCAAAGGCCGCGGAAGCCAGCCAGTCGCTCAGGGCGAGCCCGGGGCTATCCTTGACCCCCAACCTCCGCTGCTCGGGAGAGTTGACCAGGAACAAGCCACCGAAGGACCAGTGTGCCTGGCCGCCCACGGAGGCGGGCGGTTCCTGGTCCAGGACAGCAACCCGCTTGCCGTCGGCGTAAGCTTGGGCGGCGGCGACCAGTCCCGACAGTCCCGCCCCAATGACGACGACATCGGCTTCAATGTTTGCCTTGGAGTGAACTCCATCACGCGGATTGCTCGGCATTCATACATGCTACCGCCCGGTAACCGCGCTGGTTTGGTGCGCGACCCGTAAACCGGAAAACTAGGACCATGCGCGTTTACCCCACATTCTTCAAGTTGGCCTTCTCCTGGATGGATGCCGAAAAAGCCCACAAGATCGGCTTCCAGGCGATCCGCTTCGCACACCGCTCAGGCGCAGGTCGCGTTCTGGCCAAAATGACGGCTCCCCACCCCTCCCTGCGCACGGAGGCTTTCGGGCTGACGTTCCCGTCACCTTTCGGCCTTGCGGCCGGCTTCGACAAAGAGGGCCACGGAATCGAGGCCCTCGCGGAACTGGGCTTCGGCCACGTGGAAGTGGGTACGATCACCGGCCAGGCTCAGCCCGGCAACGAGAAGCCACGGCTTTTCCGCTTGATCGAGGACAAGGCCGTGATCAACCGCATGGGATTCAACAACGACGGCGCGGCGGCCGTGGCCCCGCGGCTCAAAGCTGCGCGGGCGGCATTGCAGCGGACCCATTCAGGCGTTCGTCCCGTGATCGGAGTCAACATCGGCAAGACCAAGGTTGTTGAGCTCGACGACGCAGTTGAGGACTATCTGGTCAGCGCCCGCAGCCTGGCACCCGCCGCCGACTACCTGGTAGTCAATGTCAGCTCGCCCAACACCCCGGGACTGCGGCTGCTCCAGAACGTCGAAACGCTTCGCCCCCTCCTGCGCGCCGTCGGAGATGCCGCAGACGAATCCGCCGGCCGCCATGTGCCGCTGCTTGTCAAGATCGCACCGGATCTGAGCGACGAAGACATCGACGACGTCGCCCGCCTCGCCTTGGACCTCAAGCTCGACGGGATCATTGCGACAAACACCACGATCGGCCGGGAAGGCCTGGTTTCCGACCCGGGCAAAGTGGAAGCGTGCGGCGCCGGCGGACTCTCCGGTGCACCGCTCAAGGAGCGTTCGCTCGAGGTACTGCGCAGGCTCAAGGCTGCGGTAGGGGAGGGCCTGGTGCTCATCGCGGTCGGCGGAGTGCAGTCCGCGGCCGACGTCCAGGAGCGGCTCGACGCCGGGGCAACCCTCGTGCAGGGCTATACGGCATTCCTCTACGAAGGTCCGTTCTGGGCCGCCGGCATCAACAAAGCCCTCGCGAAGCGTCTCCGCTAAGCAGGGAGACGAGCACCTGAACCACCGCGTGCGGTCAATCAAAAAGACCCTGGAACAGCTGTTCCAGGGTCTTTTTGATTCGTCGGACTCTCGTCCATGGCGATCGGGGGAGTTAAGCGGGGTACTGGCCTCGCTGGACCTGCGGCTTCGGCAGGCGCAGGCGACGGAATTGCAGGGAACGCATGCTGCCGTACCAGACGGTGCCACGCTCGACGTCGCCGAACTTCTGCGTCAAGCCCTTACGCAACTTGCGGGAAAGGATGAACACATCCGCGAACACCGCGAGGAACATGACCCAGAAGCCGATCAGGATATAGCTGAGGGCCTCACTTCCTGAAGGAATGATGAAGGAGATGACCACGAAAAGCAGGGCACCGAACATCAAGTACTCACCCAAGCTGAAACGGGCATCGACATAGTCGCGCGCAAAACGCTTCTGGGGTCCCTTGTCCCTCAGCGGCAGATACTTTTCGTCCCCGGTGTCCAGGGCCTGGCGCATTTTCTGGCGCTGATCCTGCACGGCAATGCGCTCGGCTTCTTTCGAGGCCTTGCGGTCCGTCGGCACGAGGGGGCGCTTGCGTGCCGCTTCTTGTTCCTTGCGCTTGGGCGTGGGAGCGCCCTTGCCAGCGCCTTTCACGGCGGCATCGACGGCAAGCTGGTCTTCTTGGTCTTGAGCGCTCGGCTCATCCTTTTTACGTCCAAACACCACTACAGAATACCCCGCAGGAACCGCGCAAAAGTCGACGTGACGTGCCGCCCTCCGAACGAGCCCGCCACGCCGCCAGGTCCGGTTCCCCAGCGCCACTCCCGGCGGTAGTGTTTGCGCCATGACTTCAATGAATGCGGAGATCCCGCAGACCTTTTCCGGCGGCTCCGGCACAATCAATGTTGATGCGCTCAAGTCCTCGATCGATGCTTCATTCGACCAGACCATGGCCCGTTTGAAAGCCCTGGTCGCCATCCCGGGGATCGCCTGGCCCAGCTTTGACCCGGCGGAACTGGAGCGGAGCGCCGAGGCTGTTGCGGCGCTGGTCCGCGAGTCGGGCTTCCGCGACGTACAGATCCTGCGCTGCGACAAGGCCGACGGGACTCTAGGAGGCCCGGCCATTGTTGCGCGCCGCGTTGCCGCGCCGGGCAAAGCAACCATCCTGCTTTACGCGCACCACGATGTGCAACCGCCGGGCGACGTGACCTTGTGGGAGACCGAGCCCTTCGTCGCCGAGGAACGCGATGGCCGCCTTTATGGCCGGGGCGCAGCCGACGACAAAGCGGGAATCATGGCCCATTTGGCTTCCTATGCCGCTGTAACCCAGGTGCTGGGAGACGATTTCGACCTTGGGGTCACCTTGTTCTTCGAGGGCGAAGAAGAGGCGGGCTCCCCGACGTTCCGCGCTTTCCTCGAAACACACCGCGTGCTCCTCGAAGCGAACGTCATCGTTGTGGCTGATTCAAGCAACTGGAAAGTCGGCGTTCCCGCGCTGACAACCAGTCTCCGCGGCTTGGTGGACGGCACCTTCGAAGTGCGGGTCCTGGATCACGCCGTACACTCCGGCATGTTCGGTGGTCCCGTACTGGATGCGCCGACCCTTCTGTCCCGGCTCATCGCCACCCTGCACGACGACGACGGGAACGTGGCCATCGAGGGCCTGGTAGCCAGGGATGACGTAGTAGAGGACGTTGACGAGGAACAGTACCGCGCCGACGCTTCCGTGCTCGACGGCGTACGGCTCGCCGGCAGCGGCAGCATCGCCTCGAGGCTCTGGACCAAACCCGCGTTGTCCATCATCGGCATCGACGCACCCGCCGTCGACGTCGCATCCAACACGCTGCTCCCGGCAGCGCGTGCAAAGTTCAGCCTGCGCTTGGCTCCCGGGCAAGATCCCGATGCCGCCATGGACGCAGTAGGAAGGCACCTGGAGGCGAACGCGCCCTTCGGAGCGAAGGTGACGTTCGTGCCGGGGGAGCGGGGCAACGCCTTCTCCACCGACACAGCATCGGCTGCGGCCCGGATCGCGATGTGGGCGCTGGGTGAAGCCTGGGGTGTCCCCGCCGTCGAAATGGGGATCGGTGGATCCATACCGTTCATCGCGGATCTGACGGAAACCTATCCCGATGTCCAGATCCTGGTGACCGGGGTCGAGGACCCTGACTCACGGGCACACAGCGCCAACGAATCCCTTCACATCGGTGATTTCCGGAATGCTGTGCTGGCTGAGGCACTGATGCTCGCCCGTTTAAACACGGAAGGCCTCTGAGCCCCCACCTGCACCGGCCGGGAACAAGGTAAGGCTCCGGCCGGTTACGTTAGAAGTTATAGCTATGCGCCGGCTCGACGTAGCATGTAGCTATAACCCGCACGTATTTGGGTAAGGGCAGGCAGCGCGAAGGCGCAGCCGCCAAGAGCGTCATAAGAAGGTAGGCCAATGAGCACTGCAACCAACGAAAACAGCACCGAAGCGCAGCTCGCAGGCGCCGAGCTTCCTGAGCACGAGGTCAAGTTGACCGATGTTGCCGCAGGTAAAGTCCGGAGCCTTCTCGAACAAGAAGGCCGCACGGACTTGCGGCTCCGCGTCGCTGTTCAGCCGGGCGGCTGCTCGGGCCTGATCTACCAGCTCTACTTCGACGAGCGCCTGCTCGACGGCGATGCCGTCCGCGACTATGACGGCGTCGAAGTGGTTGTCGACAAGATGAGCGTGCCTTACCTGAGCGGCGCCAGCATCGACTTCGAGGACACGATCTCGAAGCAGGGCTTCACCATCGACAACCCCAACGCCGGCGGGTCTTGCGCCTGCGGCGATTCGTTCCACTAACCCGGGCATTTGCAGACTGTTGGCCCAGTTCAGGAACGGGTTAAACCCGGGCCGACGCACTGGGCCAGCATGTCGGCGAAAACCGCTCGGTAGCGGTAAGCTCTACATCGGGTAGTAAAACTTTAGTGTGCCCGGTGGGCCTTCCGCCTGCCGGGCTGCAGCAACAAGAGGAAGGGCCGTCTGTGAGTTCGCAGAACCGAACCGGCAGCCGACGCATAAAGATCACCTCGATCACTGGCTTGGCACTAGCCGGCGCGTTGGTTTTGACCGGATGTTCACCAGAGGTAGAAAAAGGCTGGTTGCCCACGGAACGTGGCACCACCAGCAACACCGATCGGATCATGGACCTCTGGGTCAACTCATGGATCGCCGCCCTCGTAGTCGGCATTATTACTTGGGGCCTGCTGGTCTGGTGCATCATCGCCTACGGGCGCCGCAAAGGCACCACGGGTTTCCCGAAGCAGCTTAGCTACAACCTCCCTCTGGAGGTCTTTTATTTGACCATTCCGCTGTTCATGGTGCTGGTGTTCTTCTACTTCACCAACCAGGACCAGCAGGCGATTGATGATCGCTCCAAGCCGGCCGACGTCACCATCGACGTCCGCGGCAAGCAATGGGCTTGGGACTTTAACTACGTCAAGGGCTCGGTCATCACTGACGACCTTCACGAAGCAGGAGTCCAG
This sequence comes from Arthrobacter sp. GAS37, assembly GCF_044908325.1. NCBI lineage: Bacteria > Bacillati > Actinomycetota > Actinomycetes > Micrococcales > Micrococcaceae > Arthrobacter > Arthrobacter sp. GAS37. The sequence continues at coordinate 81,985 of NZ_JBIYDB010000002.1, forward strand.
GCCCACCTCACGGGCAACGCGATTGACCTGAATCAGCTGCCGACGCTGTACCTTCCCGTGAACAAGTCGGTTGACCTCGAGCTCAACTCCCGCGACGTCATCCACTCTTTCTGGGTTCCGGCCTTCCTGCAGAAGCGCGACGTGATTCCCGGCAAGACCAACTACATCAGGTTGACCCCCACCAAGGAGGGCACCTATGACGGCAAGTGCGCCGAACTTTGCGGTGAATACCACTCTGAGATGTTGTTCCGCGTGAAGGTCGTTTCCGATGCTGAGTTCCAGGCTCACATGGACCAGCTTCGCCAGAGCGGCAACACCGGTCTTCTCGATTCGAAGTACGACCGCAACCCGAACCTGAACGCAAAGAATTAAGGGAAGCGACGTGGCTACTTACACTCAATCCGCCGGAGTCCTTGACGCTCCGGTAGTACCGAAGTCCAAGGGACGTATCGTCGTCAACTGGATCACCTCCACGGACCACAAGACCATCGGGTACATGTACCTGATCGCGTCCTTTGTGTTCTTCTGCCTGGGCGGCGTTATGGCGCTCCTGATGCGTGCGGAGCTGTTCGAGCCCGGCATGCAGATCCTGCAGACCAAGGAACAGTACAACCAGCTCTTCACGATGCACGGCACCGTGATGCTGCTCATGTTTGCGACGCCGCTCTTCGCCGGCTTCGCAAACGTCGTCATGCCGCTGCAGATCGGTGCCCCCGATGTTGCCTTCCCGCGGTTGAACGCGTTGGCCTTCTGGTTCTTCCTTTTCGGCTCCACCATCGCCGTTTCCGGCTTCATCACCCCGCAGGGCGCCGCATCCTTCGGCTGGTTCGCCTATGCACCTTTGTCAGACACCACGTTCACCCCGGGCGTGGGTGGTGACCTTTGGGTCTTCGGCCTGGCGTTGTCCGGTTTCGGAACAATCCTGGGTGCGGTCAACTTCATCACCACGATCATCTGCATGCGCGCTCCCGGCATGACGATGTGGCGCATGCCGATCTTCACCTGGAACACCCTGGTGACGGCCATCCTGGTTCTCATGGCGTTCCCGCCGCTCGCCGCCGCGCTCTTCGCCCTCGGCGCTGACCGTCGCTTCGGAGCCCACATCTTCGACCCGGAGAACGGCGGAGCTGTCTTGTGGCAGCACCTGTTCTGGTTCTTCGGCCACCCTGAGGTTTACATCATTGCCTTGCCGTTCTTCGGCATCGTCTCTGAAATTTTCCCGGTCTTCAGCCGCAAGCCGATCTTCGGCTACAAGGGCCTTGTGTATGCGACCATTGCCATCGCCGCCCTGTCGGTGACCGTGTGGGCGCACCACATGTACGTCACCGGATCGGTGCTGCTGCCGTTCTTCTCCTTCATGACGATGCTGATCGCGGTACCCACCGGCGTGAAGTTCTTCAACTGGATCGGCACCCTATGGCAGGGCTCGATTACCTTCGAGACTCCCATGCTCTGGAGCATCGGCTTCCTGGTCACGTTCCTCTTCGGCGGCCTGACCGGCATCATCCTGGCTTCCCCGCCGCTGGATTTCCACGTCTCGGACTCCTACTTCGTCGTGGCGCACTTCCACTACGTGGTCTTCGGCACGGTGGTATTCGCGATGTTCGCAGGCTTCTACTTCTGGTGGCCAAAGTGGACCGGCAAGATGCTCAACGAACGGCTCGGCAAGATCCACTTCTGGCTCCTGTTCCTGGGTTTCCACGGCACCTTCCTGATCCAGCACTGGCTCGGCGTAGAGGGCATGCCCCGGCGTTATGCCGACTACCTGCCGCAGGACGGCTTCACGTGGATGAACCAGTTCTCCACGATTTCATCCTTCGTGCTCGGCGCATCGCTCCTGCCATTCTTCTGGAATGTCTACATCACGTGGCGCAGCAACAAAAAGGTAGAAGTCGACGATCCCTGGGGCTTTGGTGCCTCGTTGGAGTGGGCCACATCCTGTCCGCCGCCGCGACACAACTTCACCTCTCTGCCCCGCATTCGTTCCGAACGTCCTGCCTTGGACCTCCACCACCCGGAACTTGCCCAGCATCACACTGCAGAGAGCCCTGCGCCGGCAGCAAAGGTGCTCGGCAACGCTGATCAGAAGGACGCTAAATGAAAATCGAATCTTGGATTTTTGGAGCCGGGAGTTTTTTCTTCGTACCGGTGGCGCTGGTCTATGGTTTCCTGACCCACTGGTCTGAGTGGGTTGGCACCCTAGGTATCCTCCTGGTCGGTGGCCTGGCAGGCATGATCGGCGCTTATCTCGGTTTCACGGGCAGGCGCATCGGCATGCGTCCGGAGGACCGTCCGGATGCTGAGATCCACGAAGGCGCCGGCGAGCAGGGACACTTCAGCCCCTGGAGCTGGTGGCCGCTGGTGCTCGGCCTGGCCTGCGCCGGCGGGTTCCTTGGCCTGGCCGTAGGTTTCTGGATCACGTTCGTCGCCGCCGGTCTTGCTGTCGTAGCCCTGGTCGGCTGGGTCTTCGAATACAGCCGCGGAGACCACGCGCACTAGAAGTACTTGAACAACGACGGCGGGCCCCACCACGTGGTGGGGCCCGCCGTCGTTCTATCCGGATGACACACCAGGTGCGTCGTCAGCGTGCTTGCCCGTTCACTGACCTTCCACGGCCTCCAGAACGGCCGAAAGCGCGGCCAAAGCATCGTTGACCTCATCAAGCGTGCGGCCGGCTTGTAGCGCTTCTCCGGAGACCGACAGAACCACCTCGCACCCGTGGCCGAAATCTTCGGTCATCACCTCGAGCAAAGACCGGGCATCAACCGCTTGTTGGCCGGGCTTGCGGATCATCACCGGAAGGCCCGTGGCCGTCACAGCCCGCACGAATACGGCAGCAGCCCGTGCATGAAGGCCGATCTCTGCGGCGACGATGGCTTTGTGCTCGGGCAAACCGGCTCCTTTGACTCGGACGGCCAGATGCCGACTGCGATTTTGATCCCTACAAGCCTAGCGCTGCCGCGGGACGGCCCAGTTCGCAGAGCCCAGCTGGTCTAGACCTGCCGGAGGATTGCCCTACGCTTATTTCATGAGAGATTTCGTGGCCGGAGACCGTCGTGCCGACTGACGCAACACGTATTGCGGGGGAGATCGACCGCAAGAGCGGCACTCCCATCTACGTTCAACTGCGCGAGATCCTGCGCAGCTATATCTCCGAGTCCTGCAAGCCCGGTGCGGCGTTGCCTTCGGAGCGGGACCTCTCCGAACGATTCGGACTTGCCAGGATGACGGTGCGGCAGGCCATTGATGCCCTCGTCGGCGAGGAAGTCATTGAACGTGTGGTTGGACTGGGAACTTTCGTCCGCAAACCGAAGCTGGACCTCCAGGTGAAGCTCACGTCGTACAGCGAGGAAATGCAACGCCGCGGCATGGTTCCGGCAGCCAAGGTCCTGAGCTTTGAACAAATCTCGGCCAGCGCCTTCCTGGCGAGGGAACTCCAGCTGGAGGAAGGGACGCCGTTGGTCCGCTTCAGGCGGCTCCTCCTCGCTGACAACGAGCCCATGAGCGTGGACGAGAACTTCATCCCTGCCCATCGCGTGCCAGGTCTTTTGGACGATGCGCCTCCCACTTCCCTGTACAACGTGCTGAGTGAGAAGTACGGACTGGTGATGGAGTGGGGAGAGGACATGATTGAAGCAACGGCAGCTTCGCCATCAACAGCGCGGCTCTTGAACGTAGATGTCGGTACTCCGTTGCTCAAGATTCAGCGCCATGCTTTCGTTGCCCGCGCCATGGTGGACTACTCCGTGTCGTACTACCGTGCCGACCGGTACAAGTTGTGGGTCCCGTTGCAGCGTCCGGGCGTGCGGTCCACCCGAAGCCAATCCACGGGGTACCGCACCCACTAGCCCAAAGCCAGGGAACCGAGCGCTTGAAAGCCCGAACAACGAGAGAAGGCCCCGTCCACGTGGACGGGGCCTTCTCTGTGCTATCTGCGGGAGCTAGTGGCTAAGGCTCTTGTGCTCTTCGCCGGATTCGATGGCCTCATGGTGGCCGTGTCCGTGAGCGGCTTCAAGCTCGGCCGGCGTTGCCGGAGCAACACGGTCTTCGAAGAACCACTTGGACAATGCCGCGCGGCGCTTCTCCTTCGGCGTGACCACACCGTGCTCGTTCGGCTCGGCCGGCAACGGGGAAGGCGACTCGAAGCCCACAAGCTTGTAGTGCTTGTAGTCGTCCAGCGGTGCGTGTACCTCAATGAATTCACCATGCGGCAGGCGCACGATGCGGCCCGTTTCGCGGCCGTGCAGGGCGATCTCGCGGTCCTTGCGCTGCAGAGCAAGGGCCACGCGCTTCGTCACCATGAATGCAATGATCGGGCCGATGAAGAACAGCGTACGCAGCCAGTACGTGACGTCGTTCAGGGCAACGTGGAAGTGCGTTGCGATGAGGTCCGAGCCGGCAGCGGCCCACATGACGCAGTACCAGGTAAAGCCTGCGACGCCAATGGCAGTACGGGTAGGAGCGTTACGCGGACGGTCCAGGACGTGGTGCTCACGGTTGTCCTTGGTGATCCAGCGTTCGATCCACGGGTACATGAACAGAACCGTGAAAATGATGCCTGCGGGAACCAATGCCGGCAGCAGCACATTCAGCGTCAGCACATGGCCGAAGATGATGTATTCGAAGTGGAAATCGTTGACAACGCCAGGCATGAGTCGCAGGGCACCATCGACGAAGCCGATGTACCAGTCAGGCTGGGTACCTGCCGACACGGGGGAGGGATCGTACGGCCCGTAGTTCCAGATCGGGTTGATCGTGAACATCGCAGCCATGAGCGCGACGACACCGAACACGATGAAGAAGAAGCCGCCGGCCTTTGCAGCGTAAACCGGTCCCAGAGGGTAACCGACGACGTTGCCGTCGTTGCGACCCGGGCCAGGGTACTGCGTGTGCTTGTGCACAACCACCATGAAGAGGTGGATGACGATCATCAGCAGAATCATGGCCGGGACGAGCAGGATGTGCAGCACGTACAGCCGGCCGATGATGGCTGTTCCCGGGAACTCGCCTCCGAAGAGGAAGAACGAGATGTACGTTCCGATCACCGGGATGGACTTGATGACACCGTCGATGATTCGCAGGCCGTTACCGGAGAGCAGGTCATCGGGAAGCGAGTATCCCGTGAAGCCTTCAGCCATGGCCAGGATGAGCAGGACACCGCCCACCACCCAGTTCATTTCACGCGGCTTGCGGAAAGCGCCCGTGAAGAAAACGCGCAGCATGTGTACACCAAGCGATGCCACGAACAGCAAAGCCGCCCAGTGGTGGACCTGGCGGAAGAACAAGCCGCCGCGGATGTCGAAGGAAATGTTCAGCGACGAGTTGTACGCGGCGGACATTTCGACATTGGTCAGCGGAGTGTATGAGCCCGAATAGTGGGTCTCAGCCATGGACGGGTCAAAGAAGAACGTCAGGAAGGTCCCCGACATCAGGAGAATGACGAAGGAATACAGCGCCACCTCACCGAACATGAAGGACCAGTGGTCCGGGAAGACCTTCCGGCCGAATTCACGCAGGATTCCGGATCCGCCGACGCGCTCGTCAACGAAGTCCGTAATCCGGCCAACCTTGGTTTTAGGTACGAAGGGGACTTCAGCTGTTGATGAGGCGCTCATGCTCGTCACGCTCCCAGTAACTCGGTCCTACAGGTTCTTTGAAATCGCTCGTGGCTACGAGGTAGCCCTCAGCATCTACCGCGATGGGCAGCTGGGGGAGCGGACGGCTGGCGGGGCCGAAGATAACCTTGCATTCCTTGGCGAGGTCGAAGGTTGACTGGTGGCACGGGCACAGCAGGTGGTGCGTTTGCTGCTCATAAAGAGCAACGGGGCAACCGACGTGGGTGCAGATCTTGGAGTAGGCAACGATTCCGTTGTAGCTCCAGGTTTCGCGGCCCTTGGAAATCGTCAAGTCATCCGGGTTGAGGCGCATGAGCAAAACGACGGCCTTGGCCTTCGCGTTGAGCTTGCCCTCCTGGAGTTCGTTGAGGCCTTCCGGGATCACGTGGAATGCAGAACCGATGGTCACGTCCGATGCCTTGATCGGAGTTCCGTCGGGGTCGCGGGTAAGGCGCTTGAGCTTGCCGTCCTGGGGAGCCCACATGGTGTGCGCGAGCGTGTTGTCCGGGCGGGGACCAAGGTCACCGAATACTGCCAAAGCCGGGAGGGGCGCCAGTGCCACGGCACCCAGAAGGGTGTTGCGGATCAGCGGTCGACGCTTGATGCCGGTTTCCTCGACGATGTCCTCGACGATCCGCACGGCGGCCTGACGGTCTTCTTCAGTGCGGATGGCATGACGCTCTTCCGACACTTCGTGGTCCGGCATGAGGGCCTTGGCCCAGTGCACGATGCCGGTGCCGATCCCGAGCATCGCGAATGCGGTGCCAAGGCCAAGCAACAGGTTTTGGTTGCGGATCGTTGCGATCGATCCATCCGTGTGCAGATCGATGGCAAAGTACGACACCAGGAAGATCACCGTGCCGATGACGGAGATGCCAAACAGTATGGCTACCTGCCGTTCGGCTCGCTTAGCGGCTCTCGGATCCGTGTCAGCCAGGCGCAAACGGTGCGGAGGAAGCCCAGGATCCTGGAACTTCTCCACAACATTCTGACCAGCCGTAGCTACGGTGCCCGAGTGGTTCGGACTGCCGTCACTATGGTTGCCCATAATTCGCCTCATCCTTCTCTCGTTGTCCCGGCCGGAACCGGGTTAATGTTCAATTCAAAACTGCTGCGGGGACAGCAGAAGCTTTAGTGCGTCTGTCCTACGAAGTGCGGGACGTCAGCCAGATGGTGAAGGCGATGATGACGCCGAGGCCTGCGACCCAGACGAAGAGACCTTCGGAAACCGGACCCAGCGCACCGAGGTCGTTCCCACCAGGCGAGCCGTTGGCTTCGATCGTCTTCAGGAAGGTGATGATGTCGCGCTTGCCCTGAGGAGAGATATTGGCGTCGTTGAAGACGGGCATGTTCTGCGGACCAGTGGCCATGGCTTCGTAGATGTGCTGTCCCGAGACCCCTGCGAGTGCCGGAGCGAACTTTCCACGGGTCAAGGCACCCCCGGCGGCTGCAGCGTTGTGGCACATCGCACAGTTCACGCGGAAGAGTTCGCCACCCTTGGCGGCATCTCCCTTTTCGTCGAGCAGCGATGCATCGGGAATGGCCGGGCCGGCGCCGAGCGAAGCGACGTAAGCCGCCAGCTGCTGCGTCTGCTGGTCGTTGAACTGCCTTGGCTTTTCCTGGGCCTGGGGTCCGTTCATCTGCATGGGCATACGGCCGGTGCCAACCTGGAAATCAACTGCAGCAGCGCCCACGCCGACCAGCGACGGAGCGTCCTTGGTTCCGCTCGCGCCCATGCCGTGGCAGGTGGCACAGTTTGCGGCAAAGAGTTTGCCACCTTCCTGGGCGTCGCTGGCGCTGAAGGTAGTGGTGTCTGCCTTCGCCTGGTTGACCGTTGTGGCAACGGCGTAAAGCCCACCAGTGACGAGGAGTCCCAACAACAGCAGCGCAATGGCTGCCAGTGGATGACGTCGCTTCTGCGAGAGTGCCTTCACGTGGTGGTTCCTTTATTCGATCCTGCGTCGGCTCCATGAGCCGCTTCTTTAAAATTCATCCTCTTGTGGAACAAGAGTCGGTGCCGGGCTACTTGAGGACGTAGATGACCAGGAAGAGGCCGATCCACACAACATCCACGAAGTGCCAATAGTACGAGGTGACGATTGCCGAGGTCGCTTCAAAGTGTCCGAACTTCTTGGCGGCGTATGCGCGGCCAATGATGAACAGGAAGGCGATGAGCCCGCCGATGACGTGGAGACCGTGGAAGCCGGTTGTCATGTAGAACGAGGAACCGTAGGCGTTGGCCGAGAGCGTCACGTGCTCGGACACAAGCATTGCGTATTCGGTGGTCTGGCCGGCAACGAAGAAGGCGCCCATGATGAACGTCAGGATGAACCATTCGTTCATACCCCAGCGGGTGAACTGCAGCACACCACCTCGACGGCGCGGCTCAAGTCGCTCGGCAGCGAAGACGCCCATCTGGCAAGTAAAGGAACTTGACACAAGGACGATCGTGTTTACAAGCGCAAACGGGAAGTTGAGCTTGCCGGTTTCTTCCGCCCACAACGCGCCTGACGTGGAGCGCAGGGTGAAGTACATGGCGAAGAGACCGGCGAAGAACATCAACTCACTGGAAAGCCACACAACGGTTCCAACGGAAACCAAATTGGGGCGATTCAGCGTCGGGTGCGCCGGGGTACTGGGGGCATGGGTCGCAGATGTCACAAAGACATTATGTCTGTAAAAGTCCGGACTTCCCAATGCGAACCGCCATTTGGGGAGACTTTTTCTACAAACACGCGAATTCGCGCGGAAAAGTTCCCGGCGTCCTTAGCATTGGTCACGGAGCCGGGTGGATCGATAGCATCAAGTGGTGACTTCACAGGCATCTGCAGAGCAGGCAAGCAACTCGTGGCCCGGACTCATCTCGGCATTGATCAACGGGCATGACCTCTCGATCGGGAACACAGCATGGGCCATGAACACGATCATGTCCGGGGAAGCCGCCCCTTCCCAGATCGCCGGTTTCCTGGTTGCCTTGCGCGCCAAAGGCGAAACAGTGGATGAAGTCACCGGATTGGTCGAGGCGATGCTCTCCAACGCCAAACCCGTGAGCATTCCGGGCGAAAAGCTTGACATTGTGGGAACCGGCGGCGATCGACTCAATACGGTCAACATCTCGACGATGGCTGCCCTTGTGGCAGCCGGCGCGGGAGCGCGCGTCGTAAAGCACGGGAACCGGGCGGCGTCGTCGTCGTCGGGCTCCGCCGATGTCCTGGAAGCCTTGGGCGTGAGGCTCGACTTGCCGATCGAGCGCGTAGCCCGCAACGCCGAAGAGGCGGGGATCACATTCTGTTTCGCCCAGGTATTCCACCCGTCATTCCGGCATACCGGTGTTGTGCGGGCGGAACTTGGCATCCCCACGGCCTTCAACTTCCTGGGACCGATGACCAACCCGGCCCACGTCCAGGCTTCAGCCGTGGGTGTTGCCAACGCCACCATGGCTCCGTTGATCGCCGGGGTCCTGGCGCGCCGGGGGAGCCGCGGATTGGTGTTCCGTGGGGAAGACGGCCTCGATGAACTCACCACCACAGGTCCATCCACGGTGTGGGAAATCAGGAACGGGCAAGTCACCGAGCAGCGGTTCTCGCCGGCCGCTCTTGGGATCGCTGCGGCGACCGTCGCCGATCTTCGAGGCGGCAACGCCGAGGCGAATGCCGCCGTCGTGCGCGAAGTACTTGACGGGAAGCCGGGCCCGGTCCGGGACGCAGTAGTCCTCAACGCCGCCGCAGGCCTGGTGGCCTTCGACACTGCCGCCGACGGACCCTTCCTGGAACGAATGAAGTCGGCCTGGCTGCGGGCTGCGGAATCCATTGATTCCGGAGCGGCCACCCGGGTCCTCGACACGTGGGTCGGACTCAGCCAAAGCTAGGCAAGGCGCCAGGATTCCGGCGGTTACTGCTCGAAACCCAGCGAAAACGCGGCGTCCAGATCATGCTGTGAGTAGGCGCGGAAGGCGATGTGCGTGGTGGTGTGAACCACTGCGGGGACCTTGGAGAGTTTGTCGGCGATGACGTCCGCCAATTCCTCATGCTTCGCCACGCGCGCCACGGCAATAAGGTCCCATTCCCCTGTGACGGAGTAGACCTCGCTGATCCCTTGGATGGCGGAGATCTCCTCGGCCGTCTCCGGGATGCGTGAAGCGTCGGTCTTGATCAGGACAAAAGCGGTGATCACTGGGGGCAGCCTTTCCGAAGTGCAGCAGTGGACGTAGCAAGCCTAGTCCATCGGCGGGTTCTTAGGACTGGCGGCTCCGTCGACGGACCCGCACCACGAGGGCGATCACGGCGCGGTAGCCAAGCAGCAGGATCGCCAAGCTGATCAAGGCGACAATGATGAACGCGAGCACCACAGTCTGTCCGGTAGCCGCACGCAAAAGCATGCCCCCGGCCACGGTTCCAATCCATACGGCGACGCCGGCCGGCCAGATCCGGAAGGGTGCCCGCCAGGCCCTCACAGCGAGCCAACCGATCGCGGCACCGGCAAGAAACGGCCAAGCCGTGGCAAAGACCCCGGTCAGCACATCTGCGCGCTGGTGCGCGTCGCGGCCGATGGCCGCGAAAACAAGAATGAAAACGGCGTCGGCCAGTCCGGCGATGAGGGCAGTGCGGACCAGGGCGGGTTTTGCAGCAGGCATGGACACGACACTATCCCGCACTGATGCCGAACTCGAACCGAAGGTGCCGCAGGAATCTTGAACCAGCACTGAGTACCGCGGAGGATGTGGCTACGACACTTGAAGCCCCTATCCCCGGAGGTACAACATGAGGCTGGTCCAGGTTGCCCAGCGGGCGGTGGACCTCGACCGGGCATCGGCGTTTTACTCCCGGCTGCTGGGCAGTGAACCGAGCGGAAGATTCGATCCGCCCGGCCTGCTCTTCTTCGACCTCGACGGCGTCCGGCTCCTCCTGGATCGAGGCGCCCCGTCGTCGCTGATCTACCTTGACGTAGCCGATCTCCGGCTCTCTGTTGAAGAACTCCGCGCCTCAGGGACCAAGATCATCCAGGAGCCGCAATTAGTGTATAGCCACGTCGACGGAAGCCTCGGGCCGGCAGGAACCGATGAATGGATGGCCTTCATCAAGGACAGCGAGGGCAACACAGTGGGCCTCGTCGGCCGCGAGGCAAGCGGCGCATGAAACCGGCACAGCCGCCGTCGGGCAAGAAAGAATCTGGCTGTAGATGGTCCCGGCCGGCGCTGTTAGCATGACGAAAAGGTAGCTGATCGTGCTGCCCCCAATCACTGAGGAGCCATGTAATGACCACGAGCCTCAACCCCTACATCAGCTTTCGGGACAACGCCAAGGAGGCCATGTCCTTCTACCAGTCGGTCTTCGGCGGCGAGCTGACCCAAAGCACCTTCGCGGAGTTCCACGCGAGCGAAGACCCCGCCGAAAGCGACAAGATCATGCACTCGGCACTCAAAACAGACAACGGATTGCTGCTTATGGCCGCAGACACCCCCAATAGCATGGAGTACAGCCCGGGAAACAACATCTCGGTGTCGCTCAGTGGCGACGACGAAGCGGAACTTCGCGGCTATTGGGACGGACTGGCCGACGGCGGGACGGTGACCGTGCCGATGGAGAAGGCACCGTGGGGGGACATATTCGGGATGCTGACCGATAAATTCGGCATTGCATGGCTGGTCAACGTTTCGGGAGAGCAACCTCAGTAGCACAAAAACAGGAAGCGCCCTCCGTCCCGCAATGCGGGGCGGAGGGCGCTTTGTCTTCCGGCTATCCGACCGGGTTGGTTGTCTGGCAGGTCTGGTCCTGGGCGGTCTGGGCAACCACATCGTTAGGCTTGGGCGCCGGAAGTGTCGGCTTGTCCCCGGTAGCGAAGTCTTGCCCGGCGTAGAGCTGGACTCCCTGGACACTGGCGACCTGCTGCACGCTCGTCGCCGGCAACCCGAACATTGCGGCGACATCCGCGGCAACGTCGGCAAAGCCTGCACCGTAATAGACCATGGTCTGTGGCCTGCTATCGGCCTGGATCTTGGCCAGCTTCGTGAAGCCCCCGGCGGAGAGAACGGATCCGATCTCCTGGCTTCTGCCGGTCACACCCGTTCCATTGGCGACGGTGATCGGTTGAAGCGCCTTGTCGTATGCGGCTTTCGGAGTTCCCGTCGATGGAGCCGGGGACGCCGCGGCGCTTGGCGCGGGCTGGCTGAGGTCGGCGCTCTTTGTCAGCGCAGCAAAGAAGTTGCTCGCTGCCGGTTGGTCGAGGTCGAGCCGGTTGGGATCGGACGCCGCCGGGACGTTGGGCACGGTGATGAAGTTGACCTTGGCCGGGTCAATGTTCTTGAGCCTGCCCGCGATGGTCAACAGGGCGGGGACCGAGGCGAGTCCGTTGTCGACGGTGAGGTTCTTCGTGACTGTATCGGCGATGCCCAGCATCTTCTGCGGGTTTCCGAGCGTTCCGTCAGCCTTGAGCTTCCGCACGAGGGAACCGAGGAACGATTGCTGCGCCTTGATCCGTCCGAGGTCTCCGCCGTCGGTAAATGCATGGCGCGTGCGCAGGAAGGCCAGGGCCTGGTCGCCTTCCACCTGCGAGGTGCCCTTGGGCAAATGCAATCCGGAGTCGGGGTCGTTGACCGCAGTGCTCACACAGACGTCGACGCCGCCGACGGCCTTGGAGAGTTCGGTCACGGCATTGAAGTCGGCCATCATGAAGTGGTCAACCTCCAAACCCGTGAGCTTGTTGACGGTGTCAACAGCACAACCGATGCCGGCCTCGGCCATCGCACTGTTGATCATCGCATTTTGCCGCTCGGGGTATTGCTTGCCGGTTTTGCTGTCAGTACAAGCCGGAACGTCGACCAACAAGTCCCGGGGGAAACTGATGACGTTGACATGGTTGTTGTCCGCGGAGATATCCAGCAACATCATGACGTCGGACTGGCCGTAGCCGGAGGATTGGTCGGTGGTACCGAACTGCCCGTTCTTCCCGCTCCTGGTATCAGTACCCAGAACGAGGATTTGAAGCCGGTCCTTGCTGTCGTCCACCGGACCTTCCGTTCTGACGCCTCCGGCGCCGAGTGCGGACGACGAGATGTTGGACTGAAGGCGCCATACCCAATACCCTCCAAACGCGATGACTGCGATCAGCAAGACAGCCACCGCGGCGCTGGTGATTTTGAACCAGCGGGGCGAACGGCGAAAGCTGAACCGCCGGCTGCGGGCAGCCAGCTTCCCCTGGCCCGGGTAGGCTACAGGGGGTGACTGACCCGGCTCCGGGCTGGGTGCATCGTGGCGAGTGACCAAAAGGGAACTACCTCTCGAGGGGAAATACGGACGGCCCCATTGTAGCCGGGGGGTCTGGGAAGCTGCCGTGAGGCCCGCGGCACCCGGTGCAGATGCCACGCAATGATTGAATGGGAACATGACTCTGAGTTCACTTGCGGCGTTCGTCGGGTTGTGCGTAATTTTGGCCCTCACTCCAGGCCCTGACTCGTTCCTCGTCCTGAGGTACAGCTTGTCAAACGTCAAGACTGGCCTCTCAGCAGGTCTCGGTTCCTCACTAGGCAGTATCTTTTGGGCAGGGCTTGTCGGCATTGGATTGGCAGCCCTGCTGGAGCAGTCGGCCGAGGCCTACCGGGTAGTGAAGATCATCGGTGGCCTTTATCTGATTTACCTGGGGATCAGCGCCTTTATCCACAGCCGGCGCGGGCAGCCAACCCGTCAGGAAGAGGATGCCCCGGGGACGGGCCCCAAACTGCGCTCGAGTTTCTTCGCGGGACTTGTTTCGTGCATGCTCAACCCCAAAGTGGGTCTGTTTTTCCTCGCCGTAGTGCCCCAGTTCCTTCCTCCCGGGGAAGCATCCCTTGGGCTGACGATGATGCTCGGAGTCATCGACTTCGCAATTTCGATGCTCTACCTCGGAATCCTGTCTTTGGTGGCAACCAAGGCCGTTCTCTGGCTGAAGAGGCCATCTGTGACGAAAGCACTCGAACGGACCTCTGCCGCGATCCTTACCGCGCTTGGCCTGGGGACCGCGGTTTCAGCAAACAGCTGAGGGGGAATCACCTATTCGTTGTGAATAGTATTTGATCCCGCCGAAGGGCTTGGCAGCGTCCCGTACCTAGTGTTCCCGGTATGAGGCCTCTTTCAGCACGCAAGCCGTTGGCTGTGCAATTGTCCATCTTCCTGCTCGCGGGTGCCGTTGGAGCTGTAGGGCTCAGCGCTCCTCCTGCAAATGCTGCGTCAACAGAGCTTTCCGTCGCTCCGGATCCAACTCCCACCAAACGAGACTTCGCCAACGTCAATGGAGACACGTGGATCGTACCGGCCGGTGTGCGCTCCATCGATATCCGGGCCTGGGGCTCCGCCGGCGGCGGTGGCGGACCAATCAATATTCCTGGTACCGCTTTTGTTGTGAGCAATGATGGTCCTGGCGGAGCAGGGGCCGACATTCGCGCCACGCTGCAAGTGACGCCCGGCGAGACACTGAAGATTTACGCATCAACACCTGGCGGGGGAACAGGGTCGCGACACAACCCAGGCGGCGGGGGACTGGGTTTCATTCGCGGAGGTTCAGGTGGTACCGGTTCCCTCGCTGGATCTGCTGGCGGCGGTGGCGGCGGCGCGAGTGCCGTAGTCAACGGGCAAGGGACACCCCTTGTTGTCGCCGCGGGTGGCGGCGGGGGCGCAGGACACGGAGCTGCTTTCGTGTACTGCAATGGCGGTGCCGGCGGTGCCGCCAACCAGAATGGCCAGTCAGCTGACGGGTGGTGTGCGGGCGGGGCACCTGGCGCTCACTCTGGGGCTATCGGGCCTAGCGGCACAGCGGGAACCGGCGGTGGCGGAGCTGGAAATTCATCCAGCGGCGGTGGTGGAGGCGGTGGCGGCGGCGGTTGGCTCAGTGGTTCAGGTGCTCTTGGCAGCCGCGTAGGTGGCGCCGGAGGCGGTGGCGGCGGTGGCGGCAGCAGCTACGTTGTCCCAACCGCGAGCAACGTGATCAGGGGCTACAACGCGGGTAGCGGCCGGGTCAGCATCTGGTACACCCCCGACTACGCAACAACCACCGGCGTCGTCGCGACGACGAATCTTTCCATCTTCGGCACTCCCGGCGGCTACGTCGCAACAGTCGTCAACTCCGACCTTGGCGGGGTGGTTCCAAGCGGCGAGGTTGCGGTCACGGACAATAACGGCACGGAGCTTGCAACAGTTCCTGTCGACGCCGCTGGAACTGCCACCATCAGAGCAATCGACCTACCCGCGGGTTCCCACGCTCTCACCTTCAATTACCGCCCACGCAACACTGATTCCTACAAATTCCAGTCCTCCACGGCATCCCTGACCCAACTCGTACAGCCTCTCGCAACGCGGATCGTCAATACGACGGTTTCCGCCGATCTGCTGAGCAAGCCCGCTACGATAACGGGTACGGTGTCGGCTGACATGGCCGCGGCGATCGCGAAGGTCGCGATTGCTTCGAGCGCTTCTGCGCCTGCTGTGCCCACGGGGCAAGTGACTTTGAGTTTCAACGGCAACGTTCTCGGAACGGCGCCCTTGGATTCGCGAGGTGGCTTCACCACCGCGATCCCCTGGGCTGAGGGTAATCGCGCAGTTCAACTCAGCTACGACGGCGACACCAACTTCAAGTCCGCTGAACCGGTCACGGTTCAAGTGAACGCCGCGCGGGCCCAGGCGACCGTCCTTCTTGTTCCATCGTCAACTTCCGTCCTGGAAGGCCGAACCGTGGACGTACGGGTAAACGTCACGGCGAGCAGTCCGCTTCCGGTGCAGCCTGGCGGAACCGTCATTTTGACAGTTGACAACCAGGTCCGGCTGCCTGCGGTGACCCTGGTCTCCGGCTCGGCCGCTGTCACCCTTCCGGCGCTGTCCACGGGGAACCACGAAATAAAAGTGGACTACTCAGGCGACACCTATTTCCTGCCCGCTTCGGGAGCGCCGGCTTCAGTTGCCGTGACGGCTCCGGTCGTGCCCACGGTTCCGGAAGCAGTACCCGGCGCGCCGGGCACGGCGTCGTCCACGGTGGTCTTGCCCGTTGGGTCGACGGCGTCGTTTGGCAACCTGGCGTACACCGGGTCCAACGGTCCGGGCTTTGCCGGATTGGGACTCGGGGCCGTTGCCGCGCTCGTCCTGGGTTTGTTCCTCCGGCTCTGGAGCCGACCCCCACACTTTCGCGGCCCCCGCGGCGCACAGGGAGGAGTTTGATTTGCCCATAATATGGCGGCATGACGTCACGCACGGTCGTACATCCCGGACTATCAAACGATGACACTCCCGCCGCTGTACTGAAACGCACGCGCCAGTACAGTGGCGGGATTGTTGTGCTCACCGGGATTCAGGGGGTGGGAAAGACGACGTGGTGCTTGCAGCTCATGGATGCCCTGAGGCGGGCGAACGTGGTGGCGTGCAGTGCGGACACTTTTGAAAGTACCCTTCCGCTCTCCTTTGTTGACAAGCTTCTTGTGGCTCTAGGCCATCGCGAGGCCTATCCCCTCTCAGATCCTGTCATTGCCGCCCGCCAACTGTTGTCTGCGCTGGCTTCCCGGCCCAAGAACATTAGTTGCATTGTCATAGACAATGCCCAATGGATAGATGAACGCTCCGCCAAGGCCGTGCGGTTCGTGCTTCAGAGACTCGCCGACGACAGGATCACAGTTGTCTTGGCAGGTGTTTCAGGGCCCGGTACCGCCGCCATCGATCGGATGGTGTGTGATGACTTGTCCTGGGGCTTTGTCAAACGGGTCACCCTCGAACCGCTGAGTCCTGAACAGGTCCAGGATTACGTGGCGCGAGTCTGGGATCGAACGATGTCGGCGCGCACAGCGGAACGGCTTCGAGGGAGCACCGGAGGTACTCCCTTGTTGATCAACGCCGCAATGGAGCATGCAGCCGGGCCGGAATATTCCGCCCAGAACCCCTGGCCCGACGCGGTCCCGTATATCGCCCCCGGAAACAATCCCTTTGCCGCCATGCTCGACGCATTGGAGCTTGGACCTGCCCGATCCGTCGTCGAGTTTGTGTGTGTCAGTCGCGACCCGATTGAACAAGAGCGCGTGCTGCGAATTGGCGACGCTTTGAATGAACCAACGGATGTCGCGGCGGCATTGGCGAGCGGGCTGGTCCGGGGCACACGGATCGGGCAGACCGTTCAATTGCGCCCGTTTCATGATCTGCTCGCTGTCGGGGTGCGGGACAACCTCAAGAGCCACCGCTTGTCTTGCATCCATCGGGCAATTGCAGGCGAAGTCGATGATCCGAGACTTGCTCTGCAGCATCGATTGCTTGTGCAGGAACCCGGGACGGCCGAACTTTTTGCCGAGGTGTCCTCCGGCGTCGATCAAGCTTTAGCCGATGGCCAGCCGGAACTCGCGTTGCAATACCTACGCTCGGCGATGCACAGGTTCAGCGGAAGCCGCCGGGACGACTGCACCATCGAAGCCTGCATCGTTGCGTCCGTCCACCATTGCATTGCCGAAGTAATGGACCTTCTGCCTCAGGTGCAATCCATGCGTCCCGGCGCAGTGCGGGACTTCGCGCTGTTGCAGTTGCTTCAAATGAGGCCGGATCTGGACCGTGTCGGCCAATTTGCCGAAGATCTGATCACCAAAGAACTGAACCACCCTGACGAAGCCCTGCTGCGGGCCCACATTTCGTTGGCGATAGTCGTCTCACGGATGGTCTCCGACGACAAGTCCTCCACCGCCGTCGCTGTTGCCCAAGCGCACCGGTACCTGGAGCATCTGAGCCAGACCAAGGGGGCAGTCCACGACCCCCGGCTTCGGCACCTGCCGTCAGGAACGGAACTGGGCCTGCAATTCGATGGATTCAACCTCATCGGCGCAAGCGGCACCCAGGATCCGGACCTGATCTCGAAGGCTTTCGCGTCGCTCAGTGTACGGATCGCTGGTGCGAATGACAGTCCTGCCCTGGCCGACGCGCTGACCTGCAGAGCCGGCTTCCTCAGCGTGACTGGTGGCATCGAGCAGGCCACGGTCGATCTGGAGAGGGCCATGGAGGTCTCCGCTTCAACCGGTGCGGGCCTGGCAATCGGGCACACCAGGGTCGTGCTTGCATACTGCTATTTCCTGCTGGGGAGGGTGCAGGAAATGCTGACGGTGATCCGCACGGCGCAATTGCTTTCTCTGGATGTCAGCGATGTCTCCTCCCGCCCCCTCGTTTTCTCGATGTCCGCGGTCCTCGAGGCAGTACAAGGCCGCTCGGATACATACGAAGCTGCGTTGCGCCGCGCGGAAGAAGTCCGAATCAGCGAATATGACACTTTTGGAGTCGAGCTCAGTAGCCTCGCAAGGCTGGAACGGGCCCGTTCCCTAGGTGAATGGCAACAGCAGCTGGACGCATCCGAGGCGATCACCTTAGCCACGCCATCGACACACAGCTACAGGATTGACGCCCTGGCCGGACTAGGTCGTGCGGAGGAAGCGGACACGTTGTTGCAGGCCTGCAAGGATATGAACGGTCGCGGATGGTGGCCGGTGTATGGCTCGCTGGACTGGTTGGAAGGCAGGGTCAGCGAAGCGTATGGACTATCCAACCAGGCGGCCAAGTACTACCGGCTCGCGGCGAAGGAATCACGCTTCCCGTTGTCGCAGGGTATTGCCCACCTCGATCTTGGCCGGCTGCTCATCTCGCTTGGAAACACGAAAGCCGGCGCCACCGCGCTGAGGGGCGCCGTACGGATCTTCCTTGCACTCGGTGCCGCCCCGTACCTCAGCCGCGCGATGAAGTTGCTCGACGGGCTGAGCGACAGACCCGGCAATCCGTACCTCCACGCATTCGAGTCCCTTACTGGACGGGAACGGGAAATCGCCTTCTATGCCGAACGCGGCATGACCAATAAGCAAATCGCCGCCCAGCTATTTGTTTCGCCGGCAACTGTGAACTTCCATATTCGGAATGTTCTGGCCAAGCTTGGCCTCCGCTCCCGCCGGGAACTAGGTCAGCTATTCACTGCCGGTTTTGAAGGCTCCGCCCCGAGCCAAGCCCGCACGCGCCTGCGTCATCCCTTCTGATCATCGGGCTCAATGCCCCGCGGCGACGGCCGGAACGCTGCGGTCAAACGCCGTCAGGACCACCATCGATGCACCGATGGCGACCAGAATCCAGGCCAAAGTGTGGAAACCTGCGTCGGTGGCAGACGGCCCAAAGGCGATGCCGATGAGGCTGGAGGACCCGATCGCGCCCAAATACATTGACGTCCGCAGCAACCCCGAGGCAACCGCAATCTCCGCGGCAGTCGTTTGCAGGTACAGCGCCGCCTGATTGGCGAAACTGCTGAAACCGTTGGTCAGGCCCAGCAGCAGGGTCATTCCGATGAGCAGCACGACGCCGGAGCCGTGGTTCACCAGCAGCATCACGCCTGCGGAGAGCGTCAAAGCGATGCCCGAAAGGATCAACGGCCAACGGACCCAGGCCCGACCGGAGACGACCCGTGCCACGACGATGCTCAGCAGGCTCAGCGGAATCAGAATCAGCCCTACCATCGCCGGGTTCAGTCCCATGCTTTGTTCCATCCACTGGCTGGCCCCGTACATCGAGGCATATGTTGCCAGTGCGGCAAGGATCGAACGCAGGTAGGTACGCTGCAGCGGTCCGTTCCTGCCCAGCATCCGGACGTCGATCAGCGGACTGCGCGCATGCCGTTCCCGCAACAGCAGCACCCCCGCCAGCACCACGGCGAGGACGGCAAGCCACCAGGCCGGCGTCGTGAGCGCCGAAAGGAACACCAGCAGCGAGATGATCGCACCAGCAAAGAGGGCGATCCCCGGTAGGTCCAGCATTGTGAGCAGGCTGCCCAGGCCCTGTTTGCGAACCGGCGCGTCTTTCGCCACTCCGAGCAAAGTGAAGGTGAACGCCAGCAGGGCCAGCGGAATGTTGACCGCGAACAGGGCCCGCCAGCCGAACGCGCCGGCCAGCACTCCACCAAGGGGCAGGCCGACGACGGCGGTCACCTGGGCTGCGATCGAAAAGTTGCCCAGGACGCGGCCCGGCACGCCGATGCCGGACTCATCGGCTCGCCTGCGGACCAGCGCCATCGCCGTGGGGTAGCACGCTGAGGTCCCGACGCCGATGAGTGCCCGCGAAACGAGCAGCACGCCCAGGTTTGGAGCCAGCACTCCGACGACTCCAGCCAGCAGAAGAATAGCCACACCGGAGAGGAATACGCGTCTGGGTCCGAAGAGAACAGAGAGTTTCCCCATGGTCGGTTGGGCCACTGCGCTGCATAGGTACAGGACGGATATGAGCCCGGCGGTGGCGCCCGGACTCGAGCGAAAGTCAGCCCCGATGCCCACCAGCGCAGTGGCGATCATCGAGCTGTTGATCGGGTTCAGGGTGGAGCCAAGCAGCAGGGGTGCTGTAAACCTCCAGCCCAGCGGGTTCGACGGCCGATTCCCTTCGCCTGAAGCCGGGGCGCCGGCCGTATTCCGTGGGGGAGCCAGTGGTGAATTGCCCGAGTCCGCCGACAGGCTCGATGGCCGGGCAGCGTCGGGCGCGGTCACGACCGGGTGGCTTTGAGCACGTCCAGGATCTCTTGCGTCGTTCCGGTCTCGCCCAGTCTGGGAAAAATCGTCGTGACGGAGTTTTCGTGGGCGTTCATGGTCAGATCGGTCATCGCGTCGAGGGCCAAAGTGACATTAAGGCCGGCTTCGTGGGCGCTCCGCGCAGTGGATTCCACGCCAATGCTGGTGGCTACACCGGTCAGCACCACCTGGGTCACCCCAAGGTCTTCCAGGAGTGCGCCAAGACCGGTGTTGGTGAAGGCGCCCCACGTCTTCTTCGTGACAAGGTGATCGCTTGGTTGCTGGTTCAGTTCAGGGAGCAGTTCGGCGAAATCGGCGGGGAACTCCCTTCCCCCTGTGCTGCCTTGATCTGTCCGGCCGGGCGCGCCGCCGGTGACGTTGACCAGCACCACAGGCAGTCCCTGGCTGCGGAAGGCATCCGCGAGTGCAGCGGAATTCCGGACGACCGGCTCGAGGGGATGAGCTTTCGGGGAGGCAACTATTCCCCGCTGAAGGTCAACAATGATCAGGGCGGTCTGTGGGTCCAAGGTGGTGATGGTCATATGTATCACGGCTCCAAAAGGCGTTTGAGTAGGTGAATGGCGCCGGGCAACCGTTCCCGCTCGTCCGGCGTGAGTTTGGACTGGATGGTGCGGTAAAGCCAATCCGCCTTCGCCGCTCGGCTGGCGCTGATGCTCTCCCGGGCTTCGGTTGTGAGGGACAGGATCCTCTGACGGCCATCGGCCGGATCAGGGCCGCTCTCAACGAGTCCGGCGCCGGAAAGGGCGGAAATGATGGCACCCATGGACTGGGGACGCATTCCCTCGGCGCGGGCGAGCGCAGACAGCGTGGCACGGCCGTCACGCTCCAAGTGGATCAGCACGGCCTTTTGCGCATTCGTCAGGTTGTCCACTTGGGACTGCTCACGCAGCCGCCGGGTCAACTGGCCAATGAGGACACGAAGCTCGGCGGCAGCTTCGAGCATGCCCGCCGCGTCTGCATCCGGGTGGGGGTTCATAACAATGACGCTAGCAGATAGTAAGGCAAACTGAAAAGGTTGCCTTACTATCTATGTTTTTCGTGGCGCGACTGGCTACGAGGGTTCAGCAATCTCCACGGCTTCGCCGCTCACGACAATTCCGCCCTGCGGAGGAATGTCCACAGTGAGTACACTCGCGCGGCCGACGTGGCTGCCTTGGTGCACAATCACCCGGCTCGGCGTCTCCACGAGCGAAAGCAAACGGAGGTATGCGCCGAAAGCCGCGGCTGCTGAACCCGTCGCCGGATCTTCAGTGATGGTTCCTACCGGGAATAGGTTGCGCGAGTCGAACTCGCCTGTACCGATCTCACAGAGCGTCGTGACGGTGCCGGCCCAGCCCTGGGCATCGATCAGCGCGCGCATGGCATCCGGGTCGAAGGCGAAGGAGTCAAAGGTGTCCCGTTCGGCGAAGACAAGAATGGGGTGCCAGTTTCCGGCAAAAGCAACCATCGCAGGGTAGCCCGGGTGCAGTTCGCCTTGGCCCACGCCGAGCAACCCGAGCAGGGAATCCAGAACACCATCGGGGAACCCGGCAACCCGGGGTTCCACGCTCGTGAAGCTTGCCGTGACCGCAGCGCCGTGGGCCGCAGTCTCAATCACCACGGGCCTTACCTTCGTATCGAACACAAAGGTTCCCGCGCCATCACGACCTGACAGAGCGACAGCCAAAGCGATAGTGGCATGGCCGCAAAACGGTACCTCGGCGATGGGGGAGAAGTACCGCACACGGTTTCGGCGGGAGTCCCCGTCAACGGTCTTCTCCGTGACAAAGACCGTTTCCGCATAACCGATGTCGGCCGCAATGGCCTGCATCCCGGCGTCGTCGAGGCCGGTTGCGTCCAGGACTACTCCTGCCGGATTTCCTCCGTCGGACGTGGCGGTAAAGGCGGCAAAACGCAGTACATCCGGGGTCTTTTCCATCCGGATATCGTCGCACGGAAGGCGCCGTCATGATCGAACCGCTCTTGCCATTAACTCAGCGTTCGACGGCGGTACCCCGCCTTGGGCGTAAAGGCTTGGGAGAATGAGGGCAAGCAGCGTGGATCCAGAAGGGGTCCGCGGCCGTTGTTCGACGGGGTGAAACGACATGAGGTTGACGACCACGACCAACGTCTCAGTGGACGGCGTGATGCAGGGGTTGGGCGGAGCAGACGAGGATCGCCGAGGCGGCTTCGAGCGCGGGGGATGGGCGATACCACTTCTGGACACCGAAACCGGGGACTATCTCAGCCAGGTCTACGGCGGTGCGGCTGCGTTCCTCTTCGGCCGGCGGACATACGAGATTTTCGCCCCCTATTGGGGAGCGATGATCGATCCGAGCACGAACCCGATCGCGGCCGCACTGAACAGCCGGCCCAAGTACGTGGCATCGACCAGCCTCGCCGATCCGCAATGGGCGGGCACGACCGTCCTGTCGGGCAACCTCGCCACGGCCATCGGCGAGCTGAAGGCACATTACGACGGCGACCTGCTGGTGCCGGGCAGCGGTGCCCTGGTCCGATGGCTGCTCGCCAACGACCTGGTCGACCAGCTCGAGCTGGTCACCTATCCCGTGATCGTCGGCCAGGGCACACGGTTGTTCCCCGAATCCGGTCCGGACCTCGCGCTCGAGCTGGTCAACTCGCGGACGACGTCCCGCGGCATCACCATCCAGACTTATCGGCCTGCCGGGCGTCCGGAGTACGCAACGTCCACGGTCGGCCCTGAGGATGTGTTCTAAGGCCGAAATCGCGGTTTTACCGGCACCCCTGCGTATCAAGTTCGGGCGTATGGCCCAGGGGAGCGGGGGTGGTCGACAATGATTGGGCTGGCGTGTGATTCGGCGCGAAGATTACACGTTGGTGATCCCCGAATTGCATAAACCTGCTGACCACCGATTTGTGGATGTTGCTGAGGATGAAGGTTCCGTTGCGGGCTATGTTGACTGGAGCGTCGAACCACTGCGGGAGCGCGGGACGATCAACCTCCTCGCGGTGACTCCCGCCTTTCGCGGCGGCCATATCGGCCGCGAACTTTGCGAGCACGCAATTCGTGGAATGAAGGCTCTCGGGGCGAAGATCGTCGAAATCGGAACCGGCGGAGATCCGTTTCATGCCCGCGCGCTTTACGAGAGCCTTGGCTGCACGCTGATTCCCGTGGCGGTCTACTTCAGGGAACTCTAGGCCAGTGGTCGAAGGACTTCGACGCGCGGAGTGAAATGCGTTCGTCCGATGAGTCATACAGAGTACTACTGGTAACCGTGCATATTCGTGGTCAAACTATTCACCGGTCGTGGTCAAACTATTCACCGGTCGTGCGCTTCGGAACTCAGCCGTGGGTTTTGGTTCGAGTCGCCACGGGTAAAGAACCCATTCAGCATCGGTCAGCCTCCAAACCTCTCGTCGGCTCTCAGCTAGGTTCGAGTAGGACAAGTTCGACTAAGTCTGGCCCTGTGCCCCAGTTCCGAAGTATTTTGCGGGCGCTGTCGTACTGCTCGGCAAGTGCAGCTCGCTGCTCAAGAAGGGGAGAGAGATCGATGATGAAATCCAGCATCGGGTATAGGCCGCCGTCCGGATCCGATCTAAAACCATCCAGGCCGGCAAGCCTCAATCCAAGCTGCTGCGCCTTGTCTAGGGCCTCAAAAACTATCTTGATATCGATTAGAACAGTTGACTCGTCGACGCTCACTTGATCTGGGAACTCGGATGCCAGTGCCGAGATGAATTCGTCCTCCACCAATTGTTTCTCCAGTTTCCGTGAGCTTGGACGATTGCATTGTCCACGCGATTACCGTCGACGGGGCCGCAACCTTAAATCTTCTGATGCCCTTTGGATGCTCGCGTAATGCGACCTTGGCCTCGATGCTGCGGACGTTCTACGAGATCTCGTCGAGGATCTCGTGCGGCCACTCGTTTAGGAGTAGGTCCGAAAGGTCCTGGCGGGGACTGCTCACGCAATACGGCGTTTGCTCTGTGTCTCTGACGGCAAGCTCCACGGGCGCGCCCAGCAAGCCCCACGGATTGATGGCATTAGCGAGGTAGCCGGTTAGGCGCAAATCTGCATATTCAGGTTCCCACCCTACGGAGTACGCGCGTTGAAGCTCGTCGGGGTGGATGGATACCCAGACTCCCAAAGTGATCTTGCGGCCGCCGGCCAGCCTGATTGGTAGGAGCGCCCTCACGAACGGTCCTAGGTCTGGGGTCTGCATCATTACAGAGGTGTTGGGGTTCTCGTGGCTTAACCAGGCGCCGGGTACTAAATGTTGCTCTGGGCTTTGGAGTACTGGATCCGGCAACTGGAAGCGGAGATTCTTTTCGTGCTCAGCCGTGCTGCGCCCACACATAGTGCAACTGGCGCCTGTCTCTTGTTCCATGGGGCTCCTTGCCAGTCGCGGAATTCAAATCGCAGTCTAGCGGGCCGCCGCTTGGCCAAGCGCATAGCGTTGCCAATGTTCTGCGGCGGCGGCGGCGTGTTTCTGGGTCACTTGGTAGCTGTATCCAAGCATTTCGGCCACAGGTGGGGCCGGAACTTCCACGACCAGTCCCCGAAGGGACGCGTTGCGGGCTCCCAGGAGGTTGATCCCCACTTCCCGCAGTCGCTCCACGAGCGTGTTCGGGTGGATGTGTTGCGCGGGACGGTAGCCAGGAAACAACCACTCGCTGCCGATGCTGCTCCCGGTTCGCATGTTCGGACGTGAGGCCAGATGTTCTCTGAGCAACGACGCGAAGGGCTCGGGGACGGGTGCGGAGGAAGGATGATGATGCATCAGATGCAATAATCACGATTCTGCTGGCACCTCTGCGTATCAGGTACGGGTGTATTCGTTTGAGTATTTGCAGATGATCCGTAGGATTGCCTCCGTGTCACCAGCAACTTCGGACGGTCCGCCCCGCCCCCTGAGCGTCGGGGACGTCGTCGTCTGCCCGAACGACCTTCTTGGTGAGTGGGCCGCTGCACAGATCACGAACATCGATCCCGCTTGGAAGAAGGTCGGGGTGCTCGAACTCAATTGGTCGGGTCCCGAGCCGTCCACAACGGATGACTTGGGTGCAGTTGAGCCGCTCCGGCTCACCCACCATTCCTGGAAGGGCCAGTTGTCCCACGCCAACTGCGATTGGGTGCTCCCTCGGAGTTATCGAGTCCTCGGCAGGCTGCCACTGGTGCACGATCAGCGGTCGAATAGCTACACCAGCCGCTGGCGCGTGGGTGACCAACTTGTCCGACAACGCGTGTGGGACCGGGGCGAACATGACTGGCAAGAAACAGGCGCGCTCGAACTGACCCCTACGGAATTTGAGCAGGCCCTCGCCGACGGCGCACCATCTCAAAACGCGGTACGCAGCCTCAAGGCAACGGCGCTGTCCGAAGTAGACGGCGACCGGCTAACCGCCATCTTCCCCAACCTGACGCGTCTGACGCTAAGCGGAAGCCTCGGGCAGTTCGCGAACGCGGGCAAACTCAACCAGCTCAGCTCGCTCAAGGGCCTTTTCATCTCCGACTTATTCGGCATGACGAAGGCCGACTGTCTGCTCCCGGCCGAAGTTCCCGATCTCGAATACCTCGACTTACACAGCGTGCCTCAGGAGTACGCCCTTGCGATGCGGGCCCGGTGGCGGTCCGAGGTGGTTAACGGCACGAGCGTGGACATCTCGAAGGCACGCAAACCCGAGTGGGTGCAAGAAAATCTTGAGAACCCGCTTCGCGACTGGGACGGGCGCGAGCACATTACCGCAGCCCGATTCAAGAAAGCTGTCGAACAATTCAAGAAGACGCGGCGCGAAGTTCTCTCTATGCTCGGCCCTCGACAGGATGAGTCCACCTTGGCCCGTTTGATGGAACTTGGGCGCGGATATGCGGTTGCGTTCAATCGCCTCGATGGGCGGTCCCCGTTCATCGAGACGGAGGAGCGCGAGGAGTTGTTCGCCGCACTCAACACGGTTATGACTGAGCGGGAACTGGAGCTGGGCCGTTCTCTCGTGGCCGAGCGATCGGCTCTTCTCTCCGGAGTTGAAGGCGCGCGGGACTGGTGAACCACCTTGGCTTCCAAATGCTCCCATCTTCGGTGCAATGAGCGTATTCGTGGTGCAAGGCTCCTCTAATTAGGGTTCTTCGCGTCCGATTCCCGCCTCGGTTGAAAATCGGGTTCCTCGGTTCATTCGGGGTTCAGTCCGCTGGTCGACGTAGCGGGACCATGCGTCCCCGGCTGCGTCGGCGTGGAGGAACGCGACTTGGTAGCTGTAGCCGAGTGCGTCGGCGACCAGTGGTGGCGGGGTGACGGAGAGGTGTTGGTCCAGTGCAGCGTTTCGTGCGCCGAGCAGTTCAATTCCGAGGCGACGGAGTCGGAGCATGATCGTGTTCGGGTGGAGGTGCTGCCCTGCCCTGGTTCCTGGGAAGAGCCACGGGCTTTCCGTGCCCGATGCTGTTCTGAGGTTGGGGCGGTTCCGGAGGTGTTGGTTGAGGAGTTCTGCGAAAGGCTGCGGGACAGGCACTGGATGCGTGCCAAGTGAGATCGTGATCGTGCCGGTGATGTCGTTGATGCTAATGGCATCGGTGCGGAGCTCGGCGACCCGGACCAGTGGTTGGGCATAGAGGCGGAGCAGTGTCCCGGCGACTCTGTAGGGCAGGGACTCGCTGGTGCCTGTGAGCAGTTCCTTTAGCCAGGCAAGGTGTTGTTCCTGCGGGATGGCAGGCCTGCCCTTAGCGGCGTAGTGCCCGATTTCGATACCCATATTCGTGCCGGCCTTTTTCGCGAAGATGAAGAAGGTCCGGATGGCTTTTCTGGTGGTCGGTCCACTCGTGAGCCAGGTGTCCACGTCCTGCTGGGTGCAGGTGCCGGCGGTGCGGTGGTGGGTCTGCCAGACCCAGTCGAGGAACTTAATGGTTTCGGTGATTTCCTGTTTAGCTGCGTGCACCGGGCTTTGGACCGATTTGTCCGGCGTTGCCATGGCGCGGATGCGTCTGAGGTGGTGCCATTTTGCGAAATGCTCGACGGGTTTGGCAACTTCGGCGGCCAGGGGGCGGAGCTTGTTGTCGATCCAGGCTTCGAAGCGGTTCAGGTAGGGGTCCTGATGGGGGAGGAGCCCGTGATGGACGAGTAGTGCCCGGAGATGGTCAGCTGCCCGTCCTGCCGTTTCGCGGTGACCGTCGAGGCCGTCGTGGGTCAGGGGAGTCTGTCCGCTCGAGATGGAGGTCAGGAGCGTCTGGACCTTGGCGGAGCGTTTCCAGGTGATGATGCTTTCCGGTCGATCGGCTTGGTAGAGGACATCGACCAAGCGGTTTGCGGTTATCCGATCCGCCGCATTCGTGAGCTGCAAGGCGGTGAGGTCGTCCCTGAGTGCGCAGCGGGGCGCAGATGCCGCGGCGGTAGAACTCACCTTCCTGGTTGCAACGGGCGCAGTGGAAGTTGTGGAGGATACCGGCGCAGGGTGCGCATCGTGGTCCTCCATCCTGTGCGGGTGGGCCGGGGAGTAGCCTGCGGTGGCCGCAGTCGGGGCAGGTGCCGTGGGTGCGGGTCGCCACGGTGAAGCAGGGACCGCAGATCTTGCCTTCCGGCCAGCTCGCCCGGGTCTTGTCGGCGTTGCGGCCGCAGCGGGCGCACTGGACGGTTCCGCTTGTGCGGGGCCGTCCGCGGACGGTGTGACGCGGGAGGAGTCCTTCCGGGAGTTCAGTGGTCATCGTCGATGATGCGGGCCCGGCGCGGGCGGACGGTGCGGTTGAGGTCCACGACCTTGGGGGAGTTGGCGGTTCCCGTCTTGCGTGCCCGGACGTCGGCGGCGGTGACGGTGATGAGGTCTTCGGGTCCGCAGGAGAAGATGTCGCAGATCGCAGCGATGACCTGAAGAGCGACCCGTTCGGGCTTCTGGTTATTGAAGTCGGAGAAAACCCCTGAACGCCGCGGCGCAAGGCATCTCAAACGCATGGCGCGGAATTCCGCGGGAGAGGGTCTGATTGATTCATCTGATGCGATACGCAAAGTACTACTTTACATAATGTAGATTATCGGCGTTAAAAGCACGGAAGTTGCATTGGGCCTCGTCCAACAATGTCCGTTCTCATTCCAGATGTCAGTGTCCTTTTCCATCTAAGGTGACGCAGTTCCAGCTTATTTGACGCGTTGTCCGGCGTGTTTCATTACAGGTGACGCATTGGGCTGATCGGTGTCACTACAGTTGACGCATGTTCGCGTCGGTGGCGCTGGCAATGAACGAGGCAAGCTGGCTTGACCGGCTCGCCAGTTCGTGTGTACTCACGGTTCGTGAACACGCTGGTGCGTCGCTGAGTTCACAGGGCGTGGCGGGAGCCTTGGGGCTGAAGTTTGAGGACTTCGCTCCCGTCCGGTCGACCGCCGTATTTAAGGGTCAGCGTAATTTCTCCGGCGAATGGTGGTGCTCAACCAACGGCCGGATGGTTCCGTATGAGTCGTGGCTTGAACGCGACCATCTGATGAGCATGGACCGCGCCCCGAGAATCATTGGTATCGCCTCCCAACCCTTCAGGATCGACTTCAAACTGCCCGACGGGCCGCGATGGCATGTCCCGGACTTCTTCGCGCGCCTCAAGGACGGATCCGCACTTGTTGTTGATGTCCGGCCCGACAGCAGGATAAAGGACCGGGACCGCCAGGTATTCGAGGCGACCGGTTCCCTCTGCCGCGGACTTGGTTGGAAGTACAAGCGTGTGGGTGGACTCCCCCGCGTCTACCTGGCAAATCTGAGATGGCTCTCGGGCTACCGGCATCCGCGGTGCCTGGTGCAGGACATCTCCGCAGCCATCACCGGGTACTTGAGCGGTGCTCCTGGTTCCCGTGCGCTTGGGCAGGTAGCGGGCGTTGTCGGCGATCCCGTGGCCACGTATCCCACCCTCTACCATCTGATGTGGTGGGGCACCATCAGCGCCGATCTCAACGGGACCCCGCTCGGGCCCCACAGTATCCTCCGGATCGCCAGATAGCGATGAGACCAATCGCGGAACATGTACTCCGGGTCGGCGGACACCTTGAACTCCGCGGCCAGGCATACCGGTTGCTGAGCCTCAACGGGAACATGGCCGTCCTTTCAGCCGCTGACATGGCCCCCACAGCGGTCAACGTGCAGGAACTCTTCGCCGACCCGACATTCATGCCCGGGACGGGCCCGGCTCCTGGCCGCCGGTCACCGGCTTCTCTGGCGGTCTTCGAAGCACTGCCGGCAGACGTTCAGCAACGAGCACGATGGCTGGAAGAGCACATTACGGAAGTCATTGACGGGGTGCCTGTCTCGGCAGAACTGGGGGCAAGGCCCCGACCCGCATTTGATCCAGTCCATAGGACCCTCCGGCAGCGCGAGTTAGCCAAGCACCACGAGCTCACAGCCGGCGGAGAGAACTTGCCGTTTCGGTCTTTTCAACGCCTCCGGGCCGGCTATCAGCAGCGCGGCATCACTGCACTCGTTGACCAACGGCTGATCCGCCGAACGCCAGTGGCAGGCCGGGTGGACGACCGGGTCGTGGCGGTGCTGCTGCGGGTTCTGGAAGAAAACACAGGCCGCTCCTCGGGCACCATGGACCGGCTCTTCCGGGATGTGAAGACGCGCGTTGCTGCTGAGAATAGGGATGGAACTGTCCCTATGCCGTCACTGTCAACATTCCGGCGCCTGGTCAGCAAAGTGCGGGAAGGCCGGCATGCGACTGGTTCGGCCCGGACCAGGAGGACGCTGGATCAGCAACCGGATGGCCCGTTCGGAGCCGTGTATCCGGTGCGTCCGGGCGAATTGATGCAGATTGATTCCACCCCTCTGGACATTGCCGTTGAACTCGACTCGGAAACCGTTGGGCGGGTGGAGTTGACCGCGTTGGTTGATATTGCCACGCGCAGCATCTGCGCGGCGGTGCTGCGCCCGACCACCAAAGCCGTCGATGCCGCCCTGCTGTTGGCTCGCTGCATGACACCTGAGTTGATGCGCCCTGGCTGGCCGGAGGCCGTTGCGATGGCCGCCTCAGCGTTGCCCTACCGGTCCTTGCGATCGATCGACGATCGGCTGGAGGGAGCGGCGGCAAAACCGGTGATCGTGCCCGAAACCATAGTGTGTGACCACGGCAAGGCCTACCTGTCGACCGCGTTCAAAAGCGCCTGCCGTTCCCTGGGCATCAGCCTGCAGCCGGCCCACCCGGACACGCCCACGGACAAGCCCGTCGTCGAACGGACGTTGCAATCCGTCGGCACGTTGTTCGCCCAATACGTCACCGGCTATCTTGGATCGTCCGTCGAACGGCGGGGCAAGAACGCCGAACATGAGGCGGTTTTCTCCCTTCCGGAGCTACAGGACCTTCTGGATGAGTGGGTCATTACCGGCTGGCAGAATCGTCCCCACGATGGGCTGCGTGATCCCTTCACACCTGACAGGACTCTCACCCCCAACGAAAAATATGCTGCCCTGCTCGCCGTCACTGGCTATGTGCCGGTGCCGCTGACCGGCGCGGATTACATCGAGCTGCTCCCGGCGGAGACCCGGGTCATCAACTCCTACGGCGTCAAGATCAGACACCGCATCTACGATGCCAAAGAACTCAACCCGTACCGAGGCCAGGACTCCGGCATCAAGGCGCTGAAGAATCTTTGGGAAATCCACTACGACCCCTACGACATCACCCGGGTCTGGGTCCGTAACCACCACGATGGCGGCTGGATCATCGCGTACTGGCGACACCTGAACTCCGCGCCCCAGCCGTTCGGGGAAGTGATCTGGGAACGAGGACGACAAATCGTCGCTGACCGCGGCGTCACCAGCCCTTCCCAGGAAAGCATCGCAGCAGCCGTGGACGAACTGCTGGATCGAGCCGCGCCAACACCGAAAAATCCCCGGAAGTCGGCCCGAGACAAAAGAGCTCTTGCCCGCCAAGCCGCCACTGCCACACCCGGCTGGCCCCGCCCGCCGGCTCAGCCGGCTTCCGAAGACAACCAGAACACGCCTACGGACGTCTATGACAATTCCGACGATCAGGACAACACTGAGGAACTCGCAAAAATCATCCCGCTGAAGATTTACGATGCCAGAGCAGAGGCAGAGAAATGGTGGTAGCCCCGGAACTTCCCATGTTCAGCCGCGCGCCGACGACCACGCTGGAGGGTTGGCGCAGCTTCGTGGACGCCGAGCCCGCAGACCTGGCCCCGCTCCCGGACAGCGATCTGGAAGCCCTCACTCCGGTGCGGCGTGAACTCTACGACGAGCAACGGATCAGTTACCACTCTGAACTCGTCATCGTCCAAACCTCCACAGTCCGCAGCATCATCCATCAGGGACGACTGCTGACCATGCTGAACCAGCGCGAAGTCAGCGCGCGCCGCGGCCTGGTCGTCTCGGGTCCGTGGGCCTCAGGAAAAACCACCGCCATCAAACAACTCGGAAAGACCCATGAGCTGCGCATCAGGCGCCGCTACCCGGGTCAGAACCGTATCCCCGTCGTCTACATCACCACCCCGCCGAAAGGCTCCCCGCGAAAACTGGCCAGCGAGTTTGCCAACTTCCTCGGCATCCCCCAGCGACCCCGGCACAACGTCACCGACATTGCCGACGCCGTCTGCCAGGTCCTGACAGACGCGCGGACCGATCTGGTCATCGTCGATGAAATCCACAACCTGAACCTGGCTACCAGTGCCGGTGAGGACATGTCCGACCACCTGAAGTACTTCGCCGAACACCTGCCCGCCACGTTCGTCTACGCGGGCATTAACGTCGAGAACTCAGGCCTGTTCACGGGCCTGCGTGGACGCCAGATCTCAGCCCGGTCCGTCCTCAAGACCACCGGCCCGTTTCCCTACGGTGAGGAATTCAGATCCCTGATCGCCACCCTCGAAGACGCGCTCCGGCTCCACGACCACGCTCCCGGAACACTCACCCGGAACGCCCGGTATCTGCACCGGCGCACCGGCGGAGGCATCAGCAGCCTCTCGCACCTCATCCGTCAGGCCGCCATCAGCGCCATTCTGCTGCAGACCGAACGCATCGACCGTCAGCTACTTGACGAGACCGTCATCGACCATGCTGCCGAAGTCGCCGGTCCCAGCCCGGCAGCGCGGACCGCGCCGTGAGCGTCTCCGGTGCCTTCCGGCCTCTCCCCCGCCCGATACGCCCCTACCCGGATGAAACGACGGCCTCCTTCCTGCGGCGACTCGAAAACGCAAACGCCCTGATTCCGGGGCAACTGCGCCACGCACTGCGCAGCCAGGGAGAGCCCTGGCTGAACACGCTGTCGGCGTGGAGTGGACATGACCCGGACGTGCTCTCATTGGCCATGCCGCAGCTACTCCGCGACGGAGACCACCACTTCCCTGACCGTGTCCTCGCGGGCCGGCCCAACCGCACCATACGCGGTATCGCCTGCCGACGGTGCGCGCAGGCCCGCAGCATCGGCGGAAACATCGAGATCTACACCACCCACGACAAAGTCATTTGTCCCCGTCACGGACTCTGGATCGGCGAGGGAACAAACTCCTGCGTCGACCAGCTCCCGCTGCGCGACTGCCCGGAAATCACGACTGCCTGGAGACACCACCGAAACCTGATCACACGCCTCGGCCGCGCCCGAGTCCGCACGGCGTGGCAGGCCTCCAGCTGGATCAACTGGCGGTGGTACCAACAGGCCCGCCAGCCACGAACATTCCGCATCCGACACCGGATTCTGTCCAAGAATGACCGGATCCCGCAAAAGCAGGCCGCCGCCGCAGCAGCGCTCTATCTGCCGACAGCGGCGCTTGCCTCCGTCATCGCCTCGCCATACTGGGAAAAGATCGCCCATTCCAGGCACCCCCAACCGTTCCTCGACAGAATCAGGCACGAAGTCACCGAAGGCTGGCTGCCGCCGCAAGGCATCTACGATCCGCTGCGCCAATGGATGCTCGAAGACCGCGCAGACGACCTTGTTTCCGACTCAATTAGCCCGCCCGGCCCCTGCGGCCAACCACACGATTCGCCGCCCTGCGACAACTGAAATGAACAAAAACGGGTGATCCTGTTCCACTACGGTTGTCGCACCCGCGTCTGGGGCAGGAACCTGCGTCAAGTTAGATGGAAACGGACAGTCAGTTTTCGCATTCAACGTGTCAGTTGACGGATTCCGGGTGATTCTCAGTTAAGTTGTCAGGGTGCCGGTGTTGGCTTCGGCTTCGTGGCAGCAATAGTTCACCTTCTCAGCACCACGCTTCCCACATTCAATCCGGTATTTGTCCCTTGGTATCTGTTCTACCTATTCCCTGAAGTCCTCTTTATGACGATTCTTGGAGCGTTAGTCGCGGGAGCAGTGATCGCTGCACGGTCGGGAATGGCCAAGGAAGCAAACCGCCGGGCGCGAGCGATTCTCTCGGGCGTTGTGGCCTTCGCAGTTTCAGGCGTGTTGGCCCTTGGAATCGCCAGCGCTACAAACACAGGGGACCCATTGGTGGTCGCGGTGATCACTGGCGCCCTGGTGGGTGGCGCCTTTGCAGTACTTTCCCACCGGCACATAACAGAAGCCTGGGAGAAATAGGACATTCATGTGCATCCAGCGGGCATCGAGCTGCCGAATTACGGAACTGACAACATGAACGAGAAATATCCGTCTGAATTTTTCTCATCCAACCTGTCAGTTCCCACGTCGCTACTGACAACTGCATTGAGAACGGACACCAAAAAGTCCGCGACGCCACGAAAACCCCTCGCGATTGCCATTGCCTCGGTGCATTGCGCTGGCCCGCCCCGCTCCAGGATGCCCCGCCAAAGGAGCTCCCGCTCCTCGTCAGCCAGGTCCACTTCGACTTAGGCTTTCGTATTCATAGTCACTCTCCGCGGGTTAGTTCCTGGGACAAATACGTTGCTCCTCCCCACCAAGGCTCCGTCACTGCGACCTCGACACCGGGGCCCAAATCGGTGCGCAACTCGTGCAGCAGAACCACACTCTTGGCGATCCACTCCGCATTTCCCGGACCATCGAGCGAATTCTCTCCTCTTCACACTGCGAGTTCCACAACCTGACCCGTTCAGTAAGTTCGGGCGAAATACCGAGCGATCCCAGATCGACAGACTTCCCCTCGTTGGTCCACAAAGGTCCGGAACCATAGTCCGGCCAGAACTCCAATCGCGTCATGATCCGAGTATCCCCCGATAACTGGCCCAGAAGGCTACCCAGTCATGCCGCAAACGATGCAACTATCCCTGGCTACTCTCGCCCAGTTAAACCACGGGCGCGTAGGTGGGATGCGAGAGCTTCAAATCCTGATGGATAGCAGAACCCTCCGATGAGGAGTCACTCCATTGTTGCTGGCGGATCGAGGATCTGAGCTGAGCTTGTCGGTAAGGTGCGCCTGGCAGTGAAGTCGACTTTCCAAGAGTCCAGTTCGAACAATTCATCATTCTGGTCAACGTTCAAAATCACTACAACGGGAACCCCATCAGCGTCCTTAAACCAAGCCTCACACAGCGTTTGTCCATACTGCGGATCCGAGCTGGTAGATGCAAAACGCAGGCTCCCCATGCCTCCGTCGTCCATGTCAGCGACCCTTAGGGAAGGAACATCCACTGCTAGCCCCCTGACTGCCCGCCGGCGTAGTTCTCGGAGCAGTAAGATTTCTCCGTTCTTGAGGTGTCGGTAATGCACGTCCTTACCAGGATTCATTACGCCAGCTTCTCACGGCGGCCCAACACCCCAAACGGTCAACTGGGCACCCCAGCTACTCCAGCCCATAAATACCCGCGCATGCCAGTTAAACCACGGTGGGACTCACACTGATCCTCGCCATGCCTCCACCCTAATTTCAGCTAACTGCACTTTCGACGCAGGTCTTGGCTAGCAGGCCGCAATGTAGCGTTCTCGCCCCAGGGGATCCGGGCCGCGGGGCGCGGCGATCTTGCCAGCGTGATGACCCGAACTCGACGGTAGTTCCTCAGCTGTCCAGAAAGGCTAATCGGAGTCCGGCTGGCCGGTTTGGGGTTCTGCCCATTCGAGGGCGGCCACGAGGAGACTCTCGTTGGGAAGGGACTGCTGCTCGGCGGTGGGTAGCTTGTCGTAGGTGTAGGCGGCTACGGCCATGGGTGAGGTCGAGCGGCCGAGGCTGTACCTGACGCTGCGGTCGTTCTTGGTGCCGCAGATCAGGATGCCGATCGTTTCGTTGTGATGCTCACGGCGAAGGACATCATCGACAAGCGCGACGTAGAAATTGAGCTTTCCGGCAAACTCGGGCTGGAACTTGCCAGTCTTAAGCTCAACGACCACGTAGCGGGATTGTTCGGTGTGGAAAATTATCTGGCGCCTGAGGGCCGGTGACATCGATGTGATCCACGCACGGCGTGGTGCCCCGAAAACTACGTGCTTGGCAGCAATCCTGTTTCTGTCAACGACGGAAGGCGGGGTGGTTGGACATGCACGTGCAGGCAATGATGCTGGCAAACACTGGCGAACGTTCCTTTACGGTTGTGGACTGGGGCATGATGCCGATCGAGCCGGTTGAGGCCTTCCTCGCCTACCTGCAGCGGACGAACTATTCCCCGAATACGGTCAAGGGCTACGCGCATGACCTCAAGGACCTGTTCTGCTGGCTCGACGAGGTGCGGAGGGACTGGCGAGGCCTCGGCCTACGCGACATCGGCGAATGGATGGGCTGGCTGAGGACGCCCGCGAAGTACCGCGGCAGGGGCGTCGCGGTACTGCCTGGCGCGGCCCCCTCGCTCCTTGAGCGATCCTTGGAGCGCAAACTCGCTGCCGTATCGGCCTTCTACGACTTCCATCAGCGTCATGATCCGCTCGTGGACCTGCAGATGTCACGCTGGATAGCGGGAGCAAGTCGGGGAAAGTTCAAACCGTTTCTAGAACATGCGATGAGCGGAGCCGTTCGTCGTGAGATTCGACTACGCGGCGTCACCAGACCCCACCCTAAGGTGATCGCCCGTGATGACATCGGGCGCATCCTGGCAGCATGCTCCCGGCACCGGGACCGGCTGCTCATCGGCATGCTCTTCGAAACTGGCATGAGGATCGGCGAAGCGCTCGGGCTTCGCCACAGCGATCTGAGCATCTCCCGGCAGGAGATCGACATCGTTCCGCGCGCGAACAGCAACGGTGCTCGGGTCAAAGGGGGAAAGCCTCGAACGGTTCCGGTAAATTCCCAGTTGTTCACCCTCTACGCCGACTACATAGACGAGGAGTACGGGGCTACCGATTCGGACTACGTGTTCGTGAACCTCTGGGGAGGCCGTCGAGGGCATCCGGTGACGTATTCGGGGGTGCGGGACCTGGTGCTGCGCCTCAGGGTGCTCACCGGCCTCGAGAACTTTACACCCCACCAGCTCCGGCACACTTACGCCACCGAACTGATCCGACGCGGCGCCGACTGGGCGGTGGTCCAACGGCTGATGGGCCATGCGAGCATCCAGACGACCCTTGGCATCTACGGGCACCTGACTGCCGCGGATGCGCGGATCGCGTTGACGGACGCCGGCTGGTTCGAGTCAGCTTGGCCAGGAACACCGGCGGACGAGGAGCAGATGTGAAGAGTCCGCTCGTTCTGGCGCCAGCCGAATCGGCGCTGGGCATCCTGACGGCGGCGGTTCGACCCGAGTTCAGGCGCGATGTCCTCGTTCCTCCGGCCTCCCACCCGATGTTCTCCTATGGCGTGTGTGAGGTGGCATCTTGTGACAACCAGGCCTTCACACGGAAGGACCTCTGCAATGCGCACGTGGCGAGGTGGCGCCTTGCGGAGGCCGAGGGCGCGGACAGGGTCCAGTGGCTGGCGACCGAGACGCCGATCCACACGTACGCCAGCTGCATCGTGACCGGATGCCGCTTCGCGTGCAAGAGCCACGGCCTCTGCAGCCGCCACTCCCGACTCTGGAGCCTCTACGGCTCCTCCCAGGATTCCGGACAGTGGGCCGGCCAGGCTGCCCCGCTTGTCGATGCCGGTCAGCAGCTTGAGTGCGAGTTCCCCGACTGCGTGCTGTGGAGGGATGGGAAGCAGATCTTCTGCGCCAACCACTTCGCCCAGTGGAAGCGGCTTGGCAAGGCCAACCCGGGCATGATCTTGGAAGACTTTGCCGTGAAGATCTACGAGGCCGGTGTCCCGACACTCGACGTCCGCGGACTCCCGAGCCAGCTCGCCCTGGAGATCCAGTACGTATTCCAGTGCTGGGTCGACCACGGGAATCGGCGGGCGAACGTCTACATGTGGAACCCGGCGATGCGTCTGTTGCGTTCCACGGGGGCGCAGAGCTTTCGCGACCATACTCCTGAGGAGTGGAAGAGGCAGATCAACCCCGGGGCCGGGGGGCGCCCTTCGCTTTCCTTCCTCACCTGGGGATATGAGCAGGTGGACACTCTCCTGAACGGGGTGGGCTGGCACACGGAGTATGAACGTGATTCCTGGAGGCTCACGCGACTCGGCCATCCTGAGTACCCGAAGCGGACGCTGTCTTTCACACGCTTCCGCATCCCCTGGCTGCGGGAGCTCGCCAAGCAATGGATCCGGCACAGGCTCAGCGTGGGCTTCGCTGTGAACACGGTGACCCTGGATCTGGGCGCGGTCCGGGATTTCAGCGAGTACCTCCAGCCGAGCGCCGTCATGCCCGAATCGGCTCGGGAGCTCTCAAGGTCTCTGATCGAAGGATGGACCGCCGACCTGGCACTGCGCATGCCTGCGACCGGACAGAGGATGAAGCGATTGAGCTCTGTCAGGGCCTTCCTGCGAGATGTGCATCAGTTCCAGTGGGCACCCGGGCTTCCCGCCTCGAGCACGATCTATCCCCAGGACATGCCGCGGGATAAGCGGCGTCTGCCCGAGCGAGCGGTCAGCGAATTCGTCATGTCCCAGATCGAAGCGGAACCCAATATCGCCAAGATGGCCAACCTCGACTATCGACTGGTTCTCGAGCTAATGATCCGCTGCGCCCTGCGCATCTCGGACGCTATCGGCCTGAAGCTGGACTGCCTCGTCGCCGACGGCGATGCAAACCCGTACCTGCACTACTACAACCACAAGATGCGGCGCGACGCCTACGTTCCGGTGGACGAGGGCACCGCGGAACGCCTCAGAGGACAGCAGCTCCGGGTCCACTCGCGCTACGAATCGGGCTCCGCCACAGTCCTGTTCCCCGCCTACAAGGCAAACCCGGCCGGATTCACAGCACTCCGGCCCGAGGGGTTCCGCAATCACTTTACTAAGTGGCTCGCGGCCATAGCCGTGTCCGACGAGCTGGGGCGGCCGGTCAGGATCACGCCGCATCAGTTCAGGCACACGTTTGGCACGAGGCTGATCAACAGGGACGTGCCACAGCACATCGTGCAGCAGCTCCTCGACCACACGTCCGCTGAGATGACCAGTCACTACGCGCGGCTGCACGACAAGACCGTCCGTGACAGCTGGGAGAAGGCCCGCAAGATCAACGCGCGCGGCGAAGGGGTCACCCTGGAGGAAGATCATCCGCTGGCGGACGCGCAATGGGCACGCGCCGGCTTGGACCGAGCGAAGCAGACTCTCCCGAACGGCTACTGCGGAATGCCCGTCCAAAGCGCCTGCGAGCACGCGAACCCGTGCCTGACCTGCCCCCTGTTCATCACGACTCCCGAGTTCCTGCCCCAGCACGAGGCCCAGCTGCGGACGACGCTGGAGCTCATCGACGTATCTAAATCCAAAGGCCACGGCCGCATTGTCGAAAAGAACGAGGAGATCGTGGAAAACCTCACCCGCATCATCGGAGCATGCCGAGGCTGCTCGCCTAATGAAGTCGTCATAGGCGGCCGCGCCGCCGCCCCGG
Organism: Arthrobacter sp. GAS37; assembly: GCF_044908325.1. Lineage (NCBI taxonomy): Bacteria > Bacillati > Actinomycetota > Actinomycetes > Micrococcales > Micrococcaceae > Arthrobacter > Arthrobacter sp. GAS37. Next base: position 120,859 of record NZ_JBIYDB010000002.1, read on the forward strand.
AAGCGAGCTAAGCAATCGTGCGAGCCGACAACCGCCGCCATCTGGCCACGGCGGCAGCCGAACGCAAGGCTGATTCGCGCAAGCGTGTCACTGCAGTCCTCAAGGACCTCGATACAAGAGGAGAATCTGCAAAAGTCACTGAGATCGCCCGCAGGGCCATGGTTTCCCGCGCATACATATACTCCCAGCCTGACCTCATTGCGGCCCTGCGGGAACTGAATACCGCCAACGCCGCCCGACCGCCCGGAACTCCAACCAACCAGCGTGCGACCCACGCATCGTTGCTGACCCGCGTCGAAGCCCTCATGACTCGAAACAGGCAGCTACGCGAGGAAAACCAGACACTGCGCAAGCAACTTGAAATCGCCTACGGCGAGCTCCGCCTGGCCCGTCCGGCAGAGAGCAAGCGGGCCGACTGATCAAGGATGAAGCAGGCCTCCCGCGCAGCTTCGGATCGACGACCTAAGGGCGCGGCGTTCTCTGATGCAGATGTCGCATCACGGTTGCCGATGAAGACCGCTGCCGACGAAAATTGCTGAGGAGTCCTACCCGTTTGAACAACTCGCGGACCACGTCGACGGGCTGCGCGAGATGCTGTCACGTGGTGCTCCGTCGCGTTCAGGGTTCGATTCGTGGGCCGAGCACAATGAATAATTCGGTGTTCAGAGCCCTAGAATTGGCCGATGACAGAGCGCTTGATGCTTCCCGGGGAACTCATCATTGTGGGGGAGCTTGTGCGGCGCTCCGGCCTGAGGAAGTGGCATAACCAGGACCTCCATTCCATCAGAGTCGTGGACATGGATGACGGTGCAATGGGGAGCCTCTGCTTCGCTTCGAATGCTGAAGATCGGAAGTATGGTCGGACCGTCTCAGAGGGATGGTTTAAGGATTCCGATGGAGTTCCAGTGCGCGTTAGCCTGAACGTTGATCGGGACGGCGATCTATTCGAACTCGATAGCTGGAAGGTGGATTTTTCGGCCAGGAACAGATTGCCGAGCGATCCCAGCGAGCTTTTCTACGGTCCGGCCGTGATGGAGTAATCCACTCCTCACCCTGTCTTTGGCCGTGAACGCCCCGCAGAGCGTACCCATCCGGGACCGTGCAGTGCGTTCTGTTCCTTTACGTCGACGACAGTTCAAGCCCCGAGAAACCCGCGGAAAGTAGCGACACTCCATCGATGGGCTGCAGATAAGGAAGAACAGCAAATCGACGTAGAAGTCGTCCCCGTCGACGTCGAAGTGCACTTGACGGCCGACGAATGCGAAGCCAGGGCCCAGTTCGCGGAGCGTTTCCGTGATTCTGCTAGTAAGTGCGTTTTCGAGGTCACGTTCGGCCACTTCACCTGAGAGCCCGAGGAATTCGAAGTTGTAGGGGTCTTTGGCTACCTGCTGGGCGAGCTCCGAGTCTGGAGCAACGAGGTGTTGCACAAAGTTCGAGGGCGCAGCGCCTGTACGCTCCAGCGTGTTGTTCATGATCATGTTCATGAGCACGTTGCGGGACCAGCCGTGCTGGACGGCAGCGGCGGCATACCAATCTCTTGCCGGCGGCTCGAGACGTTTGTCGAGAATGGTGCGAATATGGCCCCACGGCAAATGTCCCACAGGCTGTGGGACATTCGGGTCGAATGCCGGCCAGGCCTCAGCGAAGCTGCGCATGTACTGCAAGTTTGACCGCGACAGGCCCTTCATGTCCGGGAACTCAGCTCCCAGGTCTTCGGCCAGCCTTCCGATGACCCCACTCCCCCATCCTTCAGTTGCTTGGCGTCCCAGGATGGTCTTGCCGATGGACCAGTACAGTGTGATGAGCTCGGTGTTAACGGTCCGGATTGCCCGGGTGCGGGCAGCCCGCACCCGGTTCTTGAGCTCGCCGAGGAGGTCAGTGTAGCTGGCAGGCAGGGCGAGGTCGCGGGCGTCAGTCATGAGTTTGATCCTATCGATCGGCACCGACATGGTGGCGCTACGCCCCTTTAGATGAGGCAGAACACCAACGAAACTGAGACCTCCCGGAACTACTCTTCAGCCCTCGGACAGACTCTCATCGCCTTCTCGGACGGGGCGGCTGCCCGGCCCATGAATACCCTCGCTGCCAGCTAAACAACGGGAGTAGAAATGGATGTGAGAACTCAGGCTGTTCTCGACCTCTAGCTTCGCTCCTCGTGAGCGGATCGCCAGACGTCTTCGAACGTTGATGCATGGATCGCCTCTGCTTTGAACTCAGTCTGCCCGGCGATTTCCTCCAAGGAAGGAAGGGCAACTTCCGCGAGCCACGTGCTTCCAGTGGCCGTTGATTCGTCTGCGAAGGTGGAGGTGCCGCCCCTGAACTGTTCGACTTTGCATGTCTCGAACCCCTTGGCATCTATCTCGCTATAGATGACTGTCGGATCTTCGTCGTAGCCGTGGTGCCATTCCACTCGTTGGTACCGTTTCATAGGAACACATAGATCCGTGCACCGGCATGTCCTCGTTGACCCTCGCGGGCCCGAAAACACGTCTACTCCCGTCCCTTGAATACCTGTGCATGCCAATTAAACGGCGAGAGTGGAAGAAGCTGCGAGACCTCCCGATCCTTGACGAAACCGGCGTTTCAGTAGGTCAAGCAACCGTCTTCGGACAACTGGCCGAAGACATCGCACAACTAGCCTGGAACGACGTGACCATCACGGAGGAGCTGGCCACCATCCAGTTCGGGACAATCCAGACCGCCCTGCCGGAACCATTCGCCCAGCCGTGGCCCGAACTGGCCGCGGACCCAGGCCACGACCTGACCGCCTCGTATCCCAACACCGCCTAGGCATTCCACGGAACCTCACCCGGACGACACTTCCATCTCGGACGCCTCACAACCGGTGTTAGCAAGTTGTTCACAACTCCGGCCGCACGGCTCGGACCCTCCACGAACTCAACGAACTCGCATCCGTGGCCATCATCGCCAAAACCCAGGGCGACTCCCCCGCGACCATCAAGCGCCATGCCACGGACTGAGCGGCCGCCTACGCCCGATACACCGCAGCAGCTAGAACGGCTCGTCGCCCTATTAGACCAGTGGCGGACTCCCACACATGAGAAAAGATCGCCATGTCGTTCCATTCGATCTCGACGACGGCTGGCCCATGGCCATATCCGACCAGCCTGTGATTGCTTGTGAGGCTGGACTAACGCTCTGCTCTGTTAGCCACTGTGAGAGACCTGGCAAGTGTTGCAGGGGCGCGGCTTAGTCAGCCTTCGCGTAGACGAACATCCCGAGTCTGACGCGTGGACGGTCGCACACCCTGATGGCCGTACTGAAACTCGAAACTTTGTCATTCCAACCGCTCCGGTCGAAATACCCGACATTGCACTTCAAGGCCAACGGTCCCTGACCGAGTGGGTGATGGACAGGCGCGGCAATCTAGGTCGTCTCTTGATTTGGAATCACGTCGGCGACGGGTGGATCGTCAATGAACCGGATCTTGAGCTAACCCTGATCTGTTCAAAGCGATCCCAGTTTCAAGACGAGTTCGATCAATGGGCCGCAAGACCGTTCGCGTGGGCAAATGATGCGTTCTGGACCGACGAGGGACTTCGCACCTCAGCGGTCCTCTCTCGGAAATCCTCGCTCGGATGGAAACCATAGCCATTCAACACCAACGTGGCTTTGGTCCACGGATGCCGGCGCTACGGAACCAGTCACGCGAACATCTCGCCTTCATTGGCGAAGCCGCCGCCGCAGACACTCCGATACCTGCGCATGCCAGTCTCAATCCCGGCCGGGAGATAGCGACCGGTGGCCAAAATACGATGGTGGACGAGCGAGAAACTCCTGAAAGGCCTGACCCCAGGAACGAGCGAGAAACTCCGTCCAGATCGCCGCGTCATGTTCGTCGTAGTAGGCGAACCAGACATCGCTTGAGTCGACCGTGGCTGTAGTAGGTGCAAAAGATCGGAGGTAGTACCACTGCACCTCGGGAGAGAGTTGGGATAGGAAGTGCTGATCTGGAGCCGGTAACGAGACGGCGACTCGGCTGATGATGTCGAGTGCCTCTTGCCGCCTGACGTCATCAAGGAGGGACCACATACGGACCCGATTGAAGCCGGTTGCGCGCTTGGGTGTCTTTGATTGCTCAAACTCGACTACGAATCGGTTGCCTCCGCGAGGATCCCAGCCGCTTTGGCCGCATTGCACGGCAAGGATGAGGTGATCATCAGCCCAAGGCAGGGTCCAGCCGTTGCTGCCGAGCCGATGGAACCCCTCGTCCTTCAACCAGGGCCCAAGACCCGCGCGAAGGACATCAACCAGGTCCCGCGATCTGAAAGTGTCTGCACGGGGCGCACGACGAGCTAAGTCGTCTTGACTCGCTCTACTGAACCTCACGTTGTAACGATACGGCGCTGGGCGGTTTTCCGGCCAGCACGGCCGTTAGGAACCGTACGGATCAGCCCATCGGGCACCTGGCGCCCCGCAAACTCATAAGACTCACAGGTACTCACACAGCCCTTCCATGGAATGCCGTCCCGGTCCGCCTTTGAAGCGATCGCTTCTAACGCCTTCTGGACCACCCGGGCAATGGAAGAAGTCCGGGCAAAGCGAGTGATTCAACTGTCAATTTTTTGACAGTTGAAGGCTCTGAAGATGTCTCCTTTCACGTCCTGACAGTTGAAAACCAAAGCCCTTCTTTCGGATTGCGATTTGTCCGGCTCTCTACAAACAGGACCACCCGAAGCGTGGTCGTCGCGCGTATGGGCGCGGTTGAAGAGAGGGGAACATAAGTGAGTCAAAGAAGATTCGAACCAGACCCCGGCACCCCGCCGGGACAGACAACGGGCTGGCGGGCGTTCGCCAAGACCGGTGCCCTGGCAGCCGCCGGCGCGTTGGCCCTGTCCACCGTCGGAACCGGTGGCATCTTGGCCGCGCCTGCTGCGCACGCCGCAACTGACCTGCCCGGCATGCACCAATCGGGCATCACCGTCCAGGCTCCGCCGCCCCGGGCGTTTGGAGATTGGTCGACGTGGCTGGGATCCCTGAACCTGAACGGTGCCGCCGGAGGTCCCACGGCGTTCTGCTTCGATGTCGGGATTCCGGCCGGCCCGGCCGGATCCGGGGCGGTGGGTTCCCTGGGTAACCCGCAGCTTAACTACGCGATCCAGAAGTACCAGGGTGACCCTGCTAACCATCCCGCTTTGGCGTACCTGGCGCACGAGCTCGCGGATCCGAGATTCAACGTGCCGTGGAATGGCATTGGGGCTCCCTACCCTAATCTCCGGGACTCAGCTGATCCGCAACTGCCCGGTGTCCGCGCCCAGGCCGCGGCGATGCTCGCCGACGCCCGGGCCAATTCCGGTCCCTATTCCACGCATCCTAAACTCTCGATGGACGCGAATGGTCGCAGCGGCACGGTCACCTCGACGGAACTGGTTTCCGCAGCCGGGAACAAGCTGAGCGGATTCTCGGCCCGCGCCATCCTGAACGGCCCCGCCGTGTGGGCAGGAACGAACTCCCAGGCAGTCAGCCTCCATACCGGAGATCAGCTCGGCTTCGCGGCTACCGGAAACGGAACAGTGTCCGTGACGCTGACGATCGACGCACCCGGGGTGTCAGCTACAACCTATTCGGTGCCGGGGTTCCAGAACCTCCTCGTTGCCGGCGGGGCTCAACCCGTCGCGGGAACGTCAGCCGATGCCAAGGTGGTCTTCGACTTCCAACCCGAAGCAACGTCGACAGCTGGCCGGTTTGTGGAGGGCGGCCAGCCCCTGTTGGATGTCCTGCACGTGAATGCGTCCACGGGAAACGCCAATGACTGGGCATTCGTGAACGATGGCAACGTTCCGGCCCGTTTCGACGTCGACTGGTACTACAGCCCGGTCAAACTCGCCCCAACCGCCCAGATCCCGGCAGCGGTCGTGAAGGTTGCTTCCGGAACGGGCACCGCAACGGGACCCGGTGACGTCAAGGTGACCGCAGACAAGACGGCGGACAAAGCTGGCTACTATTACCCGGTGGCCCGCTTCTCCAAGGCGGCCCAGCCCGCCGAGCTGCAGCAGTACTTCCGTGCTGACTGGACCGCTGGCTTCAACGATCCTCATGAGGAGACGATCCAGAAGTACCAGCCCGAAGTGGTGACCAAGGCATCGGTCATTGAAAACGGCAAGGTCTACGACGTCATCACCGTGACCGGCAACGAGCCCGGCAAGGAACTCTCCGTGATAACGGATCTGGTTCTGACCTCCGCCGCCCCGATTGCCGGCGGCACCGAGACCGCGCCGGCTGATGCCGAGGTCATCAGTACCGTCACCACGAAGGTCACCGGCAACGGCGAGTTCAAGACCCCGGCCGTCGAGGTTCCGTGGGAGAAAATCGTCGCCGAGAAGTGGGCCAAAGGTCTGAAGGCCAACCTGTACTTCTCCGAGAAGATCGACGGTACCGAGTCCACCAAGGCGTGGGACGGCAAGGAACTGCTGCCCGGCGAAACCGTCCCGGTCGAGAAGCCTTCCATCGTCACCAAAGCCTCCGAGAGCGGCGTTGTGCCTCTCGTTGCTCACGATATCGGCATTGTCACCGGCACCATCCCGTCAGGGAGCGGCGTCAAAGTCACCACGAAGGTGAGCCAGTACAAGTTCGACGACTCGACCGATGGTTCCGCCCAGGCCGTCTGCGCCAACCCGTCCTGGACCTCCACGGATCAGGACGTCACCACAACAGGTGAAATCACCTACCCGAGCCACACCATCGCACACAAAGGCACCTACGGGTACGTCGAGGAACTCCACCTGACCATCGACAAGGGTCAGGGCAAGGAACCATTCACCGCGCAGTTGCACAAAGGCAACTGCGGCGAAAAGAACGAAAGCGTCATCGCCTTCCCCGAAGCCGTCACCGTTACCCCAGACAAGCCGGCCCTGGTGGTCAACGCCGGATTCGCGCCCACCACCGGCACGGCACAAGAAGCCGGGCCGAACATGCCGCTGCTGATTACAGGCGCCAGCACCTTCGCATTGGCATTCCTCGCCGGGGCAGGGCTGTTCTACCGCAAACGTTTCGCCAGCCGTGGTGCTGAAGCAGCCAGCGTCCATGCGGACGAACACGCCGACTAGAACCCCCTAGCCGGCCCCACCAAATAGACGCGGGGCACCTGGATGCAGCCATCCCGGCAGATCGGCCGGGTGCCCCGCCCCACACTAAGGAAAGTCCGATGGTCGGAATCCGCAACTATCCCGGCTCCCGGCGGTACCGCGTTGCAGTGACTGTCGTAATCATTTGTGGCCTGGCCGGAGCCACCGCAGGCGTCTTGGCCTTCACGGCACAGCCCGCTCCCCCACCGGCTCCGCAGGCACCCGTCCTGGCGCCGTTTACGGCGGCGGGACCGGACACCTACACCGGCCCGGCCGAGATCCCGCGCCTTCCGCCTGACACGCTCTCCATCCCCGGCGTGGACCTCAAAGTAGGCCTCGTGGACGAAGGGCATGACGATGCCGGTTACCTGGTGATCCCGGAAGCCCCCAAAGCCGCCAGCTACACAGGGTCCGCGGCTGTCTGTTCAGCGAAGGGATCGACCCTGCTGGCCGGGCACGTGAACTTCCCGAATGGGTCGCCGGCGCCGATAGCTTCCCTCGTCCGCGTGACGAAGGGCATGCCGCTCTACGTATCCGACTGGGCCGGCGTTACCTGCCGGTACAAGATCATCGGCCTGGAATCGCTGGCCAAAACATCCCTGCCCGCAGATACCTTTGCCACCGAAGGCCCACCCTTACTGCGGGTCGTCACCTGTGATCTTGCCAGCCCCTTCGTGCCCATTGCCGGGCAAGCCCAATTCGCCAACAACACCGTGGCCACCGCAATCCCCTGGCGATGACTCACCACTCCGGTCCAGAGCGTGTTCGCTCTGTCATGCAGGGATGTCCTCCCGGGAATGCATTGTGAGTGACGAGTAGGTTCCCGTTCGGGTCTTCTTGGGTCTCGTCTTGTTCCAGACCAGCGATGCCAACGCCGCTTGGACCCCGGGCAGGGCAAGAGCGTTGGCAGGGGAAATTCCCTGGAGGCGGCCCCAGAGATATCCGCGTTCGCTGCATACGAAGTCCACGAGTGCCCTTTTGTGTCCCTTGGGCACGCAGCTCAACGCCCTGTTCGTTTCCAACCGGGACAGCGCGGCCCCCGGCTCTGACGGGAATCCGGCCTCCTCTATGTGCCGGGCTGCTTGATGTTCGATAACCAGCAGACCCTGCTCTGCGACGTCGGGATCCCAGCCAGCCCTGATCAACAACGCCTTCAGTTCCTCCCAGAGAGGCGATGAACCGGCGGGCAGTGGCGACATGGCCAGCGGAATCTGAGGCCACTCGCATTCATGGCCGTACACCGATACCAGCGGCGCCCCCTCCCCCAGGCCGTGGTTCTTTTTCACATCCGCCCAAACGCCGTCCCGCACGTCACGCTCTGAGAGCCAGTGGCGTTGGGTGATAGTCAAGGTTCGGAGCCCGTTGCGGACAACCGCAAGCAGCCATGCACAGGCCGGGACGTCCGCGGGGATCCCGCTGTCGCAAAGCACCTCTGTGGCGTAGAACAGCGGATCTTCGGGGTCAATAGAGGGGAACTCGTGCTGAAAACGAGACAGCTGCGCCGGAAGAAATGAACCGAACAACTCCCGGGTCGATGGACCGTTTAGGCCTTCTCGCTGCCATCCCGCGACCAGGTCCCGCAGAAAGGCGTCGCGTTCGGCTGAAGTCGAAAATTGCCCATGGGTTCCGGGACTCACGCGGCGACACCCCACTGCCTCGCAACATCGCTCATCAGTTCCGCGGCGGCGTGGAACTGGGCGGCCACCCGGCGCCGTCGTGCAGGATGCGCCTCGGGCAGTCGCCGGACGACAAGCTCAGATGCTCCCAAATTCCGGATGGAATCCATCAGCTCCCGCAGCTGGAGTTCCGCCAGCACGGCCGCGTCGGAAGGGCCGTGATCCACACCCAAGGCGCCGACATCTGCGAGGAACCCCTCCACATCGAAGATTCCCTCGTTGGAATCAGAGTTGGAATCAGAGTGAACCAGTTCGCCTGCGATCCCATTCACTGGTACCGCTGGTGCACTGCGGCGCATTTTGCCGTCCAGTGACAACCTCACGGACGGCAGCGTTGCACCCTCTGCAACGCCCTTTGCGAGCAGGGTCTTCACGGTCTCGTGGGATACGCCCAGGACCGGGGCGATGGCCCGCAGCGACAAATTTCCGGCCGCCAACTCCATGGCGACACTCACCCGGGCATTGCCTCTCAGGCTCGGAAGGACCAGCCGCTCAGCATCCACCAACTCAGCCCACGTACTCAGGCCAAAGGCCTTCCACGCCCTTGCCTCGTACAGCTCCAAAGCAAGCTTCACGACCTGGTCGAGCAACCGGTCAACCACACCCACTTGGCGCTCAAGCTCAGCCAAACGCAGGCGCAACCGGTTCACCTTGACACGCGCACCCCCGACATCCAGCTCCCGCTGCATACCTGCGCACCTCCCCAAAAGTACTAAGGACCACCCTGTTTGCCGTCCAGCCGCTCGGTGAAACGGTCAAATGGGCTGCTATTAGAACTAGTGGCTCGTCGCTTCAATTTGTGTCGCAGAAGCTTTGGAAGCGATGAATGCGGTTGTGTCCGCGGCGCCCCGGAAATCGGCCGAGACCCTTCAAAACGTCCACATTTCCACGCTCTGCCATTGTCAACAGCATCTTCGTCGCCAACAATGAAGCATGCCGGTCTACGTGAGGTCTCTGGAAACTGCCGTACCGCCCACAGTGCTTGTGCAACCACAGGCGCGCGACGTTTTTGCATCCCAACCCGGCCTGACACGGCTTGGATCCCGGCTGGTGCGAACCTGCTTTGATTCAGCAGCCATCGATACCCGCTTCACCGCCGTCGCCGAATTGTCCCTTGATAATCACTCCGAGAATCCGTCGTTCTTTGACCCTGCCACGGGCCGCGTACTTAGCCCCAGCACCAAGGTCCGCAACGAAATCTTTGCCGTCGAAGCGACCAAATTGTTCATTGAGGCCGCCAAAGCCGCCGTCGGGAAATGTCCCGACATCGATTTACTTGACATAACTCATGTCATCACTGTTTCATGTACCGGGTTTTTCAATCCCGGACCCGACTACAAAGTAGTCCGGGCCCTCGGACTCAGCCCCGCCGTGCAGCGCTATCACCTTGGCTTCATGGGTTGCTACGCGGCGTTCCCCGCCCTTCGTGCAGCCCGGCAGTTTTGCCTGGCCGATCCCTCTGCCGTCGTCCTGGTTATCTGCGTGGAGCTTTGCTCGCTCCACGTCCGCACCTCAAATGATCCGGACACCATCATGGGATCGGCGATCTTTGCGGATGGTGCGGCGGCCGCCGTCGTGACTTCCCGTGAACCTGAGGGTCCGGACCCGGTGATCAGGCTTGATCACTTCGAGACTGTCCTGACGCCCGTCGGCGAAGAAGCGATGGCCTGGAATATCGGCGACGAAGGCTTCGAGATGGTTCTCGGCACGTACGTGCCGCACATCATCGAGGAACACATCACCGGCGCGCTCGAGCCGCTGCTTGCCCGGGACCCCTCCTTGACTGGGCTCTCCTACCGGGACATTACGCACTGGGCCATCCATCCCGGCGGCCGCAGCATCCTCGACAAAGTCGAATCGAAACTTGAACTCACCGAAGAACAGATGATTCCCGCCCGCGAAGTCCTTCGCGACTACGGCAACATGAGCAGTGCCACCGTGCTCTTCGTCTTGAAGCACATTCTGGGACAAACTCCGGCAGAGCGGGAGGAACGCATCTGTTCCATGGCCTTCGGGCCCGGCCTCACCGTGGAGACGGGGCTGTTCACCAGGGTCTCCCCGGCTCTGTGATGCCGAGTCTGTGATGCCTGCCCTTCCCCGCCCAGGCGGCTTTCTCAACGCACGTGATGAAGCCGCGGTGGAAGACATGGACCGCCCCGATTGCGAACTTGACCGGCTCAACAGGAGTTACGCGCGGTTTCCGATCGTCAACGCTGTGGTGTCCGGCTGGCGGGACACCTACAACTCACGGATCAAGCCATTGCTCACGACGGCGGCCCCCACCACGGTCCTCGACATCGGCTGCGGCGGTGGAGACGTCGCCCGCAGCCTCGCGCGCCGGGCCGCGGAAGACGGTTACCGTCTGGAAGTCACGGGAATCGACCCGGACGAGCGCGCCTTCCATTTCGCGAACTCTGCCCCGCCCGTGGAGGGGGTCGGCTACCGACAAGCCCTCAGCTCAGAGCTCGTGTCGGAAGGGCGCCAGTTCGACGTCGTTATTTCCAACCATGTCCTGCACCACCTGACCACCCCGGAACTCGCGTCGTTCCTTCACGATTCCGAACGCTTGTGCCGCCGGATCGCCCTGCACAACGACCTCACGCGCAGCCGCATCGCATACGCACTTTTCTGGGCCGGGTCCTGGCCCCTCGGCATTGGATCCTACATCCACGGTGACGGCCTCACGTCCATCAGGCGGAGCTACACAGCAGCAGAACTCCGTGCCGCGGCTCCTCCGGCCTGGACGGTTGAACCGAGCGGCTTGTGGCACAACCTGCTGGTCTACCGGCCCGGCGAGGTCCGCGATGTTTGACGTCGTGGTGGTTGGAGCCGGGCCCGTCGGGCTGTTCATGGCAGCCCTGCTGCTGCAGAACGGGCACCGCGTTGCAGTTCTGGAAAGGCGCGCGACGTCGGGCCGCCAGACCCGCGCCATTGGAATCCACCCTCCCGCCCTGGCAGCTTTGGACGCAGTAGGTGCCGCCTATCCCCTGGTCTCTTCAGGGGTCCGGATCACCCACGGTGCCGCGTACAGCGGCGGCAGGAAAGTTGCCGAGATGGACTTCGCCCGCCCCTCGGCCGAGTACCCCTTCATCCTTTCCGTTCCGCAATATCTCACCACCCACGCCCTTGAGTCCAGGGTGATCGACCTCGATCCGAACGCACTCCACCGCGGGGTGCAGGTTGAGGAAGTCGTCGACGACGGCGGGCACCTGCGTTTGCGCGGACAGCAAGAGGGGGCTCCAGTGGAGTTTCTGGGCCGCTTCGTGGTGGCAGCCGACGGTGTCCATTCGGCAGTGCGCGAAGGACTGGGACTGGAGCCACGCTTGCGCACGTATCCCGACTACTACGTGATGGGCGATTTCCGGGATGAATCGATGTACGGCAACAAAGCTGTCCTTTTCCTTGAGCCGGGAGGAATCGTGGAGTCCTTTCCCTTGCCAGGCGGCATCCGCCGGTGGGTGGTCCGGCTTGGCGCCCCATGTCAGGAACCCACTCCCCATGCGCTCGCCGCCCTCATCAGGAAGCGGACCGGCAGCGCGGTGGACTCCGCAAGCAATACGATGATCAGCGCTTTCGGCGTCACCTCTCGGCTGGTCTCCCAGATGGTCCACGGACGAGTCGCCCTGCTTGGAGACGCCGCGCACGAGATCAGCCCGATCGGTGGTCAAGGGATGAACCTGGGCTGGTTGGACGCCGTTGCCTTGGCGCCGATCGTCAGCGAAGCATTGCGAACATCGGCGGGAGGCCCTGCCGGCAAGGAACTCGCGGGCTTCGAACGGGACCGGCAGCGTGCGGCGAAGAAAGCCATCTGGCAGGCCAGCCTGAACATGGCGCTGGGCCGACCCCTGCCGCCGAAGGTCCTCAGCGCACGGAATGCCGTGATCGGCCGGGCCATCACCTTGCCGATGTTCTCGGAGCTTGTTGCCCGGAGATTCACGATGCACTGACACTAAGCTCAATCCATGGACTTTGAGACCCGCCCCTTGCCTGCCGGCCCGGACACGACGTTTACTGCCTCGGAAATCCGCAGAGCAGTTCAGGACTTACTCGGTCTCGACGGCCTCCCGCCCATCGTGCAGGTCGGCCATCCGGTGCTACGCCAGCGCGCCGCGCCCTACGACGGCCAGCTCGAGGACACCGAATTGGCGCAGCTGATCGAGCGGATGCGGGATGTCATGCATGCCGCTCCCGGTGTGGGCCTGGCAGCACCGCAGCTCGGCATCCCCTTGCAGTTGGCTGTGCTCGAGGACCGTTTCGATGTTGATCCTGTTGCCTCGGAGATCCGCCAAAGGACGCCGTTGGGTTTCTTCGCAATACTGAATCCCGGCTACGAGCCCGAGGGAACTTCCACGGCGTCGTTCTACGAAGGCTGCCTGTCGATGCGGGGATTCCAGGCCGTGGTCACACGGCACCGCGACGTTCGCCTGCACTACCAGCGTCCTGACGGCAGTGCGGCCTCGGGCGGATTCTCCGGATGGCAGGCCCGGATAGTCCAGCACGAGACCGACCACCTGCACGGCGGACTTTATTTGGACCGCGGCGAGCTGCGGTCACTGGCAAACGATGGAGAGTACTCCGCCCATTGGGCGTACCCCGGAATCGACGAGGCACGCCGCGGGCTGGGTTTCCTCAACCCGTAGTTGAACCGGTCTCGTGCGGGGGGTTTGCTGCGGAAGGCAGGTGCCTTGCCCACCACTCGAGGATCTGCTCGAATCGCTGTCGCCTGTGGTGTGGGGTGCCCGACCGCGATAGTTCGTGGTCTTCACCCGGGAAGAGGAGCAACGCCGCCTCCACGCCCTGCGCCTTGAGCGCGGCAAAGTAGCGCTGGCCCTGTTCAACCGGGCATCGGAGATCGTTTTCGCTGTGGATCACCAGGGTAGGCGTCCGCACGGCAGTCACCACGGCCATGGGGCTTTGGGCCGCCATCTGCTCCAGCGAGCCACCCATGTATTGGCCGCCGAAGAACCATCCGATATCCGAGGAACCCGCAAAGCTCACCGGGTCAAGGAATCCGCGCTCCACAATGGCTGCCTTGAAGCGGTGTTCGTGGCCGATAACCCAGGCAGTCAGATACCCGCCGTAGGATCCGCCCATGATGCCGATCGATTCCCTATCCATGGCCGGGAAGGCTTCCAGGGCCCCCTCCAGGAAGGTGATCACATCTGCCATGTCCACGGTGCCCATCTTCTCCTTGATGGCTCCACCGTGGGCCTGGCCGTACCCGGCGGAACCACGCGGGTTGCACATCAGCACGGCGTATCCCGCCTCGGCGTACACCTGGGCTTCGTCGAAGAAGGCCCCTGTGTACTGGGCGAAAGGGCCGCCGTGGATCGTGAGCAGCACGGGGTGGGGGCCGGGCCCCTCCGGCAGGACCGCCCAGCCATGGACCGGGTAGCCATCAGTGCCGGTGGCAGTGAACTCATGCGGTTCAAGGATGGTTGCTTCGTCCCGGAGCGCCTTGGTGAAATCGGTGAGGACTCGGAGTTCACCCTTCTCCAGGACGCCGAGCTCTCCATTACTGGAAGCGTCACCGTAAGTGACAGCCACCAGGTCTCCCACCGCGGAAGCGCCAATCACTACCCGGGGCTCCTTGACAAGGACCTCGGTCCCGCCGTCGGCCGTCCATTGGATCAGCTGCACGCTCCCACGGCTCGTGTTGAGCGCAAGCACCCCATCCACTCCAAAAGCTTCGAGGCTGCCGCCAATGTCCTGGTTTTCGACGTCGCTCAGCATCGTTGCCTTGCCGCCGCGGACCGGCATGACGTACAGGGCCGTGTTCCTCGCGACGAAGTCCAGGCCGTCGTCGCCAAGGTCCTGAGCCGTAAAGAAGAGCCATTCACCGTTCGCGGATTCGCAGACTTCCTGCACGGACTGCGGCGCAGCGTCCAGACGCAGTGCCGTGGCCTCGCCGCCCGCAGCGGGGACACGATGGATACCCGAGGCGATATCGGCGTCGTGCCCTTCGTGGAGCGCGGCGACAAAATAGACGCTCGCACCGTTCCGGCTGAAGGACGGCGAGGTGTGGTCGGCTTCGCCGAACGTCAACCGCACGGCCGGCGGCACCAGGCCCGCCGCATCAGCCCCGCGGGCTTTGGCGGCCCTCCCCACAGGAACCACGGGAGGTTCCGCTCCGAGCTCGGGGACGTCGATGACGAACAGTTGGGCGGGCTTGTCCGCGGTGTAGCCCAGTCCATTGAGCCTGTATTGGTTGTCGGTGATCAATCGGGGGTCTTCACTGCCCGCCCCGACGCCATCAACCGTTCCGTAGCGGCCTTCTTCGGGAACCCGGGACGAAAACACAATCCTGCGCGAGTCCGGCGCCCAGGAAAACTCCGAGACTCCCAATTTCTGTTCCGTGATCGCTTGCGGCTCCCCGCCGCCGGCCTCCACCACATGCAGTTGCGGCTTGCCCTCCGGCGTCGCCCGGAGGAATGCCAACACGCTGCCGTCGGGCGAGAACGCGGGTGCGGTGTCCCGGAAGCCACGGGTGATCCGACGGGGCGGTATCGCACGGTCAAATGGAACACTCCAAAGCTGCCCGACGTACGCATCGGCGTCGAAATCGGGCCGCGTGACCGACACGACGGCGCGGGTGCCGTCGGGATGTGCGGCGGGGGCGGAGACGGAATTCAGCAGCGGGAGTTGTTCGGCTTTCACGCTGGTGAGCCTAGCGGCCGTCATGGCATGACGATACGTGCCACTCCGGCCGCCGTAGGATTGTCCATATGCTTTCCGACGCCGTCCCTGCCCTGCGCTGCCCGGTCTGCCAGGGTTCTTTCGTGCTACGCGGAGCGGCGCCGTTTTCGCTGGGTTGCGTCGCCGGCCACAATTTCGACGCGGCCAAACAGGGCTACTTCAACCTGCTCACCGGCAAGGGCACGGTGTTCGAAGCCGACACGGCCGAGATGGTGGCAGCCCGCAACGATTTCCTGGGCGCGGGCCATTACGCACCCCTCGCTGAAGCCATCGCTGAGCTGGCGGCACCGGTCCTGGCGGCGCCGGGATCGCTCGTCCTGGATTCGGGGACCGGCACCGGCCACTACTTACGCACGGTGCTGGACCGCACTCCTGCAGCAGCAATTGGCATCGATATCTCGAAGTTCGCCCTCCGCCGGGCAGCACGGTTGAATCCCGGGGCAATCAATCTCGTGTGGGATGTCTGGCGTCCCCTGCCGCTCGCCGACCATGCCGCGGATGCCATCATCGTGGTCTTTGCGCCGCGGAATCCCCCGGAATTTGCCCGCGTGCTGCGTCCAGGCGGCCGGATGATCGTGGTGACTCCGCGCAACGGACACCTTGGGGAGATTGCCGAACGGACTGGAATGTTGGGAATTGAGCCGGGCAAAGACGAGCGCCTTGCCGAGTCCATGCAGGAGTTCTTCACTCTTGCGGACACCATTCAACTCGACGTGGATCTCAAGCTCGACGGGCGGGACATCGCCGATGTCGCCTTCATGGGACCGGCAGGCCACCACCTTGAGCGCTCCGCTCTTCTGGCGTCGACGGCCGCGGAAACGTCCGTCCATGCCACCGCGAAGTTCACCCTCAGCGTTTTCATAGCGGCGGAGCAAGGCTCCTAACGGGAACCTTCGCGCCGGGCTAGGATGGAAAAACAGCGACTGTGATCTTGCCGACGCTGCAGTCCGGATCAGGCCGGCTGCCGCCGCAGGTCCGGAAACAGGGGGAACGATGTTTGAATGGCTTGGCAGCAACTGGTGGGCCCTCTGGCTCACCGTGTTTCTCGCATTTGCCGTGGTGGAGATGCTCACGCTCAGCTTCTTCTTCATCATGCTCGGGGCCGGTGCGCTGGCTGCCCTCGTCGCTGACTTAGCCGGAGCCGATCTCTGGTTGCAGATCGTCGTCCTTTGCATCGTGTCCCTGCTGATGATCGCGTTCGTCCGTCCCATCGCACTCAAGCATTTGCACAAGGGGCCAGCCGAGCAGCGTACCAACGTGGACCGCCTGATCGGCCAATCGGCGCTCGTCATGGAGCCCGTCAGTGCGACGGCGGGACTGGTCAAGATCGGTGGCGACGTGTGGAGCGCCCGCAGCGCTGCTGGAATCATCGACGCCGGCCAGACCGTCCAGGTCACCAGGATTGACGGCGCGACGGCGGTAGTCGCCTCCGCCGAAGAGTAATCGGCCCGTTGCCGCACGTAGAACCGCATCAAATACGTAACTGGGGAATGAAGGAGATGTATGGACAGCTTGGGAGGAACTGCAGCCGCGATCGTGCTGCTAGTTCTCGTCATATTCGTGATTATCGTTTTGGTCCGCTCGATCAGGATCATCCCGCAAGCGCGCGCCGGCGTCGTAGAACGCCTCGGTAAGTACCAGCGCACGCTCAACCCCGGGCTCACCATCCTGATCCCCTTCGTCGACCGCCTGCTGCCGCTGTTGGATCTTCGCGAACAAGTGGTTTCCTTCCCGCCGCAGCCGGTGATCACCGAGGACAACCTGGTCGTCTCGATCGACACCGTGGTCTACTTCCAGGTCACGGATCCCCGGGCCGCGACCTACGAGATCGCCAACTACATCCAGGCTGTTGAACAGCTGACCACCACGACGCTCCGCAACGTCGTGGGCGGCTTGAATCTTGAAGAAGCGCTCACCTCGCGCGACCAGATCAACGGCCAGCTCCGCGGGGTCCTGGACGAAGCCACGGGACGCTGGGGAATCCGCGTTTCACGCGTGGAACTCAAGGCAATCGACCCGCCGCACTCCATCCAGGACTCAATGGAGAAGCAGATGCGGGCCGAGCGGGATCGTCGTGCTGCGATCCTGACCGCCGAAGGCACCAAGCAATCGCAGATCCTGACGGCCGAGGGGCAACGGCAAGCTGCAATCCTGGCCGCAGAGGGTGACGCCAAGGCAGCCATCCTCCGTGCCGATGGCGAAGCCCAGGCCATTCAGAAGGTCTTCGACGCCATCCATAAGGGCAACCCGGACCAAAAGCTTCTGGCCTACCAGTACCTTCAGATCCTGCCGAAGATCGCGGAGGGATCATCCAACAAGCTGTGGATCATCCCGAGCGAGGTAGGTGAGGCCCTCAAAGGCATCGGCGGTGCGCTGGGTGGCACCAACGGCGGATCAGGCGTCGCAGACCTGTTCAGCGATTCCGCAAAGCCCCCAGCCGAGGTCCCTGCACCGGCGGGGACCACAGCTGTAGGTTCCGGACACGCCCCCTCGACGCCAGCTACACAAGAACCGCAGGCGTAACTGCGGACAGTCTGCAAGGGGACCGGCCAAATTCTCTGGCCGGTCCCCTTCGCTTTGTCCTGACCGCTTCGATCCGCGTATAATGGTGTATTTGTCCGGCCGGTTCAATCCGAACGGAACATTAACGCTTGGTCAGGCGTTTCATCTAGTGATGCAACGTGTGCAGACAGTAGTCCGGACGACGCCATTGTGGCGTCCGGCTAGCGCGGAGCATGGTTCCGCGAACAGACAGAGGGAGTAATCATGAGCGATCGCAGCCTGCGGGGCATGCGTCTTGGCGCCCAGAGCATGGAAACCGAATCCGGTGTGGAGCCGGCGCCGCGTCAGAGGGTTGAATACCGCTGCGCGGACGGAGAGCAGGTCTTCGTTACCTTCTCCTCCGAAGCCGAGATCCCTCCCGTCTGGGTTTCCAAGACCGGCAAGGAAGCGCTCCTGGTTGATGGCGAACGCCCCGTTGACACCAACGAGAAGGCTGTCCGCACGCACTGGGATATGCTGCTGGAACGCCGCAGCCTTCCCGAGCTCGAGCAGATCCTGGAAGACCGCTTGAACATCCTGCGCGAACGCCGCGGGGAACGCCGCTCGGCATAGCGGCACAGTTCTTAAGGGAATAGTTTCACGACGAAGGCCGGGTCCGCACTCTTCGCAGAGCGCGGACCCGGCCTTTGTCTGTTTGGCCTACTTTTCGACCGGGGTCTTCTTCCGCGTCAACGCGGCCCAACGGGAGGCCAGCCCCCATTTGGTGACGTTGATCATGGCCTCAACGACAATGTTGCCGCTCATCTTGGAGGCCCCGAGCTCGCGCTCAACGAAGGTGATGGGGCGTTCGACGATCTTCAGGCCAAGCTTGGCGACCCGCCACGCCAGGTCCACCTGGAAGCCGTAGCCAACCGATTCGACCTGGTCCAGCTTGAGCGCCTCAAGGGTGCTGCGTCGGAACGCGCGGTAGCCGCCGGTGATGTCTTTGATCTTCAGGCCAAGCATGAGCCGGGCATAGGTGCTGCCCGTGCGTGAAATCGCTTGACGGTAGAGCGGCCAGTTCACCGTGCCGCCACCAGGAACCCAGCGTGAGCCCATGGCGAGGTCGGCGCCGTCGTTGATCGCATCCAGCAGCAACGGCAGTTGCTCGGGTTGGTGCGAACCATCGGCGTCCATCTCAACGAGGACGTCGTAGCCAGCCGCCATACCCCATTTGAATCCGGCAATATACGCGGCTCCGAGGCCTTCCTTGCCCTTGCGGTGCAGGACATGGACCTGGTTGTCCTCGGCGGCGATGCCGTCGGCTAGCTGTCCCGTGCCGTCAGGGCTGTTGTCGTCGACAACCAGGACGTCTGAGGCGGGCACAGCCGCGCGCAGCCGTCCGAGAGTCTTGGGTAGCGATTCCAGCTCGTTGTACGTGGGGATGATCGTCAGGACACGCAAGAAGAGGCCTTTCCTTGATGGAGCGGTCAGTGGGCCGGAGCAGCAGCGTGGCTGGCATTCAGGCGCAACTCTCCATTATAGAACGACAACTTGACGTACCCGGGGCCACCTGTGGCGTCCGCCACACGGTTCGTGCTTGGCCGCGGGCAGGTCCACTAGCCCAGGTCCAGTGCCGGCCCGCGTGTTGAACTCGAGGCCGAACCGTTTTCTGCGGCACAGTGGACCTGCCCACTACGAGTGCCGCGGTCTTGGAAAACGGGTCCGTTGACTGTTTTTGGCAGCGGACCCCACCGCGGCCAGACAACCAGGTATTCCCTGTGGAAGCCTGTTGACCCTAAATGCTACGGACTTCACAAATCCTGTCAAGCGCCGCCTGAGCTGGGGCTTTATTCATCCACGCAGGTCAGGGGCCCTCAGGACCAGCAAGCTATTTGCAACTATGACCGCAAAGTTTCACTCGCGAAGATCTCCTGGCCTTCGCGCACGGTCTGTAGGCAAGCGGGATCGCTACCGCTGTCCAGCGCGGGGAGGAGGGGCGTTCGTGCGCGCGGATCGGTGGACCAGGACTGGACGCGGTCATCGGCCACTTGCACCATCAGCTCTTCAACTTCCCACACTGCAAAACTCGCAGGGGCCCCTGGAACCAATTGCCCCATGAGCGGATTGCGCTCTTTGCCGGCCCGCCAACCGGCCCGGGTGTGTCCGAGGAACGCTGCCCTTGCAGAAATGCGTTGATCCGGATTGCTGTGTTCCAAGCACGCCCTGACACTGGACCATGGGCGCAACGGGGTGACCGGGCTATCGCTTCCAAAGCACACCGGCACGCCGGTGGAGTAGTACGAAGCGAAGGGGTTCATGGCCATGCTTCGCGCCCCCAGGCGCTGCTCGTACAGTTTTCCTGCCCCGCCCCAGGCGGCATCGAAGGCGGGCTGTGCGCTCACTGTAATCGAATACTTCGCAAGCCGGGCGAAATCGCCGGCATCCGCCATTTCCACATGCTCGAGGCGGTGCGCGGCGGCACGGACCCGCTGCTCCCCCACTTCCGACGCGGCAAGGTCAAAGGCATCCAGCGCCGTCTTCAGTCCCGCGTCGCCGATGACGTGGAAGCCTGCCTGGATACCGAGCGCCGAACAGGCTGCAATGTGGCGGGCGGCGTCGTCGACGGAGACATAGAGGCTTCCGCGGTGGCCCGGCTCGTCTGCGTAGTCTTCGCTCAGGGCAGCCGTTCGCGAACCGATGGAACCGTCGATGTTCAAATCACCGGCCAAGCCAAGAACGGGTACGCCCAAGCCCTCCAGGATGGCAGCGGCATGCTCGGCCGATGTGGCGAGTTCGCCCCAATAGGGAAGGATCCCGGGGACACCCGCGCTGCCCTCGTTCCACGACGCAGAGTTCCACGACGCAGACATCCGAAGGTCGTCGACACTGCAAATGTGCGGGGCCGCCATTTCGGCCAGGGCCACATAGCCGTTGGCCGCAGCCTCGCGAAGGGCCAGTTCCTGGTATCGGCGGCGTTCGGTGTCAGGGAACTGCCTGGCGACCAGTCGCGCAGCGGTATGGGCAGCCCTCAGGACGTGCGCGGAACCGTCGTACCCATCAAGGCCGTCCAGGCCCGCGGCGGATGCCAAGGAGGATGAAGCAAGGGCCGAGTGCGCGTCCACGCGCGCCAGGTACACCTTGAGCCCGCCCGCGGCGCGGTCGAGCTCTTCCGGCGCGGGCAGCGTCTTTTCGTGCCACAGCGAGTCATCCCAACCGTGGCCAAGCACGGCGCCGGTGGTGCCAAGAGCCCTGGCGGCGAGGGCGACGGCGTCGAGCAGTTCCCGTGCCGAGCGGACCCCGGCGAGCTGGAGGGAATCGGAAGCAATTCCGGTCTCCGTGAGGTGCATGTGGGAGTCTACGAAACCGGGCGCCAGCAAAGCTCCCCGGAGATCGATGACTTCCATCGAAGAATCGGCAATCGACGTTGCTGCCTGCTCCGAACCGACCCAGGCAACAGTGTCTCCGTCAACCAGCATTGCGCTCGCGAAGGGATCAGCGGCTGTGTAGACGGAGCCGTTCCGGTACATCGTGACCTTGCGGGGCCGGTTATCGGAGGGCGCGCCTGAATGGGTCATGGATATGCTCCTTGCTGGGAATCTGTAGTGGGTCAGGAGACGTTGGAGTACGCGACGACGCCGCGGCGGACCAGATCGATCGCTTCGCGGCACGTCTTTGTTTGGCGCCGTTCAAGCCCTGGAATCTTGGCCATCTGGTCCAGCAGGTCGATGACCTGCTTCGCCCAGCGCACAAAGTCGCCTGCGGCGAGGTCGGTGCCGCTGAGAACCTCTTGAAGATGGCGGCCCTTCGCCCATTTGAAGATGGGCCAGACAAGTCCCAGCTCCGGCTCGGCGGTCAACGGCAGCCTGTTCTTGTCCTCGACGTCCTCCAGCGCAGACCACTCACGCACCACGATGTCCACGGACGTTTCGAGCGACACGGACGGCATCTTGGGCCGCAGACCGCGATCGTCGCGCTTGGCTTGGTAGACCATCGTGCTGGCCAGCGCAGCCAGCTCGGCGCCATCGAGGTCCTTGATGGCCCCTTGGCGTATGGACTGGGAGATCAGCAGGTCTTTTTCGCCGTAGATGCGGCGCAGGCGCTGGCCGTCCGCGCTGATCGTGACATGGCCGGCGTCGGACGTCTGGAGGTAACCGTAGGCGGCGAGGACATCGCACACGCGGTCGAATGTCTTCGCGATCGTGTTGGTACGGCCCTGGATCTGCCGCACGAGCCCATCGGTTTCGTGGCGCAGTTTCCACCAGCGCTCGGCCCAGCGGGCATGGTCCTCCCGTTCGCTGCAGCCGTGGCAAGGATGGGCACGCAATGCCCGGCGGAGGTCCGCAATCTTCTTTTCCTGGTCCGGCATGTAACGGGCCCGGCCAAAGTCCTCGCTCCGGTTCGTGCCGCGGGCCGGCGGACGTCCCTCGCGCACGGCATCCCGCATGGCGGATGCCAGATCACGACGGGATTTGGGCAGCTTCGCGTTGAACGACTTGGGAATCCGGATCCAGGACACGGGAGCGACCGGACCTTCGACTTCGTGGGCGCCGATCCTGTGCAGCTGGTTGTCCTCCGTGAGGACCGCGGGGCGCGGTTCACGCGAGTTGGGATCGGCGTTGAGCACGACGGCGTAGCCCGGCGTGCGTCCGCCTGGAACCTTGACGATGTCGCCCGGCATGAGCCGGGTCAGCGAGTCGACGGTCAGCGATTTGCGGGCCCGCGAGGTGCTCCTCGAGGCAAATTGCTCGGCCTCGCTAAGGTCCCGCCGGAGCTTGGCGTACTCGGTGAAGTCGCCCAGGTGGCACTTCATGGATTCGGCATAGCCGGCCAGCGACTCTTCGCGGCTTCGAACCTGCCGGGCCAGCCCCACCACGGACCGATCGGCCTGGAACTGGGCGAACGACGATTCGAGGATTTGCCGTGCCCTGGGCCGACCGAACTGGGCAATCAAGTTGATGCTCATGTTGTAAGTCGGCCGGAAGCTTGAGTTGAGCGGGTAGGTGCGCCGCGAAGCGAGGCCGGCGACGGCAGCAGGATCGGTACCCGGTTGCCAAAGGACCACGGCATGGCCTTCGACGTCGATTCCACGCCTTCCCGCGCGGCCGGTCAACTGGGTGTACTCCCCCGCGGTGATGTTGACGTGGGCTTCGCCGTTGAACTTGTCGAGCTTCTCCAGGACAACGCAGCGGGCGGGCATGTTGATGCCCAGGGCGAGGGTCTCCGTGGCAAAAACGGCTTTGACCAGGCCATCCGCGAAGAGCGTCTCCACGACTTCCTTGAAGGTGGGCAGCAAACCGGCGTGGTGCGCCGCGAGCCCCCGGAGCAGGCCGTCACGCCAACTCCAAAAACCCAGGACATCGAGGTCGTCGGCGGGAATCTCGCGGCTCGCCTCATCCACCCGGGACGCGATGATCTGTTGTTCGCGCTCCGTCGTGAGCCACAGCCCGGCGGCGGCACACTGCGCGACGGCCCCGTCACAGCCGGCCCGGGAGAAAATGAAGGTAATGGCCGGAAGCAGCCCTTGGCGGTCAAGGCTCGCAATGATCTGGGGCCGGCTGGCCTTGCGCACAGGACTGCGCTGCTCCCCGGCACTGTTGTCGCGCTGGCGGTCCTGCCGGCGGCGGCTGCGTCCACCATGGCCAAAGCGGCCACGGAAGTTCATCTGGCTTTCCGCCCGGGCCATGGACAGTAATTCCGGGTTGACCTCGAATTCCCTCTGCAAGGGATTCCGGTCCGGCTCCCGTACTGCCTCCGGCGCCGGTGCTTCGCCGTCTGGTGCCTCTGGAGCGATCTCGTCAAAGCTGGTATCCCCAGCGAAGAGATCGACGATCTCGCGCCCGACCATGACGTGCTGCCATAGGGGGACGGGACGATGTTCGGAGACAATCACATCGGTGTGCCCCCGCACCGTGTCCAGCCACGCACCAAACTCTTCCGCGTTGGACACCGTGGCGCTGAGGGAAACCACTTGCACCTCGCTGGGCAGGTGGATGATCACCTCTTCCCAGACTGCACCGCGGAAGCGGTCCGCCAGGTAATGCACCTCGTCCATCACCACGTAGCCAAGGTCTCCCAGGGTGTCCGAGTCCGCGTAGAGCATGTTCCTCAGGACCTCAGTGGTCATCACCACAATCGGAGCCTCGCCGTTGATGGTGGTGTCACCAGTCAGCAGTCCCACGTTTGAGGCACCGTACCTCGCCGAGAACTCTGAGAACTTCTGGTTGCTTAGTGCTTTGATGGGCGTCGTATAAAACGCCTTGAGCCCGCGTTCGAGCGCCAGGTAGATAGCGAACTCGCCGACGATTGTCTTCCCGGCCCCCGTGGGCGCCGCCACGAGCACTCCTTTGCCCTCCTGGAGCGAACGGCACGCGTCACGCTGGAAATCGTCAAGCTCGAACTCCAACGACTGGGCAAAAGTGCCAAGATAGGTTTTCGACTCAGCACTCCGTTGCGCTGCGGCTTGAAAGGCTTCTGAGGGCGAAAGGGCCCCTGAATTGGAGGACATGCTTCAAGCCTAGTGGCCGTGAGACTACAGATTCTCCAGATCGGAAGAAGGTGTGGCGACGTCGGCCGTGGCGTCCGTCTCAGCGGCAATCTTCGACTGCTGGCGCGCGCGCCGTTTGTCGTTCAGCATGCAGAGCCCGATCGCGGCGAAGAACAGCGCAAGGAGGGGGCCTGCGAGCATGAACATGGACAAAGCGTCCGCACCGGGCGCGGCAACGGCCGCCAGGACAAACACGAGGAAGACCGTGATGCGCCAAGCTTTGAGGATGGTCCTGCCGCTCAAAACGCCCGCCATGTTGACGCCCACCAACACCACCGGCACCAGGAAGGCGATGCCGAGGAAAAGAAGCATGTGCGTGGCGAACGTCAAGTACTGGGAAGCGTCGATGTTGTTGGCACCGTTTTGGGGCGTGAACTGCAGCAGAGCGCGCACGACGTTCGGAATCACCAGCCATGCGACATACACGCCAACCAGGAACAGCGGCACCGCCGCAGCCATGTACCCGAGCGTGTACCGGCGCTCCTTCTTGGTCAGGCCGGGAGTGATGAATGCCCAGACCTGGTAGATCCAGATGGGGCTCGAGAGCACCAAGCCGATCTGGATGGCAATACGGAGCTTGAAGTCGAAAGGATCCCCCACGCTCGCGAAATTCAGGACCGCGGTCCGTTTGGTCTCCTGGGCGATCTTGACCAACGGATCCGACAGGCTATTGACCACCGGATCATAGAGGAACCACCCTGCCACTGCGCCTAGGAGAACGCCGGCGGCAGACTTGATCAGCCGATTCTTAAGCTCCTTCAGGTGGTCTAGGAGCGCCATCCGCCCTTCGGGGTTGGCTTTGCGGCCCGTCTTCGTTGCCACTACTGCTTAGCTACGGTTTGCAGGCGGAACGTCAGTGTCGTTGCCGCTCTTGTTCGCTTCGGGGTGGTTGACCACTTTGCCTTCAACGGGGTCCGTGTCGTCCTTGGCCGCCGGCTTGCCGTCGTTCTTCATTTCCTTGACTTCGGATCTGATGATGCGCATCGACTGGCCGAGGCTGCGGGCCATGGCAGGCAACTTGGGTGCCGCGAACAGCAGCAGGGCCACGATGATGATAATGACAATTGGCCAAGGGCCATCAAATAGTCGTCCCACGGGAAGTCCTTTCGTTGGAATACATCCTACGTCTAACTGAAATCGATGTCGTGCAGAGACTGGGGTTGGCCCCGTTCTGCTTTGCGCTTAACGCGCTTTTGGCGACGCACTTCCTGGCGGGAGGCCTTGGCCGTCACGTAATCATGACGCATCTGTTCCGGTGAGGCAAAAACGGCCGCGCCGAACACTTTCGACGACGCCTCGCCGTCGTCGTCGGCGCGTTCGGGAAGATGCGTGCGGTGCCCAAGCCGCTCCCCTGCGGCACTCAATTCATGCACCGTGGCCATGAACTTCCGGAAAAGCCGGACGCCCAGCAGGACATAGCAAAGCAGCGACACCGCAATCAGCGCGAGCCACAAAAGGATCCAGCACCACCAAGGCATTTGAGTAGTCTAACCAGCCTTCATTGCTTGTACTGCGCGAGTGCGGCAGCCACCCAGGCTGCCGAGGCGTCGGCGAGCTCTGCGGGCTGCAATATGCGGGCCGCGCCGCCGTGCTGCGCAACAAACATCGGCAACCAGTCCGCATTTCCGAACCGGACCTCGGCGAGCAAGCCGCCGTCCGGGAGCACAGCCGTCCGGTCCGCATAATAGTCGTCCGCCAGCCCCACGCCCTGCCGGGTCAATTGGAGGACGACGACGACGTCGTCGTCCTTGGGCGTGTACAGCTTCACCGGGACGCCTTCCTCGGCGCCTGCACTCCTGGAAACCGGTCGGCCGTTGGGCGCGATCTCCTCGATGCGGTCGAGGCGGAAGTTCCGCAGTCCGGCTTTGCTATGGCAGTACGCCTCGAAGTACCAGGTGTTGTCCAAGGAATAGAGCCGGAAAGGGTCGACGTCCCGTTCGGAGACTGAGTCGTGCTGCCGTGACAGGTAGCGAAGCCGCAATTGGTGACCCGACTGGATCGCCCGCGTGATGGTGTCGAACGCCCCGGCGTCGGCCGGGGTCACGGGTGGGCCGGCGACGGCCGCCGCCAAACGGCCGGCCTCCCCCGCAGCGCCGGTGAGCTTCAGGGTCACGGACTCCAGGGCTCCGCTTTGCTCGTCCTCCGACATTCCGGCCTGGGCGGGAAGTCCGCCCAGGGTCGCCAAGCCCGTCAGCAGGGCGCAAGCCTCATCAACGCTGAAGCCGATGGGCCGGTTGAGTTCGAGGTGCTCGCGGATGTAGACGTGCTCGTTTTCCCAATCGATATCGAACAAGTCATCCGGATAGCCTTCGGGGCGGCCGGAGCAAATCAGGATCTTCAAGTCGTCGACGAGTTCCTCACGGGTGACCCCGAACCGGTCCGCCACCTCCTGGATGGGCAGGCCCTGGTTGTGGACAAGGAAGGGGACCAGTTGGAGCATGCGGTTGAGTTGGTCTTCCGAGGTCCGCTTGCGTGTCCGCGGTGCTTGTCCGGAGCCGGAAAAGCGGACCTCGACGGCGGGGCTCGACGCGAACGCAGCGGCAGCTTCAAGGCGGCGGATCACGGCGTCGCGCAGCTCGGGAGGTCCGGCCACGAGCACGTGGGGACCATAGGAGGCCAGTTCTTCGGCGAGCAGCTCACTGTCCCGGAAAGGCACAGAGAGCCGGTCCCTGCCTTCCTCGGAGCCGCCGGCGCCGGTGGCCCCGGTGACACTCACCGCACGCTTGCGAAGACCCAGCAAACGGCCTTCGGCGACGTCGAGCTGGGCCTCCTGGAGGGGAAGTTCATTGAGGCTGTCCAGCTCGGCACGGGTATCAAACCCCGGAGGTATCTCGCAGTGATACCCGGTCTCAACATGAACATCGCTCGTCATCCGGGACAGCCGGAAAAAGCGTTTCGCGTTCCGGCCCCGGTCTAAGCCCACCAAGTACCACTGGCCGAACCGGCTCCCGAGGCCCCAGGGCTCTACCATTCGGCGTTCGTCTTTGCCGGTGCTCGCGGCACGGTAGCCGAAACTCACGGGGTGTTGGCCGTTCATGGCAACGATGACGTCGTCAAAAGCCTGGCCGGCGGGCTTGATGCGCGGCTGGACGCCGGCGGGGAGTTCGATGTCGGCAAGGTCGCCGGAAGCCTGCAGCTTCCGTAGCGCGCTTGCAGCGGCCGAGCCGAGCGCCGCGCGTTCCCACAGCTGCGCAGCCAGGAGCAAGACAGTGCCCTCGGCCGGCGTCAGGTGCACATACGGCAGGCGATTGGATTCCTTGCCGATGCGGTAGCGGGTCGAAGCGGGATCGTCCGAGCCGAACCCGTGGTCAAGGAGCGTCTCGATATCAAAGCCAAACCGTTTCAATTCTGACTTGTCACGTTCAAACATGCGTCCGAACGCGACGTCGCTGTCGCCGGCGTCGTGATAGACCTTCTGCCTGAGAACGGCCCGGGACAGCCCGTATTTCGTGTTCAGAAGGGCGATCAGCAGGTTCAGGAGTCGTTCGGTACGTGATGCGGACACGCCTGCTACGTTACTAAATTCCTCAGGTAAAGGCGGAAGGCGCGTCTGCGGCCGGATTTCTCCGGCTGCAGGCGCGCCTTCCTATGCTGCGAAACCTAGCGGACTGCCACGAGGTCCACCACGAAGATGAGGGCTTCGTTGGGCTTGATGGCCGCGCCCGCGCCACGGGAGCCGTAGGCAAGCTCAGAGGGGATTTCAAGGCGACGGCGGCCGCCGACCTTCATGCCAAGCAGTCCCTGGTCCCAGCCCTGGATGACCTGGCCGACGCCCACGCGGAAGTCCAGCGGTGCGCCACGGCCCCATGATGCGTCGAATTCCTCGCCAGTGGACCAGGCAACGCCAACGTAGTGGGTGGAGACGGTGTCGCCGGCCTTGGCCTCGGCGCCGTCACCAACGACGATGTCCTTGATAACGAGTTCCGTGGGGACGTCGCCCTCCGGGAAGTCGATCTCCGGCTTAGTGCGGTCGTAATCACGCTGACCAAATGACATGGGTACTCCTCAATTTGATAGGGACGGTGTTATTGAAGTTTGCGGAAGGTTACTGGGCGCCCAGGATGTCCACGACGAAGACGAGGTCGCCCGTGGGCTGGCCCTGGGCTGCGGCGGCGTCGCCATATGCGAGGCTCTTGGGGATGACCAGGAGGACACGGGAGCCGACCGTCTTGCCCGCAAGGCCTTGCGTCCAGCCCTTGATAACGCCGTTGAGCGCGAAGCTGGCGGTCTGGCCCTTGTCGTAGCTGGAGTCGAACTTCTTGCCATCAGCCAAGGTGACGCCGACGTAGTTGACCGTCAGGGTGTCCGTTTCCTTGACGGCTGCGCCCTTGCCCTTGATGAGGTCCTGGGAGACGAGGGCCTGCGGGGCCTTCGCGCCGTCAACGGAAATCTGCGGAATTCCCTTGTCATCGACCTTGACCGTGGGGAGGCCGGCCGGCGGAGTGACAGTATCGCCCTCGGGCTTGGCCAGGGGCTTGACTGCGTCCTTGACGCCAGTGATCTTGAAGACGACCAGCTGGGATGACGTTGCTGCTGCTTCAGCCGACGCCGCAGTTCCGGGGACGGCGAAAGCGATGTCAGCGCCCACCTTCGCACCGACGAGCGCGTTGTAAAGCACGGCACTGCCGGTCTTGAGCTGGTCGTTCAGTTCGACGGGCTGGGACCCGGTCGGGAATGTGTCTTCGAGGGTCTTGCCGTCCTTGCCGTCGACGGCAATGTAGGTGATCTGCGCCACCTGTCCGGCTTTCACCTTGTCGCCGGTGCCGTCGCTGACCATTTTGATGGTCGGCTGCGTTACGTCCAGCGGCTTGTTGAATTCCAGGCCGGGTGCCTTCTTGTCTCCATTGTCGGAGACCTTGAGGGAATCCAGCTTGGCTACTTCGCCGGCGGACTGGCTGGTGGGCTCCGGGGTCGCTGTTGTTGCCGGACTTCCGCCGCAGGCGGTAATCAGCAAGAGGCCGGGGATAAGAATTGCTAGTAGACGTCGCACAAATTGAACTTTCGTCGGGGCAAAAGGAGGGCATGGCAGGGCCATGCGCGTAGAGGCCTGTTAAAAGGCCAACCTCCAGAGTAGCTGGTGAAGCTGGGAGTCAGCTCATTGAGTCCAGGAGGGCATCCACTCTTTCGTCGACGCTACGGAAGGGATCCTTGCACAAAATCGTCTGGTGCGCGCGGTCGTTCAACTTCAGATGGACCCAATCCACAGTGTAGTCACGGCCGAGTTCCTGGGCGCGCCGGACGAAGTCGCCACGGAGTTTTGCCCGGGTGGTCTGCGGCGGCGCATCCACGGCATCCTTGATGTCGGTGTCGGCCACGAGGCGCCGCGCCGCGCCGCGGGACTGGAGCAGGAAGAAGAGCCCGCGCTTGCGGGAGATGTCGTGATACGTGAGGTCCAGTTGCGCGATCCGCGAGGAGTCGAGGCCGATTCCGTGGCGACGCATGTATCCATCCATCAGCTTCTTCTTGATGGCCCAGTCCACTTCCGTGTCTATTCCGCTGGTGTCGCCGCTGTCGATCGCGTCCAAGGTCCTTTCCCAAAGATCCAGGATGAGCGGTACGTGCGGATTGTGGGCTCCGTTCGATGCTACAAAGGCGGTGACCTTTGCAAGGTACTCACGCTGGATGTCCAGGGCCGTGAGTTGCCTGCCGTTGGCCAGGCGCACCAAGGCTTTACCGCTGAGATCGTGGGAGATTTCCCGGATGCTGCGGATGGGGTTCTCCATACGCATGTCCCGCATGATCACTCCGGCCTCAATCATGCGCAGGAGCAGATCCACCGTTCCCACCTTCAACAGGGCGGTGGTCTCGGACATGTTGGAATCGCCGACGATCACGTGCAGACGGCGGAAGAACTCGGCATCGGCGTGCGGCTCATCACGGGTGTTGATGATGGGGCGGGATCTCGTCGTCGCGGAAGACACGCCTTCCCAAATGTGGTCGGCACGCTGGGAGAACGCGAACGTGGCCCCATGGGGTGTCTTCAGGACCTTGCCCGCACCAGCGATCAGCTGCCGCGTGACGAGGAAGGGAATGAGGATCTCAGCGAGCCGCGAGAACTCACCCCGCCGTGGAATCAGGTAGTTTTCGTGGCTGCCGTAGGAATTTCCGGCGGAATCGGTGTTGTTCTTGAACAGGTAGACCGTTCCGTTGAATCCCTCCGCCGCAAGCCGCGCCTGCGCTTCGTCAACGAGGTCATCGAGAATGAGCTCCCCGGCCCGGTCGTGGGCGATCAGCTGCGCAAGGTCGTCGCATTCCGCGGTGGCGTACTCCGGGTGCGAGCCGACATCCAGGTACAGTCGGGAGCCATTCGTCAGGAAGACGTTGGAGGAACGTCCCCAGCTCACTACTTTGCGGAAGAGGTACCTGGCGACTTCCTCGGGAGCCAATGGCCGTGAGTCGGGGCTCGAGTACGAAATACCGAACTCCGTTTCGATCCCGAATATCCTTTTGTCCATCTCAGGCCTCCCCTGCCAGCAGCTGCGTGATTTCTTCTGCCCTGAGCCGCCGGAAAGCCCGCCGGGATCCGCGCCCGCTTTCCGGACTTCGGTCCAACACGGCGGCCTCGACTGCGGTTCCGGGCAGGGCGTCCACTTCCTTGTCCGTGGCCAGCGCCTTGACGGCCAGTCGCAGTGCGCCGGCCAGGTCGAGGTCAGCCTTCCAACCGCCGGCCACGGTCTCGGCTACTTGCTCGGCCAATCCGCCCATCACCACAAAACCATTCTCGTCGGCAATCGAACCGTCGAAAGTCAGCCGATAAAGATGGTCCTCGGCCTGCGTGTGCCCGACCTCGGCCACTGCAAGCTCGACTTCGAACGGCTTTTGTTCCGCAGTGAAGACGGCGCCAAGGCTCTGCGCGTAGACGCTGGCCAGCCCGCGGGCAGTGACGTCCTCGCGATCGTATGAATAGCCGCGGACGTCAGCGTAGCGGACACCCGCTTGCCGAAGACTCTCAAACTCGTTGTACTTCCCCACAGCAGCGAACGCGATCTTGTCGTAGATCTCACCGATCTTGTGGAGCGACGGTGACGGGTTTTCCGCGACCAGCGCGATCCCGTCAGCGCAACTGATGACGACGACGGAACGGCCGCGGGCGATGCCCTTCCGCGCGAAATCCGCGCGGTCCTTCATTAGTTGTTCGGGCGAAACATAAAACTGCTGGGTCATCTCAGGCCTCCCGTCCGGCAACTGCGCGCGATTCAACAATGGATCCTGCGATCGCCGCCAGCTCCCGTTCCGACACCCGGCGGGCGCCGGCGCGGTTGACGGTATACACCACCGGCCAGAGCTGCCGGACAGGGTCCGGACCGCCCGTGGCGGAGTCGTCGTCGGCGGCGTCGTAGAGGGCTTCAACCGAGACAGCGACGGCCTCGTCTTCGGTGAGGTTCGGCCGCCACAGCTTCTTCAAGGCGCCGCGTGCGAAGACGGAACCGGAGCCGACAGAGTGGTGCTCAAATTCCTCGTACCGTCCGCCTGTCACATCGTAGGAAAACAGCCGTCCCACGCCGGTTGCCTGGTCGAAGCCCGCGAAGAGCGGGATCACCGCGAGACCCTGCATGGCCATCGGCAGGTTTCCCCGGATCATGGCCCCAAGCCGGTTGGCTTTGCCGTCCAAGCTCAGCAGCGTGCCTTCGATCTTTTCGTAGTGTTCCAGTTCCACCTGGAACAACCTCGTGATGTCGATGGCCAGGCCCGCTGTTCCGGCAATTCCGAGGACGGAGTATTCGTCGGCCGGGAAGACCTTCTCGATGTGCCTGCTGGCGATCACGTTGCCCATGGTGGCACGCCGATCCCCCGCCATCAGGACGCCGCCGGGGTAACTGAGGGCGACGATTGTTGTGGCATGGGGCACCAGCGGAATCTGTCCCGCGGGCAGCGTTTGACTAAAGGGAAGGAGTTCAGGCCTGGAGCGTTGCAGATGCTCTGTGAACGAAGACGTTGCTTGGGTGGCCAGGTGGCCGGCTGATGGATCCTGCATTGCTGCGCTCCTTCGACTCTGACATCCGATGCCCGGCGGCCTCGCGCCGGCCGGGCCCTTGGCTTAGCTGGCGGCTGGCTACTGGCCGCCCTTTTGCACAAATGCCCTGACGAACTCCTCGGCGTTCGATTCGAGCACGCCGTCGATTTCGTCCAGGAGATCGTCCACGCCCTGCGTGGCGACCGAGGCCTGTGCCTCTGGCGCCGCGGGCGGTGCCTCGGGGGCGTCGGCCTCTGCCTCGACGTCCCGCGACTGCGGTTGCTGCTGCTCCTGAGCTGCCATTTCCTTCTCCATTCTGTCCATCCCCGGCAACGGGGACTTCCTGTAATGCCATACTGCCACGGGGCGGGCCGCGACGCTGCGCTTTTAAGGGCCCGTTTGGCAGCCTTTCGTCAGCTGCCCGTTCAGGCGGGCGGGGCCGGGTCCAGGCCCAGCAATTCACGGAGGAATGCGCCCGCTGTGGCGTGTTTCCGAAACAGCAGGCCCGTGAGTGCTTCCGTGCCGCGGAGCGGTTCCCGGGTGGGCACACGCTGCAGTTTCCCGATGCCCGGAACGTCGAAGATGACCGAATCCCAGCTGGCGCCGACCACGTCCTTGCCAAAGCTGGAAACACACTTCCCACGGAAATATGCGCGGGTATCCGACGGCGGTTCGACCACAGCGCGGCTGATTGTGGCGTCGTCGACGATCGTCTGCATGCGGTCGCGGGAAAGCATTCGATAGTACAGGCCCTTTTCCGGCCTCACATCGGACCATTGCAAATCGACAAGCCCCAGGCGGGCGTCGTTCCATTCCAGGCCGTCACGGTTCCGGTAGCCATCAAGCAGGGACATTTTGGCCAGCCATTCGACAGAGGAGGCGGCACCTGCGGGGTTGCTCCCCAAGAGCCCCAGCGTCGATTCCCACCGTTCCAGGACATCCCGGGTGTGGCCGTCTCCACTGAAGGAATCGGAGACCCCGGTTTCCTGGCCAAGTTTGGCCGCCGCCTCGTAGTACATCCACTGGATATCCAGCGCTGTGACGCGCCGTCCGTCGAGAAGCCTGAGCGTGGCAGTCAGGGAGGTGTCGTGGCTGATTGCCTGCAGGCCCGCCACGGGCTCATGTACTTCGATCTTCGGAGCCTGGCCGGCTTCGATGAGGCTCAGGACCAATGCCGTGGTGCCGAACTTCAAGTAGTTCGACACCTGGCTCAGGTTGGCGTCTCCGATGATGACATGCAGGCGCCGGTATTTGTCCGCGGTGGCATGCGGTTCATCCCGGGTATTGATGATCGGACGCCTGATAGTGGTTTCCAGCCCTACCTCGGCTTCGAAGAAATCCGCACGCTGACTGATCTGGAATCCGGACGTTGAACCGTCCTGGCCCTTGCCGAGCCGCCCGGCACCGCAGATGACCTGGCGCGTGACGAAGAACGGCGTCAGGCCGCGGACGATGTCCCCGAAAGGCACCGAGCGCGGCATGAGGTAGTTCTCGTGGGAACCGTAGGACACAGATTTGTTGTCGGTGTTGTTCTTGTACAGATTGATGGCCGGCAGATCAGGATCGGCGGCGACCTTCCGAACCGTGGCCAGGGCGACGAGGTCGCCGGCCGCGTCCCACGCGACGATGTCACGGGGGTTCGTGACCTCGGGACTGGAATATTCCGGATGGGCATGGTCCACGTACAGGCGGGCCCCGTTGCCGAGGACCATGTTCATCAGCAACGATCCTGACTCGTCGCCGCCGTCGGCTTCCAGCTCCTGCCGCCCGTACGCCAACGCGACGGCCTCGGCGTCGAGCACGGGAGGCCGGTCGGTCAGCTGGCTGGGATCAGCTGCACTGCGCTCAACTGTCCAACCGCGTGCATCATGCAGGGGTTCTTCGTCCGTGTAGTCCCAGCGGGTTTCAGCGCCCCCGGCGGCCCGCTGTCGGGTCAGGTTGGCGTAGGCCTGGATGATCCGCGCGGACATCATCGTGGCGTTCGCTCCTGGCGCGGAGGGCGCGTGGATACCGTATTCAGTTTCCGAACCCATGACCCGCATGGCCCCGCCGACGGGAAGCTTGTCCGAAGGCAGGCCTTCCGGCCGGGCCGTCACAGGTACTGGCCGGTGTTTGGAGTCGTTTCGATCGACTTCCCGGGCTCCTGGCCGGCCTTGCCCTGGACGATTGTGCGGATGTAGGTGATGCGTTCGCCCTTCTTGCCTGAGATGCGTGCCCAGTCATCCGGGTTGGTGGTGTTGGGCATGTCCTCGTGTTCGCGGAATTCGTCGACGACGGCGCGCAGGAAGTGGTCGATCCGCAGGCCTTTCTGCTGGGTCAGCAGGAGGTCCTTGATGGCGTACTTCTTGGCCCGGTCCACGACGTTCTGGACAACCGCGCCGGAATTGAAGTCCTTGAAGTAGAGCATCTCGGTATCGCCATTGGCGTAGGTGACTTCGAGATACTCGTTGGATTTCTCCGTCGAATACATGGCTTCCACGGTGCGCTGGATGATGGCGTCAACTGTGGCCTGGACGTCGCCGCCGTGCTCTGCCAGATCCGTCGCGTGGAACGGAAGGTCGGTGGTGATGTACTTGGCGAAAATGTCGGCGGCCGCTTCGGCGTCGGGCCGCTGGATCTTGACCTTCACATCAAGCCGGCCGGGACGAAGAATAGCCGGATCGATCATGTCTTCACGGTTCGAAGCGCCGATCACGATGACATTGTCCAGCCGTTCGACGCCGTCGATCTCGCTCAGGAGCTGCGGGACGATGGTTGTTTCGACGTCGGAGGACACCCCGGTGCCGCGGGTGCGGAACAGCGAGTCCATCTCGTCGAAGAACACCACCACGGGGCTGCCATCCGAAGCCTTCTCCCGGGCGCGCGCAAAAATCAGGCGGATATGCCGCTCTGTTTCGCCCACGTACTTGTCAAGGAGTTCAGGTCCCTTGATATTCAGGAAGTAGCTCTTCAGGTCCACGTTTCCGGCCCGTTCGGAGGCACGGGCGGCGAGCGAGTTGGCAACGGCCTTCGCGATCAGCGTCTTGCCGCAACCCGGAGGGCCGTAAAGCAGGATGCCCTTGGGCGCTTTGAGCCCGTGTTCGCGGTACAGGTCCGGGTGCAGGAACGGGAGTTCCACGGCGTCGCGGATCTGTTCGATTTGCGGGCCCAAGCCGCCGATGTCCTCGTAGGTAATGTCAGGCACTTCCTCGAGGACAAGGTTTTCGACCTCAGCCCGGGGCACCTTCTCCAAGGCGTAGCCGGTGCGGGAATCCAGCGACAAAGCATCACCGACGCGCAAGTGCACCTTCTGCAATGCGCCTGAAAGCCTGACTACCCGCTCTTCATCGGCCCTGCCCACTACCAGGGCACGGTCCGTGCCAAGCATTTCCTTGAGGGTGACGAGTTCGCCTGCCCGTTCATAGCCCAGGCCTGTCACCACGAGCAGGGCCTCATTGAGGAGGACTTCCTGTCCAACGGCCAGCTGGCTGATGTTCACGAGCGGGCTGACGCCCACGCGCATCTTGCGGCCGGCATTGAAGATGTCGACCGATTCCTCGGTGGCCGCCTGCCCGGTGCTGCCTGCCGTTGGCTGGCGCCTCGGATTGATCTGCAAGATGGTCCCGAAGCTGTACGGCGGTTGGCCGTCCTGCTCGAGGGCGCCTTTGAGCCGCAGGATTTCGGCCTTCGCCGTTTCCAGCATGGTCACGAGCTTGGTGTTGTTCTGGGTCGCGGCGGCAAGCTGACGGTCGATGTGGCGCAGTTTGTCTCGAAGGATGTTTATCTGGCGTTCCGCGACAGTGAGTTCCCCGGACTCGTCCACCGGTTGGATTGCCCCACCCCCGTGTCCCGCTTTCCCCTCAGCCACAGCCTTGTTCGATGGCTCCTCCGGCGTTGTTCGCCCGAAGTCATTGTTCGACGTATCCACGAAGCATCAGCTCCTTCCCGCTTTCTATAAATAGACCTTAGCCCTCAAAAGCGTCGGGAAACCTGTGACATCCGGAATGCGGACCAGTTTGTGATCTTTCCTCAGGGAGCGGGTGTGGGGTCGTCCTTGACGTTGGTGCCGGCAATCGCATCCCGTGCGGCCCGTCGCAGTTTCTTGTCCGAAACCGCACGCTCTCCTACGGCTCCCGGTGTCCAGGCATTCAGGTCTTCCTCGCTGAACTCGGTCTTGGACGGACGCCGTTTGACGGAAATCCCGGTCACGCCGTCTGCAAGGCGACGGGTCACCAAGAGGAAGCCGGTGTGGGCCACCATGCGGTGGTCGGGACGGACGGCGAGGCCCTCAAGGTGCCAGCCGCGGACCATGGACTCCCACGCGTCCGGTTCCGTGAAACGGCCGTCGGCGCGGATGGCCTCTGCGGTACGGGAGAGCTGGGTCACGGTGGCCACATAGTTGATCCATACGCCGCCGGGGGCCAAAACGGTGGCTACGGCGTCGAGGCATTCCCAAGGAGCGAGCATGTCCAGCACCACGCGGTCCACGGATCCGGGCTCCTCGCTGCGGACAACTTCCTCCTGGAAGTCGCCGAGTGAGATCTTCCAGGCCGGGTGCGGACCGCCGAAAATGGTTTCCACGTTGCCGCGGGCGATATCGGCGAATTCTTCGCGACGCTCGAAAGAGTGCAGGTAACCGTTGTCTCCGACTGCACGAAGCAGGGAGATCGAAAGGGCGCCGGAACCAACGCCGGCTTCCACAACCCGCGCACCCGGGAAGATATCGGCCATGGTCACGATCTGGCCGGCATCCTTGGGGTACACCACTGCGGCACCGCGGGGCATGGACAACACGAAGTCAGAGAGCAGCGGACGGAGCGTCTGGTACTGCTGGCCGATGTTGTTGGCCACCACGGAACCGTCAACCTGGCCAATGATTTCGTCGTGGTTCAGGAAGCCCCGGTGCGTGTGGAAGGCGCCGCCTTCCTCCAAAGTGATGGTGTTCATCCGGCCGCGTTCGTCCGTGAGTTGAACCCGCTCGCCCACACGGAACGGCCCTCGGCGCCGTGCCGCACCAGTCGGCTGAATGGCGGTGTTGGCGGCGCCGGTGGCCGTGTAGTTGGCGGCGGTTTCGCTGCTCATGGGTGTTCCTCGCTCCTGTACGGCTGGGCCGTCATTTGTTGCCACAGTTACTGCTTAGTGATGCGCACTGCCGGCCGGGTTATTTCACGGCCGGCAGGTAACTCTACCGGGAAGGTCCTACGGGCGTCCGCTCCGTCGGGCTACTTTACCTGTAATGGCTGTCACTACGGCCTGCTGCCGCAGCAGGCCGATGACTGTGCCGGCTTCATCCACGACGGCGTATTCGACGCCGCTGAGCTGCGCCAAATACTGGATCAGTTCCTGGCCGCTGGACGTCCGGGGGACATACGCGCCGTCGGCGAGCGGGGTCGAAACCGCCGTCACCACGGTTGTGAATACCTCGGAGGGCGGCACGGCTGCGGCGGCAGCCGGATCGACAAGACCCTGCGGCCGGCCATCCGGTCCGCAGATCACGACGGCGGGCGTACCGTAGGGTGCAACGCGCAGCACGTCGGCGACGGTGGCCGAGTTCGGAATTCCGACGGCGGGTTCGGCCAAGGCGGCGGCACTCACCGAGGGGAGGCGGCCGCGGAGCGTGGCCTGCTTGATCGCACCGGAGGCGCCCATCCAGAGGAAGCTGCAGACAAGGAAGGTGATTAGCATCAGGCTGAGATCCGGCGCGCTGCCGCTCAGCAAAGGCAGCACGACGAACCAAACAACCAAGACGATCACGATGACCCGTCCGGCCCAGCCAGCTGCCACCGTCCCTTTTTCCTGGCTGCCCGTCACTTTCCATACCGCGGACTCCACCAAGCGGCCCCCGTCAAGGGGCAAGCCCGGGAGCACATTGAAGATGCCGATCAGCAGATTAGCCCACATGAGGATGTTCGTCAGGGTGTCCCCTACCCCGGTGAATACACCGGCCTGCAGCAAAAGCCAGGCACCGCCCGCGAGGACAAAGTTGGCTGCGGGTCCTGCCAAAGCAACAACCACCGAGCGGCCGGGGGACGCGATGAAGCTCTCGAACTGGGTGTGCCCGCCCCAGAGATTCAAAACGATTTTCTCCGTGGGCCATTTGAAGGCCTTGGCGCTCAAGGCATGGGCGAGTTCATGGACGAGTACGGAAAGGGCCAGGAGAACCGCATAGCCAAAGGCAACCAAGTAGGCGCCGATCCCCAAGGAGTGGTTCCGGATCAGCAGTGCTGGTCCATAGACGATGACCGTGAA
The DNA here is from genome assembly GCF_044908325.1 of Arthrobacter sp. GAS37. Taxonomy (NCBI): domain Bacteria; kingdom Bacillati; phylum Actinomycetota; class Actinomycetes; order Micrococcales; family Micrococcaceae; genus Arthrobacter; species Arthrobacter sp. GAS37. Next base: position 159,526 of record NZ_JBIYDB010000002.1, read on the forward strand.
CGCCGCGATGATGAACCACGAGTAGGCAAGGTACACCGGGATTCCCGCGATGCGACCGAGTGGAATCCCGTCCTTTTTAGCGCTACGGGTGCTATGGCCACGGTTTCCGGGAGTGCTCACTTAGTTTGCCTGTCCAAGGAAAGCTCCGGCCGGCACATTGGCGGATGCCCGGGCGGCAACAAGTGCTTCAAGGTCGGCGACCTTCCGTCCGTGAAGGGTGTCCCAGGTTGCCCGGCGGGGGTCCTCGGGCAGTGGCATCTGGTGCGGAATTCCGACCGTGACCACGCCGGAGGCGATCGCGGACGCAACTCCCGGGACGGAATCTTCGAGTGCGACGCAATGATCCGCGGTCAGCCCGGGGTCGGTGTCCCGCAGCCGCTCGACGGCGGCGAGGTAAGCCTCCGGGTGGGGCTTTCCTTGGCTGACGGTGTCCCCCGTGATGAGGAACTCGAAGTAGGGCCTGGGGAGGTTGGCGACGACTTCCCGCGCCATCGGGCCTTCGGACATCGTCACGAGGGCACAACGGACGCCCGATTGATACAACTCGTCAAGCAATTCCCTGGCTCCGGGCCGCCATGGCACCTCGACGCGGAGACGGTCGATGACCTGGGCGCTCAAGGAGTCAACGATCTCGCGCTTTTCCAGGTTCACTCCAGCCCTTTGGAGAATGCCGGCCGAGTGCATCAGCGACTGCCCTACGAGCTGCATGGCTTGATCATGGCTCCAGGCGCCGCCGTGGGACTCTACGAGAGTGCGCTCTGCAGCAATCCAGTACGGCTCGGTATCCACCAGGGTGCCATCCATGTCCCATAGCGCGGCTTTGAGCAGGGGCTGGGTGGCAGAAGCAAGCATGCCTAAAGTCTACGTGGAAGGAGGCACGGCAATTGCCGTTCTACGCCCGGGGCGAAGTATGGCCACGCCGGTCCCTAACGCCATGCATCGGTGGCGGTGTTGGACGTAGGGTGAGTGAATGAACAGTTTGGACGGAGCCCCTGACGGACAGGCCACTTCCCCGGAGCCTGAGCGCCTTCTCCAGCCTGTAGCCGAAGGCCAGCGCATCACCGTGATGCTGGCGGCTTTCGAGGGTTGGAACGACGCCGGCGAGGCGGCCAGTGATTCCCTGCACTACTTGAACAAGTTGTGGCAAGGAAAGAAAGTGGCATCCGTTGATGCCGACGACTATTACGACTTCCAGTTCACCAGGCCGACCGTTCGACGCACGGCAGCCGGAACGCGCAAGGTGAAGTGGCCTTCCACACGCCTGTACAAGGCCAGCGTCCCGGACAGCAACGTCGATGTGGTGTTCGTGCTCGGCACCGAGCCTTCCTATCGCTGGCGCGCCTACACGGCCGAGCTTCTGGTCCATGCCGAAGCGCTCAAAGTCGACTACGTTGTCCTGATCGGCGCCCTTCTGGCCGATGTCCCGCACAGCCGCCCGATCCCCGTGAGCACCACCTCGGACGACGGCGGATTGCGGCAGCGCTTGAACCTGGAGGCTTCGCAGTACGAGGGGCCGGTAGGCATTGTGGGGGTATTGGCGGAATTCGCGCTGCTCGCGGGCTTGCCTACGGTGTCGCTGTGGGCGGCCGTGCCGCACTATGTCGCACAGCCCCCCTCCCCCAAGGCACAACTGGCCATCTTGAACAGGATCGAAGATCTCCTCCAGGTGCCCTTGGAAACCCACGCCCTCAACGAGGAATCCGAGGCTTGGGAGCGCGGCGTGGACGAACTGGCCACTGAAGACCCCGAAATCGCGGCCTACGTGCGGCAGCTCGAAGAGGCCAAGGACACGGCTGACCTACCGGAGGCCAGTGGCGAATCCATCGCGCGCGAATTCGAGCGTTACCTCAAGCGCAGGGGCAAGGACAAGCCCTGACAGTCTTGCCGTCAGGGCTTGTCCGCTTCAGCCAGCCTCGCCCTCAGTTCCCGAAGCCCTGCTTCCGCTCCCGCAGTTCCGTTAGAGCTCGACGCCGAGCAATCCGTTGATCGCGTCGCTCACCAGGGCGGAATCAAGCGCGCCGGGATTGGCGTCGGACGCGCTGCCGAGGGCCGCCGCAGCCCAGGCATCGACGGCGGCGACCGCGCCGGGAGCATTGAGGTCGTTGGCCAGCTCGGCGCGCATCCGCGTCAGCAGCTCCGCCGCTGACCCCTCGGGGGCAACGTCCCGGGCAGCCCGCCACGTGTTGAGGCGTTCCTTGGCCTGGGCGAAGCCTTCATCGGTCCAGGACCAATCCGAACGGTAGTGGTTGGCCAGGATCGCCAGGCGGATTGCGGCAGGCTCTTCGCCCGCGGCCCGGAGCTTGGACACAAGGACCAGGTTTCCCTTGGACTTGCTCATCTTTTCGCCGTCCAGGCCCACCATTCCAGCGTGGGCATAGTGGCGCGCCAAGGGAACGCCGCTCAGCGAATACGCGTGTCCAGCGCCCATTTCGTGGTGCGGGAACACGAGGTCCGATCCGCCGCCCTGCACAGTGAAGGGAGCCGGCAGGTACTTCTGGGCGATGACCGTACATTCAATATGCCAGCCGGGACGTCCGTCACCGAGGCTTGCGCCGGGCCAGCTCGGCTCGCCATCGCGGGCAACGCGCCAAAGCAAAGGATCAAGGGGATTCCGTTTGCCGGACCGGCCGGGATCGCCGCCGCGTTCTGCGAAAAGCTCCAGCATTTCCACTTCGCCGAGTCCCGAGATGTCACCGAGGGTCCACGCGTCCGGGCTATCCGAAGCCTTGCCTGCTGCCTCGACGTCGTAATAGACGTCGCCGTCGGGTTCGCCGCCGGTGCCGTGCACGCGGTAGGCGAGCTCGTCAGCAATCAATTTCTCGATAGCCGGGACAATCATCGGGATCACCTCGACGGCCCCGATGTAGTGACTCGGAGCCAGCACATTGAGGGCGTCCATGTCGGTCTGGAAAAGCTCAATCTGGCTCGCCGCCAGCTCCCGCCAGTCAACGCCGGTGGCGGTGGCGCGCTCCAGGAGGGGGTCGTCGATGTCGGTGACGTTCTGGACGTACGCAACCCGCTGGCCACTGTCCCGCCATGCCCGGTTGAGCAGGTCGAAGGCGACGTAGCTGGCCGCGTGGCCCATGTGGGTGGCGTCGTAGGGCGTGATGCCGCAGACGTACATGGATTGCTCCGCGCGTGGCTCGACCTCCACGAGGGCCCTGAGGGCGGTATCGAACAGCCTCAACGGGGGCATGCTGCCGGGTAGTTCAGGCACAGGGCGGGAGATCCACGATTTCACAGCCTCAACCATAGTGCTAGGCGCTGATGACATTGAAACCGAGCAATACATAGAGGGCGAGTCCAAGGAGAATGCGGTACCACACGAAGACACGGTAGCTGTGGGTGGAAATGAATTTGAGGAACCAGCCAATGATGATGAAGCCCACAACGAAGGCGATGACCGTGGCCAGGGCTGTTTCCGGAAGGCCGAAGGGTCCCGTGATTCCTTCCTTCGACACCACCTTGTACAGCTGGTACAGGCCGCTGCCGAAGACAGCGGGTATGGCGAGCAGGAACGAATACCGTGCGGCCGCTTCCCGTGTGTACCCCATCAAGAGGCCGGCGGTGATGGTTCCACCGGAGCGGGAGACGCCCGGGATGAGCGCCATGGCCTGGGCCAGCCCGTAAAGGATGCCGTGCTTGAAGGTCAATTGGCTCAGCTCGCGTTCCTGCCGGCCGACAGCGTCCGCTACCGCGAGGATCATGCCGAAGACGATGAGCATCGTGGCGACGATCCACAGGCTGCGCAGCACGGATTCGATCTGGTTCTGGAAGAGCAGGCCGAGCACGATGATAGGCAGGCTGCCGAGGATGACCAACCACCCCATCCGGGCGTCGGGATCGTCCCTGGAGACCTTGCCACGCAGCGATCCGAACCAAGCGCGCACAATCCTGACGATGTCGCGCCAAAAGAAGACGATCACGGCCGTCTCGGTGCCCAGCTGGGTAATGGCCGTGAAAGCAGCTCCGGGATCCGCCGCATTGGGCAGGAACGAGCCGACAATTCGCAGGTGTGCGCTTGAAGAAATCGGAAGGAATTCTGTCAGGCCCTGCACGAGGCCAAGGAAGGCTGCTTCTATCCAGTTCACGTGAATAGACCCTACGTCATGATCTACCCGATCTCCCCGTAAGCTATCAGCTATGCAGCAGCGTTACGTCGGCAACAGTGGGTTTCGGGTGTCCACCCTTTCCCTGGGCACCATGTCCTGGGCGGAAGAAACGGACGAACAGGATGCACGGGAGCTGCTCCATACGTTCATCGCAGCGGGCGGCACCATGATCGATACCGCGGCCTCCTACGCAAGTGGGCAAGCCGAGGCCCTCCTGGGCTCCATGCTGGGGGACGTTGTGGCGCGTTCGGAGGTTGTCCTCTCCACGAAAGCGGGCGTTTCGACGTCGGACGGCCGGCGCAGTGTCGATGCCTCCCGCGGTTCCATGCTGTCCGCACTGGACGCCAGCCTTGCCCGCTTGGGCACCGACTACGTGGACATCTGGTTCGCGCACGCCTGGGACGGCAACGTTCCGCTGGACGAAACGCTTTCCGCACTTGACCTTGCGCTGCGCTCGGGACGCGCGCGGTACGTCGGCATCTCCAACTACAACGGCTGGCAGACCGCCAAGGCTGCGGCCATCGCGGGATTCACCGTGGTGGCCAACCAATCCGAATACTCGCTCCTGCACAGGAAGCCCGAAGACGAACTGGTGCCCGCGGTCGAGGACGCCGGCCTTGGCCTCATGGCGTGGGCGCCCCTCGGCCGCGGGGTGCTCAGCGGCAAATACCGTGGACAGATTCCTTCTGAATCACGAGCCGCTGAGGGCCGTCTCAGCGGGTACGTCGAAAAGTACCTCGACGCGCGGGGCGCACGGATCGTCGAAGCAGCGGCAATGGCCGCGCGTGGATTGGGACGCTCCGCCGTCGACGTTTCGCTGAGCTGGTTGCTCTCCCGCCCGGGCGTATCCACGGCCATAGTGGGCGCGCGCAATGCGGTCCAGCTCAAGGAGTTGCTCGATGCGCAGCTGGCGCCTCTTCCCGCTGAAATTTCGCGGGCACTGGAAGACGTTTCAGCGATCTGACCCGGCTGAAACCGCAGCATCACTGGTCAAGGATCTCCAGCTCGTCTTCATCGAGGAGTTCATTGTTGTCCTCGTCGTCATCTTCTTCATCGTCGTCGAACACCTGAAGTGGTGTGACTTCCGAGTAGGCCTCGTATAGTGAGTCCTCATATACCTCAAAGGCATCTGCGACGGCGAAAAACGCTGCCTCCACAGCGGGATCTCCTTCGCCCCGGCGGGCGGAAGCGGCAATCAGGTGCTCTTCTAAGGCGGCTGTCAATGACTGAAGCGCGACACGCGGATCGATGCTCATGACTTCACGTTAGCCCGAAAAAGACGAAAATGGAGAGGGATGAGAGAACAATTTCTGAGCAGTTCAGTTGAGCGTCAGCGGGACTACGCAAGGCAGTACGAGTATCTCGTACTGACTGTCAGCCCTGACGATTCCTTGCCCGAGGCGCGGCGTCGGCTCGTGGAACACTCCGAATACGGCAAGTGGGAACTGGAGCGGAGCATCCTTTATATCGGCGGCGGTCGCCGGTTCTGGCTGCGCCGCAGAGTACTCAACGTACAGCGCACCGTGTAGCAGCACGGCCGCTTTTTCGGGTTCCCCGCTCCAGCTTTCGGGCGTTTCAGCTTTCGAGCGGGCCAAGCCACGCGTTGGCTACCGTGGTGTGCGCTGATTCGTCATTGGAGGGATGGAAGATCCCGGCCAGCACATCGCGATACAGCCGCTCGAGTTCGGAACCCCGGAAGTAGCTTGAGCCTCCGGAAACCCGGATCGCCACATCCACCATGGTCCGGGCGTTCTCGGTGGCCCGCACCTTGAGCCCCACGAACTTGGGAAACCACTGCGCCCCGTGATCGACCAGGGCATCCACGTCACGGGCAACAGACGCCAACTGGGGCTGGATGGAATCCATTGCCATGGCGGCGTCGGCGATCTTCCAGCGGATGTCCGGGTCTTGCGAGAGGCTCCGACCGCCGTACTTGGCGGACGTACGGCGCTTGGCGGCCTCGACTGCCAGGGTGAAGGCCCGCTCCCCGATGCCCGTGTAGACCGCGGCAAGCAGTGTTTCGAAGCACGCGAAGATCGCGAAGATCAACGGATCCTGGTTGGGGCCCACGGGCAGTTTCCGGAAGATCCGTTCCGGCGGCACTCCGGCACCCTGCAAAAGCGTGGTGTTCGATTGGCTGCCCCGCATGCCCAGGGTGTCCCAGTCATTCAGTGTCTCGTGGCCTGGCGCATCGCGTTGGAGGAAGCCGAAAACCAGTTCCCCGCTCCCGTCCCGTGCGCCGCTGTCCTTGCCGAAGATGCCGAGGCGGGTCCATGCCGGCGACAGGCTCGTGAAGATCTTCCGCCCGGTGAAGCTGTACCCGCCGTCACGCTGCGGTTCCGCCGTGGTCCCTGAATCAAAGAGCATGGAGTCATTACCCGGCTCGGAAATCCCGAAGGCAAAGACTTCGCCCTGTCCGGACTCTTTGAGGACAAAGTCAAGGGAGTCGTCGCCGCGGGACGCCAGGACGTGCGCGACGCCGGTCCAGACAAGGTGCATGTTGACGGCCAACGCGGTGGCCGGGGCAGCCGTGGCCAGCCGGCGCTGAAGCGCCGCCGCGGCTTCGAGCCCGAGCCCCAGTCCGCCGTCGGACCCGGGGACAAAGATCTTCAGGTAACCCGCCGCAGCGAGCTCCTCAAGGTCCTCGTGGAAGAAGGAGTTGTTCTGGTCGTAGCCCGCTGCGCGGCCCCGGATGCGGCGGAGCAGCTCGTCCGGCAGGATCTCCTCAGGAATCAAGGCGTTCTCCCTAGTAGTTGCTGAGCAGGGTGTTGAGTACCCTGGATCCGAACTTGAGCGAATCCGCCGGAACGCGTTCGTCAACGCCATGGAACATCCCCGTGAAGTCGAGTTCCTCGGGGAGCATCAGGGGCGCAAAGCCGTAGCCTGTGATGCCGATCTTGCTGAGCGACTTGTTGTCAGTGCCGCCGGACAAGGTGTAGGGCAGCACCTTCGCACCGGGGTCTTCCGAGTGCAAGGCATCGATCATGGCGTCTACCAGATTGCCGGCAAACGGCACTTCCAGGGACACGTCCTTGTTGACGTAGCTGACGTCCACGCCGTCTCCGGCAAGTTTTTTGACGGTTTCGAAGACCAATTCCTGCTGGCCCGGCAGCGTGCGGCAGTCCACCAGGGCTTCCGCCGATTCGGGGATGACGTTGTGCTTGTATCCGGAGCTCAGCAGCGTGGGGTTCGAGGTGTTTTGGAGGGTAGCTCCCACGAAACGCGCCACGGTGCCGAGTTCCTTCAGGAGGGTCTCGGGGTTGTCCGGATCGAACTCGACGCCGGTCAGTTCCGTGACACCATCGAGGAACTGCCGGGTGGTGGGGGTCAGCTCGATCGGCCATCGATACTCGCCGATTCTGGTGACAGCCCCGGCCAGGCGGGTGATCGCGTTGTCCGTGTTGATTTGCGAACCGTGCCCGGCACGGCCGTGGGCGACGAGGCGCAGCCAGGAAAGGCCCTTCTCCGCGGTCTGCAGCAAGTACGTGCGCTGGCCTCCGATGGTGGCCGAGAAGCCGCCTACTTCGGAGATCGCTTCCGTAGCGCCGTCGAAGAGTTCCTTGCGGTGCTCGACGGCGTAGCGCGCGCCGTGGTTGCCTCCGGCTTCCTCGTCAGCGAAGAACGCGAAGATGATGTCCCGCTTGGGCTTGCGTCCCGTGCGGGCGAAGTCGCGCATGACCGAGAGAATCATGGCGTCCATGTCCTTCATGTCCACGGCGCCGCGTCCCCAGATGAGTCCATCCTTGAGTTCACCGCTGAAGGGATCCACGGACCACTGGTCCTTGAGCGCCGGGACGACGTCGAGGTGGCCGTGCACCACGAGGGCGCCGGCCGAGGGATCCTCCCCCGCCATGCGTGTGATGACATTGGCCCGGCCCGGAGCCGACTCGAAGATTTCAGCGTCCAATCCCACTTCATTAATAAGCGCCGCGGTGTATTCCGCCGCGATGCGTTCCCCGGGACCGGAATCGTCACCGAAGTTCGAGGTGTCTATGCGGATGAGCTCCTGGCAGATCCGGACTACTTCGTCCTCGGGTCGGATATCAGTCATGGAACTCTCCTTGCTGGCTGGGATGGACGGACTCCGGCGGGTAGGCAGATGGTGCGGACGCTCCCGCGCGCTTCCCTCAGCCTACCCACCGCAGGCTCGTTTGGCCGCGCGCTTTCCTGCGTTTTGGCGCGGAATGGCAGGGTCCAATTGCGGTTGGCAGGCCCCCCTCCAGCTCCGGTTTTTTTATTTCCCCGAAACCGTGTTAGAGTTTTTCTCGCTGCTTCGGAGGAAAGAGAAGCGCCGAGAGGCGCAGAACGAAGGCTCCGAACACCACCTGCGCGGGTGGCGGAATGGCAGACGCGCTAGCTTGAGGTGCTAGTCCTCGAAAGGGGGTGGGGGTTCAAGTCCCCCTCCGCGCACAATTGCAAGGCCTGGAATTATGATAATTCCAGGCCTTGTTTGTTTAACCTGAATTTGCCTTTTCGGGCGATTTGCGGCGTTCATCACATTTACTAAATTGCATTACCGGCAATTCACCCACGGCAGCGAACCTGGCTCCGAATCTGGCTCCGCGAGGGACGGCGACGGCGGTCGCCCCCGTGGGTGACCGCCGTCCTGAACCTTGAACCTGAACCCCGAAACCGGCGCCCTACAGCGCCGTCACGGATCCGCTGAAGTGCCTCCTGCCGCTCCGTGGGTTCCAGGCGACGTAATCCGAACGCTCCCACGACCCCGACGCGGAGTGGACAGTGCCGATTTCCAGGGCCACCCGCGCGGGGAGGAACACCGGTGCCTCGAAATTCACGTCCCATCGGAACGCTTCCGACTTCACCGAGCCAACGTCGGCCAAGGCCCGGGATGCAAGGTACATGCCGTGCGCGATTGACCGCGGCAGGCCCAGCGCCTTGGCCGAGAGGAGGCTCAAGTGGATCGGATTGAAGTCTCCGGATACAGCGGCGTAAAGGCGGCCGGTATCCACGCCGAGCTGCCAGGCGCCTGTTGGTGCGGGTGCCGTGAAGTCAGCCGGAGCGGCGGCCGTGCCGGCCTTATCGACTCCCGGAAGGAAGACCCCCTTGGCCAAATACGTCGACACGCCCCGCCAGAGCAAGGCCCCGTCGTTGCTTGACCGGACCTCGGCGACGACGTCCAGCTGGGTTCCCGCCCTGTGGCCGCGCATGTCCTCGGCCCAGGACCGGACGTCGAGCGGCTCACTGAACTGGACTGCCCGCAATTGCTTCACATGGTTCTTCAAATGGATCATCCCCAGCAGGGGAAGCGGGAAGTCGTCGCGGTTCAGCACGCTCATGGCAACCGGGAACGCGAGGGCATGGATGAAGCCGGCCGGCAGGGCGTCACTCGCAGTCTCGCCGATCAGGTGCTGGTACGCGGTGAGGTTCGCGACGTCGGCCCGCACCCCGCGGACCTCATGGCTCCCGTGGGGCAGCGCGGTGGCTGTCTGGAATCCCAGCACCCTCCGCCGTGCCGCCGTCGCCGCCGCATTCACGTACAGCTTCGAGAGGGACGGCAGCTCCCCCAGGATGAGCGGTTGTTCCGTGCTCATGCACCCACCAGGTTCTGTCCGCAGACCCTGAGCACTTCTCCCGTGATTCCAGCGGCCGCATCCGATGCCAGGAACGCAATTGCCTCTGCCACGTCCCCGGGCAGGCCGCCCTGCTGCAGCGAATTCAGCCTGCGGGCCACTTCCCGGGTGGCGAAGGGGATCCGGGCGGTCATGTCGGTCTCGATGAAGCCGGGCGCGACGGCGTTGATGGAGCCGCCGCGTCCTGCCAGCAACGGCGCCGTGGCCCTGACCATGCCGATCACTCCCCCTTTCGAAGCGGCGTAGTTGGTCTGCCCGCGATTGCCGGCGATACCGCTGGTGGAGGCGACGGACACGATCCGCGGGGTTTTGTGGAGCTGGTCAGAGCCCAGGAGTGCCTCGTTGATTCTCAACTGCGAGGCGATGTTCACGCCGATGACGGAATTCCAGCGGCCCTCATCCATGTTGGCCAGGAGCTTGTCCCGGGTAATGCCGGCATTGTGGATGACGATGTCGAGGCCGCCGTGGCGTTCCACTGCGTGCTCGATGATCCGACTCCCGGCGTCCTCGGCCGTGATGTCCAATTGCAGGGCAGTGCCATGGACCTCGTTGGCGACGGCGGCGAGGTGGTCGCCCGCAGCGGGAATATCCACCACCACCAGCCGGGCGCCGTCCCGGTGCAGGGTCCGCGCGATCGCCGCGCCGATTCCGCGGGCGGCTCCCGTGACGACGGCTACCTTCCCGGCCAAGGGCTTGTCGGCATCGGAGGAAAGCTCGCCGGCGCCTGAGGTGACGGTCAGGAACTGGCCGTCCACGAACGCGGACCGGCCGGACAGGAAGAAGCGCAGCGCACCCAGCGTGCTGGGGCTCGTGGTGCCGGCACTGTCCCCCAGGAGAATGCCGTTGGCCGTGGCACCTGCCCGGAGTTCCTTGGCGAGGGAACGCAGCAGCCCGTCAACGCCTTGACGACCGGCGGCAACCGCCGGGTTGGCGGCAGAGGCGGAGGTGCGGGAGATCGTGACGACCCGGGCGCCGGGGGCCAAATCGCGGAGCGACGGGGCCGCGGTGAGAACGGGTCCGGCAAGCTCTTCCGGGTGCTCGACGGCGTCAAGTACCAGGATGATCGCCCCCAGCTTTTCCTTGGGCAATGCAGAACGCCGGACGTCGAGGCCCCAGCCCACGAGGGCGGCAGCCAAGTCGTCGGAGCCGGCGGCCCGGCCGTTGCCACTCCCGAGCACAAGGACCGGACCCGGAACCAGCGGTTCTCCCGCTTTGTACCTCCGGAGCACAGCAGGTTGGGGCAGGCCGAGCTTTTTTGCCAGGTCCTTGCCAATCCCGTGGCTGACAAACTGTATGTATTTGTCCGTCATGCCGGCTACCGCCCTTCCGGGGCGGAGTAAGCCTCAAGGATCGCGACGACGCCCTGCCCTCCGGCTGCGCAGACGGAGATGATTCCGCGCGCGGGACGGCCGTCCACGGGGCCGTTGTCGTGGAGCATCTTCGCCAGCGAGGCGACGATCCGTCCGCCGGTGGCGGCAAAGGGATGTCCGGCGGCGAGGGACGAGCCGTTGACGTTGAGCTTGGCGCGGTCGATCTTGCCGAAGGCACCATCAAGTCCCAGCCGGGTACGGCCGAAGTCCTCGTCTTCCCACGCGGCGAGCGTACTCAGGACGGTGCCCGCAAAGGCTTCGTGGATTTCGAAGAAGTCGATGTCTTCGAAGGACAGGCCGTTGCGTGCGAGGAGTCGCGGCACTGCAAAGGCAGGGGCCATGAGGAGTCCGTCCTTGCCGTGGACGAAATCGACGGCGGCCGCCTCGCCGTCGACGACGACAGCCAGCTTGGGCAGGCCCCGGGCATCCGCCCATTCCTCAGTGCCGAGGAGCACCGTGGAGGCGCCGTCCGTGAGCGGGGTGGAGTTGCCGGCCGTCATGGTGGCCTCGGCTCCAAGGCTCTTGCCGAAGACGGGCTTGAGGGTGGCCAACTTCTCCATGGACGTATCGGGCCGGAGGTTCGAATCACGGCTCAGCCCACGGTACGGAGTCACGAGGTCATCGAAGAAGCCGCGTTCGTAGGCCGCGGCGAGGTTGTGGTGGCTATTGAACGCAATCTCGTCCTGCGCCTCGCGGCTGATCTTCCATTGGGCCGTGGTCAGCGCCTGATGCTCTCCCATGGAGAGGCCTGTCCGCGGCTCCCCGGTGTTCGGAGCGTCCGGGGCGAGGTCCTTCGGACGCAGCCGGGAGAGGACCCTGAGCCGATCGGGCAGGGACTTGGCGCGATTGAGGTCAAGCAGGATTTCGCGGAGGCCCTCGCTCACGGCAATAGGGGCATCCGAGGCAGAGTCGACGCCGCCGGCAATAGCCGAGTCGATCTGGCCCAGCTTGATCTTGTTGGCAAGGCCCAGGACGGTCTCAAGGCCGGTGGCGCACGCCTGCTGGAGATCGTAGGCAGGCGTCTCCGCGGAAAGGGCCGAGCCAAGCACCGCTTCGCGCGTCAGGTTGAAGTCGCGGGAGTGCTTCAGGACGGCTCCTGCGGCGACCTCGCCGATCCGCTCCTCTTGAAGGCCGAAGCGGGCGATCAGCCCGTCCAGTGCCGCCGTCAGCATGTCCTGGTTCGACGATTTGGTGTAGGCGCCGCCGGTCCGGGCAAAGGGGATCCTGTTCCCGCCGACCACCACGGCCCTGCGGAGTGTGCCCGGGGTTGCGGGGGATTCGTGTGGTGCGCTCTCGGAATGTGCTGCTGCAGGCATGCGTTTCTCCTTATGATCACATCGGGTTACTGATACCCAGCGTACCTGATACGCTGAGTATCGTGAACATCCCCAGGCCAGGACTTCCCGCCGAACGCGACGCCGGGACCCCGCCCCCCGCGGACGGTGAGGCTCCCGCCGTCGACGGCCGCGCCGCCCGCTGGCAGCTCCACCGCGAAGAGCGCCGGCGCGATCTCATCAAGGCCGCCCGCAAGGCTGTCCACGCGCTGGGCAGCGAGGCCTCCATGGAGGACATCGCGACCGCGGCCAGTACCTCCAAGTCGGTGTACTACCGCTATTTCGGGGACAAAGCCGGCTTGCAACAGGCAATGGGCGAAGTAGTACTGGGACAAATGCAACGGCGGATGAAGGAAGCGGCGGAAAGCGCGCAGACTCCTCGCGAAGGCTTGTTCGCCATGGTCTCCGCGTACCTGCAGATGGCGGAGTCCAGCCCCGCCGTCTACGCGTTCATCACGCGGCTCTCGCAAGGGGAACCCTCGGCGCAAGACGCCATCGCCGCCTCGGGAGCCCTTGGCCACTTCTTCGAGTCGATCAGTGCCATGATCGCCCGGCCCATGCGGGAACACCTGGGCGCGGAAAAGGAAGCACTGATCGACTACTGGCCAACCGCGGCCATCGGGCTGGTCCGCAACGCCGGCGAGAGGTGGCTCGGTAGTCCCGCCTCCCCCGCAAAGCCCGACCAGGAAACCATGGCGGCCCGGATCACCGATTGGCTGTGCGTGGGAATCGCCCCGGAACTCAAGATCAACTCCTCTGAATATCAGCAATGACTCCACGTTGTTCGGAACCAAAGAAGGAATCACCATGACTGAAGTAGTGGACCGCACCTCCTCCAGCAACCGGGCAGCCTCGGGAACGGCTGCAAGCACACAGCCCGCTGCGCCCGCCCCTACGGTGGATGTAGCGGCCCTTGGCGAACTGCTGCTCGGCAAGTGGGCCCACATCCGGCACACGGCGCGCGAGCTCGCGGGCCGTCCCGAGGTACACAAGATCGAAGGCTTGACGCATACCGAGCACCGCAAGCGTGTATTCGGGCAGCTGAAGTACCTCGTGGAAAACAACGCCGTACACCGGGCTTTCCCCGCCAGCCTGGGCGGTTCGGATGACCACGGCGGCAACATCGCCGGCTTCGAGGAGCTCGTCACTGCCGATCCTTCACTCCAGATCAAGGCGGGCGTCCAGTGGGGTCTCTTCGGTTCAGCGGTGATGCACCTCGGCACGGAGGAGCACCAGACCACATGGCTGCCCGGAATCATGAGCCTGGAGATCCCCGGCTGCTTCGCCATGACCGAAACTGGGCACGGCTCCGATGTTGCGAGCATCGCGACCACGGCCACGTATGACGAGGCCACCCGGGAGTTCGTCATCAACACTCCGTTCCGTGCCGCATGGAAGGACTACATCGGCAACGCAGCCGAGGACGGCCTGGCCGCCGTCGTGTTCGCCCAACTGGTGACCCGCAACGTGAACCATGGCGTCCACGCGTTCTATGTTCAGCTGCGGGACCCGGACACCAAAGAGTTCCTGCCCGGAATCGGCGGGGAAGACGACGGCATCAAGGGCGGGCTCAACGGCATCGACAACGGCCGCCTGCACTTCACCGATGTCCGTGTCCCGCGCACCAACCTGCTCAACCGCTACGGCAACGTCTCCCCCGAAGGCGAGTACACCTCGCCCATCGCGAGCCCGGGACGGCGCTTCTTCACGATGCTCGGAACCCTGGTGCAGGGCCGTGTCTCCCTCGACGGCGCCGCAGTCGCCGCCAGCAAGGTGGCCTTGACAACCGCCATCCGCTACGCCGCCGAACGGCGCCAGTTCAACGCCTCCTCCCCCACTGACGAGGAAGTCCTGCTGGACTACCAGCGGCACCAGCGCCGCTTGTTCACCCGGCTTGCCACCACCTTCGCGGCGAGCTTCGCGCACGAGCAGCTGCTCGAAAAGTTCGACGACGTCTTCTCCGGCCGGCACGACACCGACGCCGACCGCCAGGACCTCGAGACCCTCGCCGCGGCCCTCAAGCCCATGAGCACCTGGCACGCGCTCGACACGCTGCAAGAGTGCCGCGAGGCCTGCGGCGGCGCTGGATTCCTCATCGAGAACCGTTTCGCCTCGCTCCGCGCGGACCTGGACGTCTATGCCACTTTCGAAGGTGACAACACCGTGCTTCTCCAGCTCGTCGCCAAGCGCCTTCTGGCCGACTACGCCAAGGAGTTCCGCAACGTCGACTTTGGCGTGCTTGCCCGCTTCGTGGCCGCCCAGGCCGCGGACGTCGCCATCAACCGCACCGGCCTGCGGCAAGTAGCGCAGTTCGTGGCGGACACGGGATCAGTCCAGAAAGCCGCGCTCGCCCTGCGGGACGAAGAAGGCCAACGCACGCTCCTGACAGACCGGGTGCAGTCCATGGTGGCGGAGGTGGGTTCTGCGCTCAAGGGTGCAAACAAGCTTCCACAGCACCAGGGCGCCGCACTGTTCAACCAGCATCAGGACGATTTGATTGAAGCCGCCCAGGCCCACGCCGAACTCCTGCAATGGGAAGCGTTCACCGAAGCCCTCGGCAAGGTCGGCGACCCCGGTACCCTGCGAGTCATGACATGGCTTCGCGACCTGTTTGGCCTCTCCCTCATTGAGAAACACCTGTCCTGGTACCTCATGAACGGCCGCCTTTCCATGCAGCGCGGACGCACCGTCGGGGCCTACATCAACAGGCTGCTCGTCAAGATCCGTCCCCACGCCCTGGACCTGGTTGATTCCTTCGGCTACGGTCCGGAGCACTTGCGGGCGGCCATCGCCTCGGGGGCCGAGAAGGAACGCCAGGACGAAGCCCGCGGCCACTTCCGGGCGCAACGGGCAAGCGGCAACGCCCCCGCCGAGGAGAAGAGCCTCCTCGCGTTGAAGGGGAGGAAATCCAGCTAGCATCCTGCCGTGACCGGCCGGTGAACAGTTGCCGAATCCTTTAACGACGACGGCGCCGCACTCCCGCTGAGGGGTGCGGCGCCGCCGTCGTTCTGTCCCAACTCACTCGCATTTGTTGTCGTTATGAGCCCTCAAAACGACACTTACTGCGAGTCACTTGGGAACTAAGGTTGGAAGGTCAGGGGGCGAGGACCGAACGATAGACCTCGAGGGTTGTTTCGGTGATCGACTCCCAGGAGAAATGTTCCTCCGCCCGGACGCGGCCCGCGGCACCCATGACCTTGGCCCGCGCAGGATCGGACACAACCTCATTGAGGGCGGCGGCGAAATCTGCGACGAACTTTTCGGGATCCAACGGAGTGCCGGTGCCGTCCGTGACTTGCTCCAGTTCCACCAGCAGTCCTGTTTCGCCGTGCTGAACAACTTCGGGGATGCCGCCAGTGGCGCTTGCCACGACGGCTGCCCCACATGCCATGGCCTCGAGGTTGACGATGCCGAGGGGCTCGTAGATCGACGGGCAAGCGAAGGCCGTGGCATGGCTGAGGACCTGGATGAGCTCATGCCTCGGAAGCATGCGTTCGATGACCAGGACACCTTGGCGTTTGCCCTGCAGGTCCTCGATGAGGCGGGCCGTTTCCGCTGCGAGTTCGGGGGTGTCCGCCGCTCCCAAGCACAGCACAAGCTGCACATCTTCCGGCAAGCTGGCCGCAGCCTTCAGGAGGTAAGGGACGCCCTTCTGGCGGGTGTTACGCCCAACGAAGACCACACTGGGCTTGGCGGGGTCGATGCCGAGGGCACGAATTGCGTCTTCGCCCTCGTCCGGCTGCCACATGTCGACGTCGATGCCGTTGTGGACCACCCGGACCTTGGCGGGATCCACGTTCGGATAGCTGCGCAGGATGTCCTTCCGCATGCCGTCCGAGACGGCGATGATGGCCGCGGCGGCCTCGTAGGCAGTCTTTTCAACCCATGAGGACAACGCGTAGCCACCGCCTAGCTGCTCAGCTTTCCACGGCCGCAACGGCTCCAGGCTGTGGGCGCTGAGCACATGGGGTATCCCATGCAACAGCGACGCCAGGTGGCCGGCCATGTTGGCGTACCAAGTATGGGAATGGACCAGGTCCGCTCCGGCAATGTCCGGCACGATGCGCAAATCCACCCCGAGGGTCTGGACAGCGGCATTGGCCGCCCCCAGATCATCCGGTGTGGAATACGACGTCACCGTTGCACCGTGGAAGTCCGCATCACGGGGCGCGCCGAAGGCACGCACCTGCAGATCCACGTGCTTCGCCAAGACGCGGCTGAGCTCGGCAACATGCACACCGGCCCCGCCATAGATTTCGGGTGGAAACTCTTTAGTCACAATGTCTACGCGCACGCTACCTAACGTAGTCCTTCCGGAGTATGTGTTCTAGTGTGAAAGGGTCCGGCAACCCGGGCTTTTTTCGGGGGCTACAAAGACGTACAGGGAGAGCAAACACCATGGCGTTGAAGAAAGTATTGTCAATTGTGTTGGCTGGCGGCGAAGGAAACCGCCTTATGCCATTGACGGCAGACAGGGCCAAACCTGCGGTGCCGTTTGCGGGGGGGTATCGATTGATCGATTTCGCTCTCTCGAATCTGGTCAATTCCGGGTACCTCCAGATCGTGGTGTTGACCCAGTACAAGTCGCACAGTCTTGACCGCCACATTTCCGAGACCTGGCGGATGTCCACCCAGCTGGGCAGATATGTCGCCTCGGTTCCCGCCCAGCAGCGCGTGGGCAAGAGCTGGTTCCTCGGCAGCGCGAATGCCATTTACCAGTCCCTGAACCTGATTCACGACGCCAACCCCGACATTGTTGTCGTGGTCGGAGCGGACCACGTTTACCGCATGGACTTCCAGCAGATGGTCCAACAGCACGTGGCCAGCGGAGCCAAGGCCACAGTTGCGGCCGTCCGCCAGCCACTGAACATGGCCAACCAGTTCGGCGTGATCGAGGTTGACAAAAACGATCCCCAGAAGATTTCGGCGTTCGTGGAAAAGCCCGCCGAAACGGAAGGCCTCGCCGCCGATCCCTCGCAGTTCCTTGCCTCCATGGGCAACTATGTCTTCGACGCCGACGCCCTGGTGGAAGCACTCCGCATCGATGCGGAGCGCCTGGACACCAAGCACGACATGGGCGGCGACATCATCCCTTACTTCGTGTCCCAGGGTGAGGCCGGTGTCTACGACTTCACGCTCAACGATATTCCCGGTTCCACCGAACGCGACCGCACGTACTGGCGCGACGTTGGAACCATCGATTCCTTTTATGACGCCCACATGGACCTGATTTCACCCGTGCCGATATTCAACCTGTACAACTCGGAATGGCCCATCTACACGCGGCAGAGTATTTCACCGCCGGCCAAGTTTGTCCGGGGCGAGAACAGCACCGTGGGCACCGCGCTGGACTCCATCGTGGCCAGTGGCTCGGTAATCTCCGGCGGAATCGTGGAAGGGTCCGTGCTCTCCAACGATGTTTACGTAGGACCGGCCACCAGGGTCCAGGACTCGGTGCTGATGGACAAGGTGCGCATCGGTGCAGGTGCCGTGGTCAAACGAGCAATCATCGACAAAAACGTGAAAGTCCCCGCCGGGGCTGCCATTGGCTTGGATCCCGACCTCGACCGGGCCCGCGGCTTCAAGGTCACCGAATCCGGAATCACCGTGCTCGCCAAGGACCAGGTGGTACCGGAGCCGGAGGCCTCCGAGCTCGCCCTGGCGGCCGACTACCGCCGCTCGGTGCCGGAGGCGATCAAGGCCGCGACGGAGAAGTTCCCTGACATCAGGGACTCCGCGGAGCAGGTCACGAAAATCCAGGCTTCCTCGGTAGAGGTCTGACCCGGAACCCAGGAATCCCGGAACTAGAACAGCCCCCGGCCTCCCAGGCGACAGCAGGCCTCCAGCCGCTGCCGCCTGGGAGGCTTTGCTGTGCCCGACCCTGTAAAATTGACCCAATGAGCCCCGCCGATTTGACGCCTGAAGAGATCCAGGCCTGCCTCAAGGTCCTGAACACCATCCACGCCTACGACGAGGAGCACCCGGACTACGTCGCCATCCGTCGTGCCACGGGAAAGATGTTCAAGGCCGTCAAGCGCCATCGCCGGGTCACCAAACGGGACGAGATCGCTGAAGCCGACCGCGCTGTCATCGCACTGACCGCCACCGCAGCCCCGGACAGGATTGACGACGAGACCCGCGGCAACAAGCTGGCCACCTCGGCCACGGGCGAAATCGCCGGCCACCTCATCCGGTCCCGGCCCTGCTACATCTGTAAGCAGCACTACACGCAAGTAGACGCGTTCTACCACCAGTTATGCCCGGAATGTGCGGCCTTCAGCCACAGTAAGCGCGATGCCCGCACGGACCTCAGCGCACGTCGCGCCCTCCTCACGGGTGGGCGCGCCAAGATCGGCATGTACATCGCCCTTCGTTTGCTCCGCGACGGAGCACACACCACCATCACCACCCGCTTCCCCAAGGACGCGGCACGACGTTTCGCCGCCATGGAAGACAGTGCGGACTGGCTGCACCGGCTCAGGATTGTGGGCATCGACCTCCGTGATCCCTCACAGGTCATGGCCCTCACCGATTCCCTCAATGAGGCCGGCCCTCTCGACATCATCATCAACAACGCCGCCCAAACGGTCCGGCGGTCTGGGAATGCATACAAGCCCCTGGTGGATGCCGAGGACGAGCCGCTGCCGGAGGCCCTGCAGGCAGCCAATGGCGGGCCGGAGCTGGTCACGTTCGGCCATGCGCACGACAAGCACCCCCTGGCCATCACCCAAAGCGTCACCGATCATCCTGTGCTGGCGGGCGATGCGATTACCTCGCTCGCGTTGTCCACGGGCTCGGCGTCTTTGGCGCGGATCGCGACCGGCACCGCGATCGACGCCGGCGGCCTGGTTCCCGACCTTGCGGCCATCAACAGCTGGACCCAAGTGGTGGACGAAGTCGATCCGCTGGAGATGCTCGAGGTTCAGCTCTGCAACGTCACGGCGCCGTTCCTCTTGGTCAGCCGACTCCGTGGAGCCATGAAGCGCTCCACGGCACACAGAAAGTACATCGTGAACGTCTCGGCCATGGAGGGGCAGTTCTCCCGCGCCTACAAGGGCCCCGGGCACCCGCATACCAACATGGCCAAGGCAGCCTTGAACATGATGACCCGGACCAGCGCACAAGAGATGCTGGACAGCGACGGGATTCTGATGACCGCCGTCGACACCGGATGGATCACTGACGAACGCCCGCATTACACCAAAGTCCGGCTCATGGAGGAAGGTTTCCACGCGCCCCTCGACCTCGTGGACGGGGCGGCGCGTGTCTACGATCCCATCGTCATGGGCGAAAACGGCGAAGACCAGTACGGCGTCTTCCTGAAGGACTACAAGCCCTCCCCCTGGTAATCCAGGCGGAGGGCCGCGGGCCTGCTAAGTGAGTCGCGTGATCTCGACCGTCACGGTGAGGCCTGAGCCGCCGCCGCCGGACAGGATGCCCTTCAGGGGAGGAACATCCCGGTAGTCCCGGCCCCGCGCGACCGTGACGTGGAGATCCCCGGCAGGCTTGTGGTTGGTGGGATCCCAGCTGCGCCATTCGCCGTCCCACCATTCCAGCCACGCGTGGGATTGGCCTGCGACGGTTTCGCCAATCTCGGCCGTGGGCCGCGGATGGATGTAACCGGACACGTACCGGGCCGGAATACCGCAACTGCGGAGCGAGCCGATAGCCAAGTGGGCAAGGTCCTGGCAGACTCCTTGGCGCTGGTTCCAGGCTTCCTCGGCGTTGGTGGTAACGCCCGTGGTGCCTTTCACATAGCTCATTTCGCCGCGCATCCATTCGAAAATGGCCATGGCAGTCTCGTGCGGGTTCTTGCCGGCGACGACGGCGGGAATGATGCCGAGGACTTCCTCCCCCGGACCGCTGAGCTGCGACTGGGGCAACCAGTCGCTGAACTGGTCCCGGATCTCGTCGGAAGCCATCACGTCCCAGCCAACGATGTCTTCGTCCAGGGCCACCCGTTCCACCCGGTGGACCTCAACGGTGGTGGTGGCCACGACTTCGAGGCGCTCGTGCGGCATCTGCATATCGAAGGCGGTCACGCGGGTGCCCCAATAATCGCGGTAGGTGCTCACGGCAGCTTGCGACGGCGTGATCTTCAGCGAGGATTCAAGGACCACCTGTTGCGGATCGGTCAACGGCGTCATGCGTGCCTCGTTGTACGACAGGGTCACTCGGCGGTTGTATTTGTAGGCCGTCTTGTGGACGATGCTCAGCCGGGTCATGAAACTTCTCCCACCCAGGCCAGTTCATCCGCCTGATTGAAGTACTTACGGGAAATCGCGTCGGAGGCCTGCGTGACGGCCTTCTGCACCCGGTCCATATGCTCGGGCAGCTCGGACATGAGATCGTCCGTGCGATGGAACTCAAGGAAGGTACGGGCCTGGCCGACGATCCGACGGGCGTCATTGATGAAGCCCACCCGCTGCGCGGAGGGATCCAGCTTGGCGAGGCACTCGTCAGCGTCGCGCAGGGCGAAGACAATGGAGCGTGGGAACAAACGGTCCAGCAGGAGGAACTCGGCGGCGTGTTGGTCTCCGAAGGCCGCACGGCGGGTCCGAAGGAAAGACTCGTAGGCGCCGGCGCAACGCAACATGTTGACCCAGGACATTCCCGCGGAGAGGACATCCCTGGTGGACAGCATCCGCGCGGTCATGTCGGCACGTTCGAGCGAACGTCCGAGGACCAGGAAAAGCCAGCTTTCGTCGTGGCTCACCGTCGTGTCCGCGAGGCCCCTGACCATGGCGGTGCGTTCCAGTACCCAGTTGCAGAAACGGTACGTACCCACGACGTCCTTACGGTGCTGGTTCAGCCCGTAGTACGTCGTGTTGAGGCTCTCCCACAATGAGGAGGACACGGTCTCGCGTGCCCGCCGCGCATTCTCACGCGCAGCCCCCAAGGAACCGGCGATGGACGTGGCACTCGTCTTGTCGTAGGCGAGGGCGTGAAGCAGCTCCGGCAAACCGAATTCCTCGCTCTGCGGCCGGGCTCCCATGACAGCCAGGAGTTCCCTTGCCACGCTCCGTTGCTCCTCGAGCGGCAGGTGGTTCAGGCGTTCAAGATGGACGTCCAGGATTCTGGCCGTTCCGTCGGCCCGCTCCACGTAACGGCCGATCCAGAAAAGGGATTCAGCAATACGGCTCAGCATGGGGCTGTGCCTCCTTCGGGTCCTGCGTTGTGACGATGAATGTATCCTGCTCCGGCATCATGTCGTGACTGATCACTGCTGCTGGTCCGATTGGCGGTCCCGCCAGTTGCTTTCGACGGGCCAGACCGAGACCTGTTCACGGACCGTGATGGAGGAACGGGGCAGCTCAACTGCGGGCAGTTGCGGGGAGCCTGAGAGTACCCAAGTGTCCTTGGAACCACCACCTTGGGAAGAGTTCACGATCAGCGAGCCTTCCTTCAGAGCCACCCGGGTCAGCCCGCCGGGGAGCACCCAGACGTCGTCGCCGTCGTTGACCGCGAACGGACGCAAATCCACGTGCCGGGGTCCAAAGCGGTCTCCCGAGAGCGTCGGCACGGTGGAAAGCTGAAGCACTGGCTGCGCGATCCAGCCGCGCGGATCCGCCAACACCCGCTTCCGCAAGGCGTCCAGCTCGTCCCGTGAAGCATCCGGACCGATCACCAGGCCCTTGCCTCCGGAACCGTCCACCGGCTTGACCACGAGTTCCTCGAGCCGGTCGAGGACCTGCTCGCGGGCTTCCTTCTCTTCCAGCCGGAAGGTCTCCACGTTGGCGATCACCGGATCTTCGTGCAGATAGTAACGAATCAGGTCCGGCACGTACGAATAGACCAATTTGTCATCGGCCACCCCGTTGCCCACCGCGTTCGCGATCGTCACCCCGCCTGCCCTGGCCGCGTTCACCAGTCCCGGACACCCGAGCATGGAATCGGAGCGGAACTGCAACGGATCCAGGAACTCGTCATCGATCCGCTTGTAAATGACGTCGACACGCTGTTCACCGGCGGTGGTGCGCATGTATACCCGGTTTCCGCGGCAGATCAGGTCCCTGCCCTCGACCAGTTCAACGCCCATCAGCCCAGCCAACAGGGTGTGTTCGAAGTAGGCGCTGTTGAAGACACCGGGGGTCAACACCACCACCGTGGGGTCGTCCACCCCCGAGGGCGCCGTCTTGCGCAATGCCGAAAGCAAACGGCGCGGGTATTCCTCGACCGGACGGATGTGCTGCTGCCCGAACGCCTCCGGCAAACCCTTCGCCATCGCCCGCCGGTTCTCCAACACGTAGGACACCCCGGAAGGCACGCGGACGTTGTCCTCCAGCACGCGGAACGTGCCCGCGGCGTCGCGGACCACGTCGATGCCGGACACGTGCACGCGCACCCCGCCGGCCGGCTCGAAACCATGCACCGCACGGTGGAAATGCGCACTCGTGGTCACCAATGCCCGCGGCACTACACCGTCGGTGACCACCGCCATCCGCCCGTAGACGTCATCCAGGAAAGCCTCCAGCGCGCGCACGCGCTGCTTAACCCCGCGCTCAAGCACATCCCACTCGTCAGCCGGAATCACCCTCGGCACGATGTCCAACGGGAAGGGCCGCTCCTCCCCGGCATAATCGAAGGTCACGCCCCGGTCCAAGAAGGTCCGTGCCATCGACTCGGCACGCGCGCTCACATCGGCAAGCGAAAGTTCGCGGAGTGCGCCGTCCACTTGGCCGTAGGATTTTCGGGCAACTGTGCCTGGGGCAAACATTTCGTCGTAGGCGCCGGAACGCGCGGCGGCCTCGGAGTAATCCCGGAATAGCTCTGACATGGGACTCAGATAATCACCTTTTCGATTACGAACGCATTTCGCGTTCTGCATGTTGCGACACCAACTGTGTACCGGTTCGCATTTCAGCACTTGCATGCATCAAGGTTGACGAATGCACCCCAAGCGTTTTCCGGCCCACGTCTCCCGATGGGGCGCCGGGATTGTCATGGCAGTGGCAGCCACTGGACTTGCCTTCATTGCCCATGCCCTGCTTCCCCCCATCCCTGCCATGACAGCCGCTGTAGCGCTGGGTTTGTTAGCTGCAAATATACCGGGCACGGCGGCATGGGCTGCCGGACGCGCCCGCCCGGGCCTGGACTTCGCCGGCAAGCACCACATGCGGGCAGGCATCGTGCTGTTGGGCTTGAAGGTCAGCGTTGTCGATGTCCTCGATCTTGGCTGGTTTGCGCTCGTCCTGATTGCCGCCGTCGTGCTGCTCAGTTTCGCGGGCACCTATGGGCTGGCCCGCCTGGTGAACCTTCCGCGCGAAGGTGCCCTCCTGATAGCAACCGGCTTCTCCATTTGCGGCGCCTCGGCGATCGGAGCCATGGCCGCAGTGCGCCGCATCAAACACCAGGACACCGTCCTGCCCGTTGCCCTGGTGACCCTTTGCGGCACGCTCGCCATCGGCGTCCTGCCCCTGCTCATGCACCCTTTGGGCCTGAGTCCCGAACAATTCGGAGCATGGACCGGCGCCTCCGTACACGACGTCGGCCAAGTAGTCGCGACGGCACAGACCGCCGGCCCGGTGGCGCTGGCTCTCGCCGTCGTCGTGAAACTGACGCGCGTGATCCTGCTGGCCCCCATCGTTGCCGGGGCGGGCCTCACGCAACGATGGTCGATGCGTCGGAAGTCGCGCAACGGCATCGAGGCGAACGACGACGGCGGCAAGTTCCCGCCGGTCGTTCCTCTCTTCGTGCTCGGGTTCATCGCAATGGTGGCCGTCCGTTCCTTGGGCCGGGTGACCCCGGGCGTCCTCGACGCCGCGGGAGGACTCCAGGACATCCTGCTCGCCTCGGCCTTGTTCGGGCTGGGTTCGGCGGTCCGGGTTCGCACGCTGTTGCAAACAGGTGGCCGTGCTGCGCTGGTTGCGCTTGGCTCCTGGTTCCTGATCGCCCTGCTGGGCCTGGGCGCCGTCTTCCTCATGATTAGATAGCTGAGTGTCGAATCACAACTTGGCGCGCGCTGAGGCCGCCACCCGTTCAGCCCTGATCAGCACCCACAGCTACGATGTCTCCCTTGACGTCCGCGAAGCCGCCGATGCGGGCGTTCCGGGGTACACAAGCCGCAGCGTCATCAACTTCTCCGCCAAGCCTGGTTCCTCCACGTTCCTGGATTTCATCCACGGTGGCGTCCACAGCGTCTTCCTCAACGGAAAAGGACTCGACGTCGCCGAGGTAGTGGACGGCGCCAGGATCCACCTCAACAATCTCCAGGCCGAAAACCAGGTCAGTGTCACCGGAACCGCCCTTTACAGCCGATCCGGAGAGGGCATGCACCGCTTCGTCGATCCCGCCGACGGGCAGTGCTATCTCTACACGCAATACGAACCGGCGGATGCCCGCCGCGTCTTCGCCAATTTCGAACAGCCGGACCTGAAGGCCGAATTCACCTTCCACGTCATTGCGCCTTCCACCTGGCACGTGGCTTCCAACGGCGCCGAGCTATCCCGCACGCAACTGACGAGCGATCCGGCCACGAGCCGCTGGGACTTCGCCACCACCAAGCGGATGTCCACCTACATCACCACCGTCCTCGCCGGTCCCTATTTCCGCGCCACTGACCACTGGAGCAAGACGCTCGACGACGGGACCAGCCTCGAGGTTCCGCTGGCGCTCTATTGCCGCGCATCCATGCACGAGTCCTTCGATGCCGCCGAGCTTTTCCGGCTGACGAAGAACGGCCTGGATTTCTTCAACGAACTTTTCGACTATCCGTACCCGTGGGGCAAGTACGATCAGGCGTTCGTGCCCGAGTACAACCTTGGTGCCATGGAAAATCCCGGCCTGGTCACCTTCACGGAGAAATACGTCTTCACCTCGCGGGCCACCGACGCCCAGTACCAAGCCCGCGCCAACACCCTCATGCACGAGATGGCCCACATGTGGTTCGGAGACCTCGTGACCATGACCTGGTGGGACGATCTCTGGCTCAAGGAATCCTTCGCCGACTACATGGGCACCCTCGGCGTGGACAAGGCCACGGACTGGGACAGTGCCTGGGTGAATTTCGCGAACAAGCGCAAGTCCTGGGCCTACTTGCAGGACCAGTTGCCGACGACCCACCCCATCGTGGCGGACATTCCCGACCTGGAAGCGGCCAAGCAGAACTTCGACGGCATTACCTATGCCAAGGGCGCATCCGTCCTCAAGCAATTGGTGGCCTACGTCGGATTCGAGGCGTTCATCGCCGGCTCGCGACGCTACTTCAAGGATCACGAATACGGCAACACCTCACTGGCCGACCTCCTCGAAGCCTTGGGCACAGCATCGGGCCGGGACCTTCGAACCTGGGCACGGCAGTGGCTGCAGACCTCGGGGATCTCCACCATTGCAGCCGAGATCTCCGGGAGCGGCGATGCCATGGCGGCAGTCACCCTGCGCCAGGACTCCGTGGACCCCATCACGGGCAAGCAAGAACACCGCGCGCACAGGCTCAGGATCGGTCTCTACAACTTTGACGACGGCGGCCAGTTGCTCCGCACGGAGGGTATCGAGCTGGACCTCCAAGGCGCCGACACCACCGTGGGAGAACTCGCGGGCAAGCCGCGCCCGGCGCTCCTTCTCGTCAACGACGACGACCTCAGCTATGCCAAAGTCCGCCTGGACGCGGGGTCCGAGGCAACAGTACGTTCCTCCTTGGACCGGCTCAGCGATCCGATGGCCCGGGCATTGTGCTGGACAGCCCTCTGGGATTCAGCGCGCGACGCCGTTACCCCGGCGGCGCTTTACGTCGCCGCCGTCGAACGCTTCGCCCCTGCCGAGTCAGGAATCGGAGTCCTCCTCAACGTTCTGGGCAACGCCGTGACCGCCGTCGAACGCTACGTCCCGGCCCCGCAACGGAACGAGGTCCGGGAAAGCCTGATGGCGGGCAGCGCGATGCAGCTGCGGACCTCCGAACCGGGTTCCGACCAGCAGCTTGCTTGGGCAAGGACCCTGGCAGAGTTGTCGCGCCATGACGGCGCCTACGTCGAGTTCTTCCGCGGCATTCTCTCCGGAAGCGTCATAGTGGACGGCCTGACGGTGGATGCGGATCTCCGGTGGAGCCTATGGCAAGCATTGGCAGCCAACGGAGCGGCCGTGCTATCGGAATTGGATGCCGAACTCGCCCTCGACCACACCGCGGCCGGCCGCGAAGGCCATGCACTGGCCGCAGCTGCCCGTCCCGATGCCGCCGTCAAGACGGCCGCATGGAATTCCGCAGTCAACGACACCGGGCTCTCCAACGAGATTCTGAGCGCGACAATCGCAGGTTTCTCCCTTGCCCCGTCAGGGCTCCTGGACGGCTTCACGGAACCGTACTTCGACTGCTTGGAGGATGTCTGGCAGTCCCGGAGCATCGAGATCGCGGGCAGGATTGTGCGGGGCCTGTTCCCCGCGGCCCAGGATCTGCAGGCCGGAATGGCTCCGGCAGATCATCCGGTGCTTCGGCGCACGGACGATTGGCTCAGCGCCCATACGGAAGCTCCGCGGGCGCTCCGGCGCATCGTCATTGAGCAGCGCAGCCATTTGTTCCGCGCCCTGACGGCCCAAGCCGCCGGTGCTTCGCAGCAAGAAGCCGGAGCGCTGCAGCAGGGCTGACGCAGGAGCCGGCGATCCGGCGTTGAACCTGGGGATCGCCGGCGTCGTCTTTAGATGCAAGCCCGGCGCTCCGCATGGGCCTTTCTTGAGGACGGTTACCATGAAGTTTCTTCGCCCTGTGCTTGCCGTCGCAGCGCTGGGCACCAGCCTTTTGCTCGGAGCCTGCTTCGGCGGACAGCCGGCCGCTCCGGTGCCTGCAAGCCCACCGGCGAGCACCACGCCCGCCCCAAGCACGCCGTCACCTTCACCGACAGCGACGCCGCTCACTCCACCCACCACAGTCCCGCCAGCCACGGTTCCACCCGCCTCAGTTCCCCCACCAGCCGCAGTCCCGCCGGCGGTTCCGCCCCCTGTGCAGGCCCCACCCGCTGCCCCGCCAGCGGTCGTTCCGCCACCGGTACAGGCGCCGCCAGCCGTAGTCCCGCCGCCGGTACCGGCACCACCCCACATGGTTCCGCCACCCCCGCGGCACCCTAACGGCGGCGACCGCGACGGCGACGATAACGGCGGACCGGACGACGGCGATGGAAACCGGTAGCGCACCGGCTCGCCCCAAGAGAACACCGTCCGAGACAACGCTGTTCGCCGGGCTCTCCCTGGGCACAGCTGCGATGATGGCCGTCGCGGCTTGCAGTTCCGCTGGTCAAAGCCCGGCGCCCCGCACCGTTCAGTCCGCGGAAGCGCCGTTCGCGTGGTTCAACGCAGCACCGGCCCCGGCAGGGTGGAAAGCCATGGAACTTCCGGACGGCACGGGGGTCCTGTCGGTCCCACCCGATGCCAGCCCTGCGGAAAGCGATCCCGGCAGTGTTTCCGCGAATGTCTCGTCCTCGACAGGCGAACTGGCGATATACCTCAACGCCACGCCCCGGCAAGGCAGCGAGGCGCTGGACAATTGGAACACCTTTAGGCTCGATCACCTGGCGGATGAGAACTCCTCGTCGCCCAGCAAAATAGCTGAGCGAACCGGAATGGCTTTCCGCGGAGGCACGGGTTCCTGCGTGGAGGACAGCTACGTGACCCACGTCGGCAACAACCGCTACCGTGAGATAGCTTGCCTCGTAGCGGGCAGCAGGGGCAGCAGCGTCCTCATCGTCGCGGCTCCCGCCGATTCATGGCCGCTCTACGGTCCGGTCATGGAACAGGCAGTGGATGCGTATCGGGCGGAGTAACTAGGGAACACGGTGCAGCCATTCTTCGGTACCGAACTTTGACTGCACCCGCTCCCGGGCTGTTGCCAATTCGGCGTCGGTGATGCGGGACTCCGCGGCGCCGTAGCGCTCGGTGAAGACCTCCTGCATGGCTTTGATGATCTCGGTCCGCGCCAAGCCGGTTTGCCGCCGGAGCGGGTCCACGCGCTTCTTTGCACTGCGGGTGCCTTTGTCGGAAAGCTTTTCCTTGCCGATGCGCAAGACCTCGACCATCTTGTCGGCGTCGATGTCGTAGCTCATGGTGACGTGGTGCAGCATGCCGCCGTTGGCGAGTCGCTTTTGCGCGGCACCGCCGATCTTTCCCTGCTCGGTGGCGATGTCATTGAGCGGGACGTAGAACGCGGTAATGCCCAGTTTCTCCAGGGCAGCCATGACCCACGCGTCCAGGAACGCGTAGGAATCGGCAAAGCTGATGCCATCCACCAGGCTCTGCGGCACATAGAGCGAATAGGTGATGCAGTTTCCGGCCTCCATGAACATGGCTCCCCCGCCGCTGATGCGGCGGACCACCGTGATGCCGTGGCGCGCGACGCCGTCGGGATCCACCTCGTTGCGGAAAGACTGGAAGCTGCCGATCACCACCGACGGCTCTTCCCAGTCCCAGAAACGCAAGGTGGGGTTGCGGAGTCCGGCCCCGACCTGCTCCGTGAGGACCTCGTCCAGCGCTACGTTGAGGCGTGTGGGAAGGACCGACGGCGGGATGACCTCCCACTGGTGATCCGCCCAGCCGCTGGCCTTGGACAGGGCCCTGCGGACAGCAACGGCGACGGCGTCGGCGGAAAAGCCGAACAAGACCGAGTCGGCAGGCAGCGCGGCGGAGACGGCAGCGGAAATCTCGGCCGGCGTCGAACTTTCCGGAAGGCCCGTGAGCGCGCGGTTAATGTCCATCAGGGCCTCGTCCGGTTCCAGGAAGAAGTCGCCGCTGAGCGAGACGTTCGCGAACCGCCCGTCCACGAGGTCGAGGTCAACAACGACGAGTTTTCCGCCGGGGACCTTGTATTCGCCATGGAGCCGGGGGTCGCCATGTTGGAATGCCATGCTGGAAGT
Source organism: Arthrobacter sp. GAS37 (assembly GCF_044908325.1). Taxonomy (NCBI): domain Bacteria; kingdom Bacillati; phylum Actinomycetota; class Actinomycetes; order Micrococcales; family Micrococcaceae; genus Arthrobacter; species Arthrobacter sp. GAS37. Next base: position 188,765 of record NZ_JBIYDB010000002.1, read on the forward strand.
CATGGTTTCCATCCTGCCGGAAAACGCAAAAGCCCGCAGCCACCGAAGGTACGGCGGGTGCGGGCTTTCACAGAAGCTTGGAGGTGAAGTTGATTACTTCTTGCCGCCGAAGCCCTTGAAGCGAGCGTTGAAGCGCTCGACGCGGCCTGCAGAGTCCATGATGCGCTGCTTGCCCGTGTAGAACGGGTGGGACTCCGAGGAGATTTCGACGTCGATGACCGGGTAGGTGTTGCCGTCTTCCCACTCGATGGTCTTGGAAGAAGACACGGTGGACTTGGTCAGGAACTTGACGCCGGAAGCCAGGTCGTTGAATACAACAGCTTCGTACTTCGGGTGGATATCAGACTTCATAATGGGACCTTTTGTTCACGCAGCTGGATTTTGCCAGCTGCCAGGTATGAATGGATTTGATCCGCGCACTGAAAACAGATACCCAGTGCCGGGCCAACAATCAATCATAGCGGAAACCGCACCTTGCTTGAACCAGCCACGTCAGGTTCGGGGGCGCAGTTCCCAGAAAGCCACGGCAGAGGCGGCAGCGACGTTGAGCGAGTCGACGCCGGCGCGCATGGGAATCTTTACCGCGAGGTCGACGGCGGAGAGCGTCTCCGGGCTCATGCCCGCGCCTTCGGTGCCGAGCACGAGGGCGAGCTTTCCGGGGTTGCTGGCGGCAAGCTCGTCGAGGTCCACTGCGTCGTCAGTCAGCTCCATGGCGGCGACGGTGAAGCCCTGCTCCTTGAGCCGTTCAAGGTCGCCGGGCCAGGACTCCAGCCGTGCCCAGGGAACCTGGAACACGGTGCCCATGCTCACCCGGACGCTGCGGCGGTACAGAGGGTCGCCGCAACGCGGGGACACCAGCACCGCGTCCACTCCGAGCGCGGCCGCGGAACGGAAGATCGCGCCGACATTCGTATGGTCGACGACGTCCTCCAACACAGCCACGCGGTGTGCCCCGGCGAGAAGTTCCTCGAGGGGCACCGGCGCCGGGCGATGAATGGCAGCCATCGCACCCCGATGCAAATGGAACCCCGTGATTTCCTCAAGCAGGGAAGCCTTGCCGATGTAGACCGGCACCTCGGGGAACTGTTGGAAAACGTCGTCGAGATCTTCCAGCCATTTCTCCGCCAGGAAGAAGGATCGGGGCCGATGGCCGGCCGAGAGGGCACGCCGCAAGACCCGTGACGATTCGGCGATGTACATGCCCTCCGCGGGCTCGCGGAGCTTGCGGAGGTGGACATCCGTCAGTTGTGTGTAGTCGGAAACGCGCGGGTCGTCGGCGGACTCAAGGTAGTGGAAAGTCACGGGTTCCTATTTCAGCAGGTTGGCGATCATGAAGCCGAGGGCCACGATGCCGAGCGCGAAGATCACGATGCGGAGCGCGAGGGGCTTCAGGCGCCGTCCCACTTTGGAGCCCACCAGTCCGCCGATCAATGAACTGACCGCAATGACTGCCACGACCGGCCATTCGATCCGGCCAAAGGCAAACAGGAGGTAGGAGCACGCTGCCACCACGTTGACGGCCAGCACCAGGATGTTCTTCATGGCGTTGGCGTTCTGGATGGTGCCGGTCATGAAGACACCCAGAATGCCGACGAGCAGGATTCCCTGGGCAGCCACGAAATATCCGCCATAGACCCCGGCGAGGTACACCAACACCACGAGGATCACGGTGTGCCGTTTGTCGTGGATGGCGTGCTCCGGGTTGCCGGCCCGGTCCTGGACCCACCGTTGGAGTTTGGGCTGGAAGAGCACCATGAGCAGCGCGACCACGATCAAGATCGGAGCGGCGTAGTAGAAAACCTTCTCCGGGAGGTGGAGCAACAGCCAGGCACCCGTGATGCCGCCAATTAGCGACGCCGGCAAGAGCCTGAGCAACTGCCGGCCCCTGCCCCGGAGTTCGTGGCGGTAGCCCCAGGCCCCTGTCATGTTGCCTGCCACGAGGCCCATGGCGTTGCTGATGGTCGCCGTGACAGGTGCGTAGCCCAGGGCGACAAGGACCGGGAACGTCACGAGCGTGCCCGAGCCAACCACGCTGTTGATGGTTCCGGCCCACAAGCCCGCGAAAAAGATCAGGATGCCGTTAAGGATCTCCATTGCTTCTCGCTGCCCCGGCCTAGCGGCGGGCGGTGGCCGTGTAGCGGCCGGAGTTCTCGGTCACGTCCAGGGGCAGGCCGAAGGTGTTGCTGAGGTGTTCTGCGGTCAGGACTTCCTCGATGGGTCCCGCGGCAACCACCCCGCCGTCGCGAAGCAGCATGGCGTGGGTGAACCCCGGAGGAACTTCTTCAAGGTGGTGCGTCACGAGAACCATGGCGGGAGCATCCTCGTCGCGGGCGAGCTCGCCGAGCTTGTGGACGAGTTCTTCCCGTCCGCCAAGGTCCAGGCCGGCGGCAGGCTCGTCGAGCAGGAGCAGCTCGGGATCGGTCATGAGGGCCCGCGCGATCTGCACGCGCTTGCGCTCGCCTTCGGAAAGCGAGGAGAAAGAGCGGTTCAGCAGCGGCCCCATCCCCCACTCGTTGAGGAGGCCGAATGCCCGGCGCTCGTCGTCGCGCTCGTATCCCTCGCGCCAGCGGCCGGTCACGCCGTAGGCAGCGGTGACCACAACGTTCAGCACGTTTTCCTGTTCCGGGATCTGGCTGGCCAGGGCCGCGGAGGAAAGGCCGATGCGCGGACGGAGCTCAAAGACGTCCACCCGGCCCAGCGTCTCGTCAAGGATCCCGGCTTTCCCGCTCGTGGGATGCATCCGGGCGGCGGCGATCTGGAGCAGAGTGGTCTTGCCGGCACCGTTGGGACCGAGGATGACCCAGCGTTCGCCTTCATTGACCTGCCAGTCAACCTTGTCCAGCAGGGTCTTGGTACCTCGGACAACGCTGACGGAAGCCAATTCAAGAACATCACTCATAGAAGTAGACACTAGGACAAAAATAGGGGCGATAGATAACCGGAACTTCGGTCACACTGTTTGCGAGCCGCCATGAATGAAACACGAGTTCGGGCGGCGGTTCCGCGCTCGCTAAGATTGCAGCCATGAGTTCGAACTTGACCGCGGTCAGCTATGGCGTGAATTTGTCCCTTTCGGAGCTTGAACACCTGCGAAAGGTGCTGTCCGGCTCGGGGGCTTCCTTAACGTCGGAGTCGCGCTCGGGGGACGATCGCTTTGGGGTCTACACCATTAGTCTGGCCGTTGACGGGGCTACCGTCGCCGACTTGTCAGGCCTCCGGCGCAGGGTCGCCGACGCCGCAGCACCGGGCATGGACACCGCGATCGTCGCCGACGCGCTGCGTGACGCTTCACGCAAGCTGCTGATCATGGACGTGGACTCCACCCTGATCCAGCAGGAAGTCATCGAACTGCTGGCCGCGCACGCCGGCAAACGCGAAGAAGTGGCGGCCGTGACGGAGGCCGCGATGCGCGGCGAACTGGACTTCGCGCAAAGCCTCCACGCCCGGGTGGCGGTCCTCGCAGGCCTGCCGGCCGCCGTCGTCGACGCCGTCCGTGCCGAGGTGCGCCTGAGCGAGGGCGCCTCGGAACTCGTGGCTGCTTTCAAGGCCGCCGGCCACGCGGTGGCAGTCGTGTCCGGCGGCTTCAACCAGATCCTCCGGCCTATCGCGGAGGAACTCGGGCTGGACTACTGGATCGCAAATGAACTTGAAATCGTTGACGGCTTCCTCACGGGCAAGGTGCTTGGCGACGTCATCGACCGCGCCGCCAAGGAGAAGTACCTTCGCGAGTGGGCGGCCGCAGAGGGAATTGACCTGGAGCACACCATTGCGGTGGGCGACGGCGCGAATGACCTCGACATGCTGGGCGCGGCGGGCATCGGTGTCGCGTTCAACGCCAAGCCTGCCGTCCGGGCGGTAGCTGATGCCGCCATCAATATGCCGTACCTGGACGCGGTCCGGCATATCGCCGGCGTTTAGCCCGAATTCATGCGCCATGAAAAAGCGGCCCGGGACTGAGTATTTCAGACAGTCCCGGGCCGCTTCTTCATGCACTAAATAATGTCAGGCGCTCTTGCCGAAGTAGTCGGCGCCGCCGACGTACTCGGTGTGGCCGCTCTCGACGTCGGCCGTGACCATCTTTGCCACCTCGGCGGCGAATTCCTCCACCGAGTACAGCTTGCCGGCCTCGGCCCGGCGGGCCTCAATAGCGCCCGGGTTGGAGCGGTCCAGCAGGGTCGCCGTCACGGTGCCCTCGATCATGTCGCCGGAAACCACCACGAGCGAGATGCCCTTGTCGGCCAGGTTCGGGAGCAGTTCGCGCAATGCGACTTCGCCGGCGCGCTTGCTGCGGGCAACGGGCTCGTACTCGGGCATCGTGGGAACAGTCTCGACGAAGTGCGCCTGGTGGCTCGTGACGAAGACCACGCGGGAACCCGCCGGCATCAGCGGGACAGCGGCGTTGAGCATGTTGATCTGGGCATCACGGTTCAGCTTGAGGGCGTAGTCCTCCTCCATGCCGGACTCCATGCCGCCGGAAGCGTTGAGCACGAGGACGTTCAGCGAACCGAATTCCTCCATGGCCGCGCTGGCCAGCGCCTGGACGCCTTCCTGGGTGGTCAGGTCCGCACCGACGGCTATGGCACGGCCGCCGGCTGCCTGGATCTCGCCCACTACCTTGTTGGCCCGGGGGGCCTTCTGGCGGTAGTTGACGACGACGGCAGCGCCCTCGCCAGCCAGGATCTTGGCTACTTCAGCGCCGATGCCGCGTGAAGAACCGGTGACGATTGCCGTCTTGTTGTCCAGCAGTCCCATTCGTGCTCCTTTATTCAAAACGTCCAACTTGTTCAAAACATCCAAGTTCTATTAGTCCCGAGTCAATCATGCCAGCGGGATTCCCGATTTCGCTTGTGGGTTCCCCACAAGAACCGCAGGGCACGTTTTGGCGCTCGGCCTGCACCCCGTCCAGCGAAAGGAGGCCCTAGTGGCCCATGCCCAGGCCGCCATCCACGGGGATGACGGCACCGGAAATGTATGCGGCTTCGTCACTGGCAATCCAGCGGACCACGTTGGCGACCTCGGAAGCCTCGGCAAAGCGGCCGGCCGGAACACTCGCCAAATACGCCTTCTGGGTGTCTTCGGGAAGCTCGGCGGTCATGTCCGTGTTGATGAAACCCGGTGCCACGACGTTCGCTGTGATGCCCCGGCTGCCAAGTTCCCGGGTGAGGGAACGGGCGATGCCCACCATGCCCGCCTTCGAGGCCGAGTAGTTGATCTGCCCCGGGGCGCCGTAGAGGCCCGACACGGAAGAGATCAGCACGACCCGGCCCTTGCGCATGCGGATCATGCCCTTCGAGGCCCGCTTGATGACCCGGAAGGCACCCGTGAGGTTGGTGTCGATGACAGAAGTGAAGTCGTCCTCGCTCATGCGCAAAAGGAGCGTGTCCTTGGTGATGCCGGCGTTGGCTACCAAAACCTCAACCGGCCCGTGGGCAGCCTCGACTTCCTTGAACGCGGCATCAAGCGAGGCCTCGTCGGTCACATCGGCCTTGACGCCAAGGATGCCCTCGGGAAGGGGCGTTTCGCTGCGGTACGTCACGGCAACCTTGTCGCCGTTGGCGAGGAATGACTCTGCGATAGCCAGGCCGATGCCGCGGTTTCCGCCCGTAATGAGGACACTGCGGGCGGTTGATACTGCTTCAGACATGCTGCTCTCCAGAGTTCCGCGGCAGCACTGTGCCGCTTGAAAGTGGGTGATTTCCTGCATCGATCTTAGCCGCCGGGAGCCCCTGGCCGCGGGTAGCTGCGCCCGGCGCGGTTTGGGCGGCCCGTTCCGGGGTGAGAGAATTGAGGGAAGCCGTTGGAGCGTGATGAATCAGCCGTGACAAGAGATAGCAGTCCCCTGCAGGCGCCCGGGGACCCGGACGCCGTTTCAGGTGACCCCGTGGTGCACAGCATTACCGACGCCGCCGCCGCCCACTCGGACGACATGCGCGAACGAATGATCAAGTACGCCGTGGCCATGGGTATCCGCTTGGTGTGCCTCCTCCTCATTTTCGTGGTCGATGGTTGGTTCAAGATCATCGCCGTCGCAGGGGCCGTGTTCCTGCCCTGGATTGCCGTAGTGATCGCCAATGGCAGCGACAAAGCCGAAGTCCACAGCGATGCCTTGCTGGACTACGTCCCGGCCGCGGAGCTGGAAGCGTCACCTTCAGAAGAAGGGGAGCCGCCCGCGGCGCCCGTCACCGTCTTGGAGGGCGAACTCATCGACGACGATGCCACCCCTCAGGACGTTTCCCGCCCGGAACCAGAAGACATTCCCGGCGGCAGCAAACTCAAATATCCGCTCGGCGGGGAAGAACGGGCGGCTTCATGAATATCTTCACTATGGGCGGCCTTGGGCTGGAGAATGAGGAGCATGCCGGCCAGGGCGGGACGGCTCCGGCTGTCTGCTCACGCAAGGCGTGCCGCGCCGAGGCTACGTGGCAGCTCCTGTGGAACAATCCCCGCATCCACACTCCCGAGCGCCGTAAGGTGTGGCTGTCCTGCGGGGAACACCGGGGATGGTTGGAGGACTACCTGCAGACCCGCGGCCTTTGGAAAGAGACAATACCGTTCGCGAAGACCACTGACCCAGGCGAGGCCCGCTGAATGTACCGCTTTCTTTTTTCCAGCAAGTGGCTGGGCTATTTCGTCCTGGCCGTGATCTTCGCCACCGGTTGCGTGTTGCTGGGCCGCTGGCAAATGGACCGCAGGGCCGAGACGTTGGCCGAGATCAACCGCGTTGTCACCAACTACTCGGCCACTCCCGTTCCGTTTTCCGCCGCCAAGGCGGAATTCCGGTCCTTGGATCCCGAACGGGAATGGACGCAGGTGGAGCTGCATGGAAGCTATGACGTTTCGGGCCAACGCGTCGTCCGTAACCGTCCCCTCAACGGCCAGCCCGGGTACGAAGTTGTGGTCCCGTTCCGGTTGTCGAGCGGCGAAGCCGTGGTGATTGACCGCGGGTGGTTGCCCATCGGAAACAAGACTCCCGGCCACCCCGACAGCATCCCGGCCCCGCCGGCCGGCGAGGTCACCGTCGTCGCCCGCTTGAAGGCCTCGGAACCGGATCTGGGCCGCGGCGCCGTGGACGGCCAGCTGGCATCGATCGATCTTCCTTCCTACGCCACGGAGCTTGGCTATCCCCTCATGACCGGCGCCTACGGGCAGCTCGCCACAGAGTCGCCCGCCGTCCAGATGATGCCCGCGCCGTTCGCCAAGCCGGCCACAGACGAGGGCACCCACCTCTCCTACTCCTTGCAGTGGTTCGCCTTCGGCGTGCTGATGTTCGTCGGTTTCGGCTACGCGGCCAGGCAACAGGCCCGCAACGCCCGGATTGATGCCGAGGACGAGGAAGAAGAAATCAGTGCGATGCCTCGTCGCAAGGCACCAGCGCCACGGAAATCAAAGCGGCCAACGGCCGAAGAAGAGGAAGACGCAATCCTGGATGCACAAGGCTACTGAAATGGTCCCGGCCCCGGTGCTGAACGTGAAGTCGGCCCTGACCGCGGCCGGCGCCCAAGACACGGTGCGCACCTTCGACGACGATGTCCCCACAGCCGCTGCGGCAGCTTCCTTGCTGGGTTGCGATATTGCGGCGATCGCCAACAGCCTGGTCTTCGAGCTTGACGGAGCTCCCCTGCTGATTCTCGCGAGCGGGGCCGCGAAGGTGGACACCGCCTTGGTCGCTGCCTCCTTGGGGACAGCCAGGATCCGCCGGGCCAGCCCGGACTTCGTCTTGGAGCACACCGGCCAGGCCGTGGGCGGCGTGGCTCCCCTTGGACACCCGCAGCCCATACGGACCATCCTCGACATTTCGCTCCAGGAGCATCCACTGCTCTGGGCCGGCGCAGGTGACCATAACTCGATGTTCTCCATCAGTTACAGCGAACTCCAGCGGATTACGGCCGCCCAGCCCCTGAAGGTCCGCTGAGCCGGTAGTCCGCCGGGTCATTGATCCGGCAGGTCATTGATCCGCTGCGGCCGAGGGCTAGGCTGTGAGCATGGCTGAATACACCTACGTCACGTACATCGAAGGATCCCCGGACCAGATTTGGACGGCACTGACGGACGCAGCCCAAAGCGCTGAGTACTGGGGCCACTCCAATGTCTCGGACTGGAAGGCAGGTTCACGCTGGGAACACCGGCGCACGGATGGCTCCGGAACCGCCGACGTCGTGGGAACCATCCTGGAAGCAACGCCGCCGGCGCGCCTCGTGAACACGTGGGAGGATCCCGCGGTTCCAGCGGTGGTGAAGCCCGACGTCGTCACCTTCACCATCGAATCACATGACGGTATTGCCCGGCTTACCGTCCATCACAGGAACATCGCCGACGACGAACAGTTGGCGATTGCAGGCCGCGGCTGGTCGGCGGTCATGTCCAATTTGAAAAGCTACATTGAACTCGGCCGCCCACTTGCCTCTGTGCCGTGGGAAATGCCCTGACGGGGTGGGAAATGCCCTGACGGGGTGGAAACTCCCTGACCCGCACCCCTAAGCGAGGGTGATGAGGTCCAGGTAGTCTTCGTTCCAGTGGTCCTCGACGCCGTCCGGGAGCAGGACCACGCGTTCCGGGTTCAGCGCCTGAACGGCGCCTTCATCGTGGCTGACGAGCACGACGGCGCCGGAATAGTTTCGCAGCGCGCCAAGGATCTCAGCGCGGCTGGCCGGGTCGAGGTTGTTGGTGGGCTCGTCGAGGAGCAGCACGTTGGCGCTCGAGGCCACGATCGTGGCGAGGGCCAGTCGTGTCTTCTCACCACCGGAAAGCACACCTGCCGGCTTGTCGACGTCGTCACCGGAGAACAGGAAGGACCCGAGGATCCCCCGGACCTCAGCGTCCTTCATGTCGGGAGCGGATGAACGCATGTTCTCAAGGACGGTGCGGTCGTGGTCCAGGGTTTCGTGTTCCTGCGCGTAGTAGCCCACTTTGAGCCCGTGCCCCGGAACGATTTCGCCGGTGTCCGGCTTGTCCACCCCGGCGAGCATCCGCAGGAGGGTGGTCTTGCCTGCACCGTTGAGGCCCAGGATGACCACTTTGGAGCCACGGTCGATTGCGAGGTCCACGTCGGTGAAGATTTCCAATGAGCCGTAGGACTTGCTCAAACCCTCTGCGGTGAGCGGAGTCCTACCGCACGGAGCCGGATCCGGGAAACGCAAGGCTGCCACGCGGTCATTCTCGCGGACTGCTTCGAGGCCGCCGAGCAGGCGTTCGGCACGCTTCGCCATGTTCTGCGCCGCGACGGCCTTGGTGGCCTTGGCACGCATCTTGTTGGCCTGGTCCATGAGGACCTGGGCCTTCTTCTCGGCATTGGCGCGTTCGCGCTTGCGGGCTCGCTCATCGGTTTCACGCTGTTGCAGGTAGCGCTTCCAACCCATGTTGTAGAAGTCGATCTGCGCCCGGTTGGCGTCCAGGTGGTAAACCTTGTTAACCGTGGCTTCGAGGAGCTCCACGTCGTGGCTGATCACAATCAGCCCGCCCTGGTGGCTCTTGAGGAAGTCCCGGAGCCAGGTGATGGAGTCCGCATCGAGGTGGTTGGTGGGTTCGTCCAGGAGGAGAGTTTCGGCGTCCGAGTAGAGGATCCGGGCCAGCTCCACGCGGCGGCGCTGGCCGCCGGACAGTGTCTTGAGCGGCTGGTTCAGGAGCCGCTCGGGAAGTGCCAGGTTGGAGGAAATAGCTGCGGCTTCGGCCTCGGCCGCATAACCGCCTCCTGCGAGGAACTCGGCTTCCAAGCGGTCGTAGCGGTTCATGGCTTTGCGCTGGACCGTGGCATCTTCGCTGGACATGTCCGTTTGGGCCTGCTTCAGCTTGCCCACAACCACGTCGAGGCCGCGGGCGGAAAGGATGCGGTCGCGTGCCAGCTGTTCCATGTCCGGGGTCCGCGGATCCTGGGGCAAGTAGCCAATCTCACCACTGCGGGCAACCTTGCCAGCCGCGGGCAGGCCCTCGCCGGCTAGGACGCGGGTGAGGGTCGTCTTGCCCGCACCATTCCGGCCCACCAGACCGATTTTGTCCCCCTTGTCCACGCGGAAGCTCACCTGGTCCATGAGCAGGCGGGCGCCGGCGCGCAGTTCGAGTTCCTGGACGGTAATCAATTCGGGGGATGCCTTTCAATGGGGAACACCCGCAGCACCGGAGGTCAAGGCGCGGCTGAAGTGGAAGGGCCGAACAAACGGCCTTTACGATTCTACCGCCCGTTGGGTCGCCCGCTCGCCAGCGCCAAGGGCGCACGCGGATGATCCTGGAATAGTAAGTACCCTTGCTACTACTTTCGGCGCGTGGTTAGGTGAAGGTAGGACCCAGGAGGGGAGCGCCGGCATTGCGGCTCAGAGTTGAATCCGATTGGACGATTGCGAGGGAGGCTCTCGATGAGTAGTGCAACAGGATCCGATGGCAAACACGTCCGGGCTGACCGCGGCCAGAATGAAGTCCCGGACGCCGCCGAACCACGGCGGGACCGGGTGGACGATGTACGTGGAACTGGCCCTGGTTATGTTGACGACAGCTACGCTGACGACAACTACGTCGACGACACCAGCAGCTTTCCCGTGGTTCCCGCCGCTTCCGACCCGGGCGCCGCCACCCGTGAGACGGTCATCGCCCGCGAAAAGGAGCAGTTCGGCGGAATCAAGATTGGCTCGGCCTTCTTCGGTTGGCTGACCGCCACAGGGATGGCCGTGCTGTTGGTCGCACTCCTGGCGGCGGCGGGGATCGCTGTTGGACTCGCCAACAACGCGAACGTCAGTGACGCAGTGAGCCTGGCGTCATCGCAGACCGTGGGCATTGCGGGGATCATCGCGCTCCTGGTCATCCTGTTCCTTTCCTATTACTGCGGCGGCTACGTTGCCGGACGCATGGCCCGGTTCAACGGCGTCAGGCAAGGGCTCATGGTCTGGTTTTGGGCAATTATCGTCGCCGTGCTGGTGGCGTTGCTGGGCTTGCTCGCCGGACCGCGGTTCAATATCCTCGCCAACGTGAACAGCTTCCCGAGGATCCCGGTGAATGAGGGACAGCTCAGCACAACCGGCATCATCGCCGCCGTCGTGGTGGCAGCAGTGACCCTCGTCGCCGCCGTACTGGGCGGACTGGCCGGGATGCACTACCACCGCAGGGTTGACCGCGCGGGCTTCACCCCAACAGCAGAGGACGTCGAGGCCTAGCCAAAGGCTCCGCCCGCCAACAGCGTCACTCTTTGTACCTTGGCACCAAGGCCTTGCTGTGCTGCTCGTTGACACCCTACAAAATGCCGTGCCAGGCCGCTCTGTAGTGTCGGTTTCAGGGGATTCATTCCACCCCAGGCACAGACAGGACGCACCATGAGCAGCACCGAAACCGCTTCCACGAGACGACCCTCCCCCCGCACCCGCTGGACGTCCACGGACATCGGCCTCATCGCGGTATTCGCAGCCCTCGTGGCCGCCTCAACGCTGATTCCGGGCATTCCGGTCGGCGCCTTGGGCGTGCCGATCACCCTGCAGACCCTCGCGGTCATCCTGACCGGCCTCGTGCTCGGCGGCGGGCGGGCCTTCGCCGCCGTCGGGCTTTACACACTGCTCGGTTTCGCGGGCATGCCGATCTTCAGCGGAGGCCGCAGCGGGCTCGGCATCCTGGCGACACCGTCGGCCGGCTACATCATCGCCTTTCCGTTGGCGGCGGCCGCCGCCGGCTGGCTGGCAGCGATCGTGATCCGCAAGACCGTCAAGCACCGTGCCGTTTTCCTGTTCGCCGCCGCCATGATCAGCACAATCGTCCTCATCCACGGCCTCGGAGTGCTTGGCTTCATGGTCAACGGCAAGTTCGACTTCGCCAAGGCATTCCTCGCCGACCTGGCGTATTACCCCGGCGACACCATCAAGAACGTCCTGGCGGCGATCATCGCCGTCTCGCTCCACAAGGCCTTCCCGGACATCCTGGTCCGCCGCGTCAAATAAAGCGGGAACAATCAGTACATGAACAACATCATTCTCAGCGAGGTCTCAGTGCGCGTGGCCGTCGACGGCACCCCGGCGCCCAAGACTTTGCTGCAGGACGTCTCCTTGGAACTCACAGAGCAACGCATTGCTGTCATCGGGGCCAACGGCTCAGGAAAGTCCACCCTGCTGCGCTTGCTCAACGGCCTCGTGGCTCCAAGCGAAGGTACCGTCAGCGTCAACGGCGCAGACAGCATGCGGGACGTTCGTCATGTCCGCAGCCAGGTGGGCTTCGTCTTCACCGATCCCCTGTCGCAGTTGGTCATGCCGACCGGCCGGGAAGACGTTGAACTCTCCCTGCGCCGTTCCATCAAGAACTCCAAAGAGCGTGCGGCCCGTGCCGAAGCTGTCCTGCAACGGTTCGGGATCCTGGACCTCGCCGATCAGAGTATTTACGAGCTCTCCGGCGGCGAACGCCAGTTGCTCGCCCTCGCGGCCGTCCTCGCGGTGAATCCCGCCGTGCTGGTCCTCGACGAGCCTTCAACGTTGCTGGACCTGCGCAACCGGGAGCTGCTCAGGCGAACGCTTGCGGGCCTGGAGCAACAGATCATCATGTCCACCCACGATCTCGACCTCGCCCTCGAAGCGGACCGCGCCTTGGTGGTGGATTGCGGACGGATAGTGTTCGACGGCGGAGCAGCCGACGCCGTCGAACACTACCGCGCGCTTTGTGCAAGGGAAGCGGCACCCGGCGAAGTCCGGCGAGTCGCCGCCGAATCCCCACAGGGCAAGGTGCAGGCGACGTGAGGGGCCACCGGGTCCTGATCCCCAACTATGTGCGGGGCGACTCGATCGTGCACCGCACCCCCCTGTGGCTCAAGTTCCTGCTGGTTGCCGGCTGCGGCCTGGCATCGTTCCTGATCGTGGACTGGCTTGTCTCGGCAGCGGTCCTCGCCGTGATGTGCGGACTCTTCCTACTAAGCGGTGCGGGGTTCAAACGGCTCGCGCGTTCCGTGTGGCTCGTGACGCCCATCCTCGCCGTGATCGGCGCCTTCCAATGGTGGCAGCTGGGAGGCCCCGTTGCCGCGCGGATCGTGCTCAATGTGCTGGTCTGCGTCGTCGCGGCGTCGGTCCTTACGGTCACGACTCCCGTGCAGGCGTTGCTGGACGGGGTGGTTGCCCTGTCCAAGCCCTTGAAGCGTTTCGGGGCGGACCCTGAGCGCTTCGCGCTGACCATCGCCATTATGCTGCGCAGCCTTCCGTTCATTGCCGGCGCATTCTCCGATGTCCGTGACTCAGCCCGCGCGCGGGGGCTTGAACGCAATCCCCGTGCCTTGGTCTTGCCGGTGTTCATCACCACGGTTGCCTATGCGCGGCAGACCGGCGACGCCCTGGCCGCACGCGGCCTTGGCGACGCAGAAGACTAATCGCCCTGCAACTGCGAGTACTGGAACATTGCCGCCGTGCCCATTCCACCTGCGATGCTGATCATCGCCAGCGCCAAACTCTCCCGGCCCGGTCGCTCTTCGGCAATCCTGCGGGCCTGGGCCAGTAGCCGTGTCACCAGGACAGCCCCCGACGCACCGTAAGCGTGTCCCAACGCCAGCGCTCCGCCGTCGAGGTTCGCCCGTTCCGGTTCCACTCCCAACGCGTCAAGGCAAGCGAGCGTCTGCGAAGCGAATGCCTCGTTGAATTCCACGAGGTCCAGTTGCCCAGATTCAAGATCCAGCCCCGCCAGCAACCGCTTGGCGGCCACTGAAGCACCGATGCCCAGCAGTTCCGGGTCCACGCCTGCTGTGTCACAGCCCAGGACGAGCAATCCGTCCGCGGCACCAAGTTGCCGGGCCCGCTCCAGCGAAGTGATAACGACGGCGGAGGCCGCGTCCGCATCGAAGCACGAGTTTCCGGCCGTCACAGTGCCGCCCGGTACGAATGCCGGCGCGAAGCGGGCCATGAGTCCGGCCCTAAGGGATGCCCGGGGTCCGTCATCCGCCCGCACCACGGCGCCCCCTGCTTCCAAGGGAACAATTTCCGGGGCGAATGCGCCCGCCGCAGTGGCAGCGACCGCACGCTGGTGACTCCGCAGGGCGAAATCGTCCTGTCGTTCGCGGCTGACGAAGAATTCCCGCGCCACATTTTCGGCAGCCACCCCCATGTCCGGGTCCCCGAACTCGGGCGGCACAAAGGTGGCGCGCGTGTAGAAGTCCGGCTCGCCGTCGGGATCCTGGTTTCGCCGGGCACGCAGCGGGGCAGTACTGATGCTCTCCACTCCCCCGGCCAGAAAGACGCCGTTACCGCCCGCGGCAACGAGCCGGGAGGCCAGGGCGATGGCGTCGAGTCCGGAACCGCACTGCCGGTCCACAGTCAGGCCGGGAACGCCCACAGGCAATCCCGCGCGCAGCGCGGCATACCGGGCCAGGTTTCCGCCTCCGCCCACCGCATTGCCGATCACGACGTCGCTGACGTCAGGGCCGGCAACACCCGTGGCTGTCAGCAGTGAACGCAGGACCGGAGAGAGGAGTTCCTCGGCGCGAAGCGACTTGAGTTGTCCGTTGGCCCGGCAAATAGGTGTACGCAGGGCGGCAATGATCACCGCTTGGCGCGAAGGGTCCGGCCCTGTGCCCGGCCCGCGGCTAGGCAAGGGGTTGCGCCCGCGGATCGTTGTTCTCAATCCAGTCGAGCAACATCTGGCGGCTGACCTTCCCACGGTCCGTCACGGGCAATTCGGACAGCGTGAAGTACCGCAGGGGTCGCTTGTCCCTGGCGAGCAAACCGTCCAGGCCCGTCTTCACTTGGGTTGCCGTCACCGAACCGTAGGCGGGTACGATTCCCGCCACAACTTTCTGACCGCGGACCTCGTCCAGCATTCCGGCCGCGACGGCCGCCGAGACCCCGGGGACCGATGCCAAGGCAAGCTCCACCTCGTGGGGATAGACGTTCCTCCCGGAGGTGATGATCATGTCGGATCGACGGCCGAGGATATGCAGGACACCGGAGTCCAGATAGCCCTGGTCTCCCACGGTGTACCAACCGTCAAAGCACCGGAGTGCCTGGCCGTCGTCGCCCCAAAGGTACCCATTGCTGACCATGCCGGAGCGGACGCAGATGTTCCCGTCGGCACCTTCGGGCGCCTCCGCGCCGTCGTCGTCAATGATCTTGAGTTCGACGCCGGGAAACGGCCCGCCGATTCCCGTGCCGCCGACGTCGAGCGGTTCCCCGGCAGCAAGGCGTGTTCCGGAAACGAAACTGAGCTCGGACGCACCGTAGTACTCGAAAATTGCCGCATTGGGCGCCCAACGCCTGGCGGCCTCAAGGGTGCGGGCGTCCAGTTTCGAGCCTGCACAGATGATGCTCCGCACGCCGGATGCGTCCACGCCTCCGGTCAGTCCGCGCTCGCTCAACAGGCGCAGCATGGTGGGCACGAGGACCAGGCGGGTGACGCCGTCGTAAGCGATGGCTGCGTGGACGTCGCCGACGTCGAAGGTCTCCATGGTGTGGAAGGCGGCCCCGGCGTACAGGCATTCGGACAGGGCGTATAGGTTCAAGCTCGCGGCCAGCGGTCCGGGCGCGAGAGTCCTGTCCTCCTGTGTCAGCCCGAAAAATTCGATGGAGGCGTCAAACGAGACCTGCCACGAACGCCGTGAACGGGTGAAGGCTTTGGGTACGGACGTGGTTCCGGACGTCAGGCCGATCAGGAACGTGGTGTCCGGATGGCCGTCGGACAGCTCGTCGCCGTCGCCAAGCTCACGGGCTGCGGCGGAGGCTTGGGCGGCCGCGGGCCCGGCTTGTCCGATCCTTTGCGCGACCTGATCGATCATGGCTTGCGGCCACAGGGGGTCGAGCACGGCGCAGCGCCGCTCGCCGGCCACGGCGGCCGTGTAGGCCACCACGAAGTCCAGGGAATTGGGCTCGGCGAGTACCGTCGTCGCGGCCGTCTCCCCCAGGCGCAACGTTGCGGCGTCCCGGAGGTCAGCCCAGTTGAGCCGTTTGCCGCCAACGACGACTGCAGTGTCGTCGGGGCGTTCATCGGCCCAGAGCTGAAGTTTGTCCAGGAAAGGCATCATCGAATTTTAGCCTGTACCGCACGCCCAGAACCTTCTGTGACGCCTATCGTTCCCCACCGGCCCCCCTCGCCCCACAAGTTCGGCCAGGGAACCCTGCCGGCGTGGGCCCAGCGCCCTTTTGGGGACGACGGCGGCCGGCCACCTTCGCTGGAAGGTGACCGGCCGCCGTCGTGGTCTAAGCAGGCGCTGGGGACTTAGATGTTGAAGCCGAGGGCCCGCATCTGGTCTTTGCCGTCGTCCGTGATCCGCTCGGGACCCCATGGGGGCATCCATACCCAATTGAGGCGCCAGTCGTCCACGATGCCGTCGAGCGACTGGCC
Organism: Arthrobacter sp. GAS37; assembly: GCF_044908325.1. Lineage (NCBI taxonomy): Bacteria > Bacillati > Actinomycetota > Actinomycetes > Micrococcales > Micrococcaceae > Arthrobacter > Arthrobacter sp. GAS37. The sequence goes on from NZ_JBIYDB010000002.1 coordinate 205,037, forward strand.
GACCTGCTCTTCAAGGACATCCGTCAGCGGACAGGCCGCCGTCGTCAACGTCATGTCGATGAGCAGAGCGCCGTCGTCTTCCGAGTACTTCAGACCGTAGAGCAGCCCAAGGTCCACCACGTTGACACCGAGTTCCGGGTCAATGACATCCTTGAGCGCCTCCTCGACGTCCTCGAGGCTGGTGCGAGCCGCGTTGATTTCGGTCATGGCGGGAGTCCTAACTAGGCCTGTGCTGCTGCGGCAGCAGCAATGGTGGCTGCGCCGGCGCCCGTGGCGTAACGGTCGTAGCCTTCTTCTTCGAGACGGTCGGCCAATTCGGGGCCGCCCTCTTCGACAACCTGGCCATCAACAAACACGTGGACGAAGTCCGGCTTGATGTAGCGCAGGATGCGGGTGTAGTGGGTGATGAGCAAGGTACCCATGTTTCCCGCGGCGTGGGCGCGATTGACGCCCTCGGAGACGACCTTGAGCGCGTCGACGTCGAGGCCGGAGTCGGTCTCGTCCAGCACGGCGAACTTCGGCTTGAAGAGTTCGAGCTGGAGGATTTCCACGCGCTTCTTCTCGCCGCCGGAGAAGCCTTCGTTGACGTTGCGCTGTGCGAAGTCGGCGTCGATGCGCAGCTGCTGCATGGCCGCCTTGACGTCCTTGGTCCAGGTGCGGAGGGCCGGTGCTACGCCATCGATTGCCGTCTTGGCGGTGCGCAGGAAGTTGGTCATGGTGACGCCCGGAACCTCTACGGGGTACTGCATGGCCAGGAAGACGCCGGCACGGGCGCGCTGGTCAACGCTCATGGCCAGCACGTTTTCGCCATCGAGCGTGATGGTGCCGCTCGTGACGTTGTAGCGCGGGTGGCCGGCAATGGTGGACGCCAGGGTGGACTTGCCCGAACCGTTGGGGCCCATGATTGCGTGGGTCTCGCCGGTCTTGATGGTCAGGCTGACGCCCTTCAGGATCTCCTTGGTGCCCTGCTCCGTCTCGATGCTGACGTGCAGGTCCTTGATCTCAAGAGTAGACATGCTCTTCTTTCTTTCGTAAGTCTTTAGGCACTTGGCGCTCAGTAGTTCTGTACTGAGGCGCCGTTCACAACGTTGGTCACGTCCACGTAGACGTCGTCGCCGTCGAGGGTGACGGCGAAGACCGGGACGGGGTCATAAGCAGGGAGCTGCAAGGGCTGTCCGGTGCGGAGATCGAACTGTGAACCGTGGCCCCAGCATTCGATCGCGCAGCCTTCAATTTCGCCCTCGGCGAGCGAAATGTCCGCGTGCGAGCAGGTGTCGCCGATGGCGTGGATCTCTCCCATCGAGTCCTTGACAATGGCCACGGGGTAGTCATCGATCAGGATGCGCAGCGCCTGCTTGACCTGGATCTCGTTGGCGTTGCATACCAGTTCGCCTTGTGGCTGATCGCTCATAGTCTGTTTTCCCTGCCTGGCTGGTATTAGTTGTCGCTCGCGGCGAGCTCACGCTCAACAGCTTCGGTGAGGCGCTCTTCGAGTGCCGGTACCTTGATCTGCTGGATGATCTCGTTGAGGAAGCCACGGACCACCAAACGGCGGGCAACGTCTTCCGGGATGCCACGTGCCATGAGGTAGAACAAGTGCTCGTCGTCGAAACGGCCGGTGGCGCTGGCGTGGCCGGCACCTTCGATCAAGCCGGTTTCGATTTCGAGGTTCGGCACCGAGTCGGCGCGTGCACCGTCCGTGAGGACCAGGTTGCGGTTGGCCTCGTAAGAGTCGGTGCCTTCTGCTTCCTTACGGATCAGGACGTCGCCCACCCACACGGTGTGTGCGTTGCGGCCCTGCAGGGCACCCTTGTACAGCACGCGGGACTTGCAGTTGGCCACGGCGTGGTCAACGAAAAGCCGCTGTTCGAGGTGCTGCCCGGCGTCGGCGAAGTACAAGCCGAACATCTCGACGTCGGCGCCCGGCGCCGTGAAGCGGGTCGAAGGTGTCACTCGGACAACGTCGCCGCCGAGGCTGACCACGATGTGCTTGAATTTCGCGTCGCGGCCGATCTTGGCCTGCTGCGAGGAGGCGTGCACCGCGTCGTCGTTCCATTCCTGGAGCGAAATAACCGTGAGCTCCGCGCCGTCCTCCACGAGGATTTCAACGTTCTCGGACACGACGGCGCTGCCCTGGTGGTCAAGGACGACCACAGCCTTGGAGAATCGCTCCGCCACGATCACGATGTGCTGTGCGGAAGCTTCAGTTGAGGTGCCGGTAAGCAACACTGACACTTCGCCGTCGAGCCGGAGCTCGGCGGGCACCGTGATGACGGTGGCCTCGGCGAAGTTCTCCCAGGCGTTGGCGGACACGCGGTCCTCCGGAATGGCCGCGGAGCCGATACGGACGTCGTCCCGCCCCACGGTCTCGACGACGACGCCGTCCGGGCCGGTAACGGCCACGGACGGTGCCGAACCGGAGAGGACCTCGTTGTGAAGGCCGCGAAGCCGCTTGAGCGGGGTGAAGCGCCAGTCTTCTTCCAACCCGGTGAGGGGCTTGAAGTCAGCCAACTTGTACGAGGTCAGCCGACCTGCACGCGAACTGTCCGGAATTCCAACGCCGCCGCCGTGGGAGTGGCTCTTGGCCGAGGCGCCCGCAAGCGGTCCGGCCGAAGGCGCCTGTTCCGACGTCTTTTCCGAGGTGGAAGACGTGTTGGTGCCGGTGTTGACCGGCGAGAGGTTCTCGCCCTCTTCGGTGAAACCGTTGATAAATGGCTTTGCCGATGGCGCGCCGATGCGGGCCTTTTCAGTAGTGATTTCAGTCATTGCTAACCGACGGATCCTTCCATCTGCAGTTCAATCAGGCGGTTGAGTTCAAGGGCGTATTCCATAGGCAACTCACGGGCAATCGGCTCAATGAAGCCGCGCACGATCATGGCCATGGCCTCGTCCTCGGGCATACCGCGAGACATCAGATAGAAGAGCTGCTCCTCACTGACTCGGGAAACGGTGGCCTCGTGACCCATCACCACGTCATCCTCGCGGATGTCGATGTAGGGATAGGTGTCGGAACGGGAAATGGTGTCAACCAACAAAGCGTCGCAACGCACGGTGTTGGCGGAGTGCTTGGCGCCTTCGCGGACCTGGACCAGGCCTCGGTAGGCTGCACGACCGCCGCCGCGGGCCACGGACTTGGAAATGATGGAGCTCTTGGTGTTCGGCGCGATGTGGACCATCTTCGAGCCGGTGTCCTGGTGCTGGCCTTCGCCGGCGAAGGCGATGGACAGGGTCTCACCCTTGGCGTGCTCGCCGACCAGGTAGACAGCAGGGTACTTCATGGTCACCTTGGAGCCGATGTTGCCATCGATCCATTCCATGGTGGCGCCTTCTTCGCAGATGGCGCGCTTGGTAACCAGGTTGTACACGTTGGTGGACCAGTTCTGGATGGTCGTGTAACGGACGCGGGCGCCCTTCTTCACGATGATTTCCACCACGGCGGAGTGCAGCGAGTCCGAAGTGTAGATCGGAGCGGTGCAGCCTTCGATGTAGTGGACGTAGGAGTCCTCGTCCGCGATGATCAGGGTGCGCTCGAACTGGCCCATGTTCTCGGTGTTGATGCGGAAGTAGGCCTGCAGCGGGATGTCCACGTGGACGCCCTTGGGGACGTACACGAAGGAACCGCCGGACCACACGGCCGTGTTCAGCGACGCGAACTTGTTGTCGCCCACCGGAATGATGGTGCCGAAGTACTCCTGGAAGATCTCCGGGTGCTCGCGGAGCGCGGTGTCGGTGTCCAGGAAGATAACGCCCTGTGCTTCCAGGTCCTCGCGGATCTGGTGGTACACAACCTCGGACTCGTACTGCGCGGCCACGCCGGACACGAGGCGGCTGCGCTCGGCTTCCGGGATACCCAGCTTCTCGTAGGTGTTGCGGATGTCCTCGGGGAGGTCTTCCCACGTGGCAGCCTGCTTCTCGGTGGAGCGCACGAAGTACTTGATGTTGTCGAAGTCGATGCCGGAGAGGTCTGCACCCCAGGTGGGCATGGGCTTGCGGTCGAAGTACTTCAAGCCCTTCAGGCGGAGGTCCAGCATCCATTGCGGCTCGCTCTTCTTGGCCGAAATGTCGCGGACTACCTCTTCGTTGAGACCACGGCGTGCGTTCGCGCCGACGTCGTTCTTGTCAGCCCATCCGTACTCGTAGGTGCCAATACCGTGCAGCTCGGGATTCTTCTCCAGAATCTCCGAGATCACAGCACCGTCAGCTAGCGCTTTCTCTGCTGTTCCTTCAGCTAATTGACCCGTCATCACGGCCTTTCTTACTGATTGTTGGATTCGACATGGGGCGCGGCCTGCAGCTTCGGAAACCCGAGGGCCTCCTTGGCGGCTGGCCTGCCGGTAGGAATGTGGGTGGTGCAGACATGCCCTCCCTGCGCGAGGGTGGAGAGCCTGCGGACATCGACGCCGACCAAACGGGAAAAAAGTTCGGTCTCAGTGTCGCAAAAAACGGGAAATTCCGCGGCGAGCTGCTGGATGGGGCAATGGCCCTGGCACAGCTGGACGCTCGAGAGGGAAGCGGGCAAAGGCGCCTTGGTCTCAATCGACGCAGCCGACGCGACGTATCCGTCCCTGCTCAGCGCCTTGGACAGCGCCACAGCGCGGGCCGCAATGTCGGAACCCGCCAGGTCGACTTCGGGTGCGTAGCGCTGTTCCATCTCGGCGAAGCGCTCTACTGCATAGTCCCTCACAGCTTCTTCGCCGGCGAGGTCCCGAAGCCTCCGCAACGCGGAACTGGCAATGTTCAGGTAGTCATCCCCGAGCTTCGACTGCCCTTGGGAGCTGAGGACATAGCGACGGGCCGGCCGGCCTGCGCCGGCACCCGCCTTTGCGACGCGTTTTACCTCGATGACCCCGGCGCGCTGAAGGTGATCCAGGTGCCGGCGGACAGCTGCAGGGGTGAAGCCGAGCATGTCGCCAAGTTCAGCCGCGCTGACAGGGCCGTGTTCCAACACCGCGTTGAGAACACGGTCCCGGGTGCGGTCTTCCGCGTCAGCCACGCCAACGGCTGTGCCACCGGGCACAGGCATGACCGCGCTATGCCTTGCGGGCACGGAAACAGAACTCCTCATGGAATACACAACACAATCATGTCGTAATTTAGTCCGTGCATCCAGTAAGGCAAGGCTCGCCTGCGGCACCTTGCCCGTTGCACCCCTACTACTTCACGTAGAATACTCTGGTGCGATCCCCCGAATCCCCTGTCCTCACCATCGATGGACTCATCAAGGACGTTGGCCCGCTGGCTTCCCTTGACGGCAAGATGCTCCGGGTAGTCAGCGGATTGTCGATGTTCGCAGAACGCGGCCAGATCACTGCCTTGCTGGGTGCCAACGGTGCGGGAAAGACAACAACGCTCGAATGCGCGCAAGGACTTCAAAAGCGTACGCGCGGCCGCATCGAACTCCTTGGCGAAGACCCTGACACGGCCGGCGCGAACCTTCGTTCGCGCGTCGGCGTGATGCTGCAGGACGGCGGCCTCCCGCCGTCGGCCCGTCCCATCCCCTTGCTTCGGCACATTGCCGGCATGTACCAGAACCCCCTTCCCTTGGACGGCCTCGTGGAGCGCCTGGGGATCGACACCTTCAGCCGCACCGGCGTCCGGCGCTTGTCCGGCGGCCAAAAGCAACGGCTCTCGCTTGCGGCTGCCCTGATCGGCAACCCCGAAGTCCTTTTCCTGGACGAGCCCAGCGCGGGACTCGATCCCCAGTCGCGCCAAATCGTCTTTGAGCTCATCGCCGAACTGCGGGATGCCGGCATGGGTATCATCCTCACCACGCACCTCATGGATGATGCCCAGAGGCTTGCGGACTACGTTTACATCATCGACGCCGGTCACAACGTCGCAGAGGGCACCGTTGCCGACTTGTTGAGCCACGGCCACGAGGCCATGGACGGGGTGACCGAACGCACCCTGTTCTTTGATGCCCCGGCCGGCCTTGACATTGCCGCGGCCATCGGCGACGAACTGACCATCACCGAAAGCCGGGCGGGCAGCTACGCAATCGCAGGCACGCTGACGCCGCAACATCTGGCGAAGCTCACGGCCTGGTGGGCCGAGAAGGGCATCATGCCGGCCTCCCTCCGCTTGGAGGCGCGCAGCTTGGAAGACGTTTTCCTGGACATTTCCGGAAGGGACATCCGATGACCAGCGCAACCCCCGCCCTCAGCACACCCCACGCCGGACCAGCGCCCTTGATGCGCAGGATCCTGCTGCAGGGCCGCTACGAAACGTTGACCATGATCCGGAACGGCGAGCAGCTGATCCTCGCGGTGATCATGCCTTTGCTGGCCTTGGTGGGGCTCACCGTCACACCGCTGCTCGATGGCTTGGGATCCAGTCGCGTGGACATCGCGACGCCGGGCGTTCTCGCACTGTGTGCCATGTCCACGGCATTCACCGGCCAAGGCATCGCCACCGGCTTCGACCGCCGCTACGGCGTGCTCCGCTTCCTCTCGACCACTCCCTTGGGCCGGACCGGGCTCATTTCAGGCAAGATCATCGCCGTCTTGGCCGTCCTGGTCCTCCAGGTCCTGGTGATCGGGACGGTGGCCGCGTTGCTGGGCTGGCATCCGCGGCCCGAAGGTTGGCTTCCCGGCCTGGGCCTGTTGGTTCTCGGGGCTGCCGCCTTCACCGCGCTCGGACTCCTGGTTGCCGGTACCGTGCGGCCGGAGGCAACCCTCGCCATCACGAACCTGCTCTGGATTCTGCTCGGCGCCCTCGGCGGAATCGTGGTTCCTGCCGAGCGTTTGCCGGACCTGGCACAGAACATCGTGCACTTCCTGCCCTCGGGGGCCCTGGGGCAGTCACTCAGGGACGCCTTCCTCCATGGCAGCGTGTCCCTGCCCTACGTTCTTGTGCTGCTGCTATGGACGATCGTCCCTGGCGCGGCCGCCGTCCGCTGGTTCAAATGGAACTGAGCGTCCCGTTGTGGAACCGAACCGTCAGCGTGAATTGAGTACCCAGAATTGAGAAAACTGTGAGCACGGCTTCCCGCCTCCCGAAGTCCATCCAGCAGTTGACCGCCAAGCTGCCCACTGAAGTCAACAGCACCGTCCGCAGGCTGGCCATGTTGTCCCTGATCGGCCAGGTGGTCCTGGTGGTCACTGGCGGCGCGGTCCGTCTGACATCCTCGGGGCTCGGCTGCCCGACATGGCCACGCTGCACCAGCGGTTCCCTCGTGAACACGCCGGAGATGGGCATCCACGGCTTCATCGAATTCGGCAACCGCATGCTGACGTTCGCCTTGGCGGCCGTCGCCGTCCTGATGCTGGTGTATTTGTGGAACCTCCGCAAGGAACGTCGCGACCTTTTCCTCCTGGCTGTGGGCCTGCTTGCCAGCATTCCGGCACAGGCCATCATCGGCGGCATCACCGTGCTCTCCAATCTGAACCCCTGGGTTGTCGGACTGCACTTCCTGGTTTCCATGGCCCTGGTCGTCTTCTCCACGCTCCTGGTCAACCGCGCCTATGGCCGGACCGGCCGCTTCATGGAACGACCGTTGGCACCCATCCCGGGCGCAATGAGCCCCGTCATGACCGCCGTCGCGTTCTTCTCGGCAGTTGCGGTGTGCCTCGGCGTCGTGGTGACTGGCGCAGGACCCCACGCCGGAGACGCCAATGCGCCGCGCAACGACCTCGACTGGGACCTCTTCTCGCACATCCACGCAGTGCCGGCGTACCTCATCACGGCCGGAGCCGTCTTCGCCGTCTACTTCGTCCTGCGCAAGGGAATCACCGGCGCGTTCCGCGCTGCGGCCTTGCTGCTGCTCGCCGTGACGGTCCTGCAGGCGGTCATTGGCTTTGCCCAGTACTACAACGGCATCCCCGCGCTCCTGGTTGGGGCGCACATGTTGGGTGCCGCCCTGCTCATGAGTGCCGCCACGAACGCGGCGGATGTGGCCCGGTTCAGCCCGAAGCTCTAGCCCCTGGCGGCTGCTTGGCTCGCCTTAGCCAAAGGGAAGACCCTCCTTCACGTCATGTGACGTGAAGGAGGGTCTTCCGTTTTACCCCTATAGCTGAGCGGGCGTTTGGGAAAAAGGGCTCATAGGTGAGCGGGCGTTTGGGAAAAAGGGCTCATAGCTGAGCGGGCGTCCTACAGTGACGGGGACGTCAGCCGCCGATGATCGGGGAACCGATGAACGGGTCCACCGCGAGGGCAATGAAGAGAAGCGTCAGGTAGCTGATGGAGCCATGGAAGACCTTCATGGCTCCCTTGTTTGAGACGTCCCCGCCCTGGGCCCGGTTGTAGAGGGCATGGGATTCATAGAGGAACCAGGCGCCCGCGAGGACGGCGGCGATGGTGTACACCCAGCCCGCGCGGCCAACCGGCACCAAAAGCAGCGAGCACACCACCATGGCCCAGGCGTACAGGACCACCTGGACGGAAACCACCTTGGCACCGGCGATGGCGCCCAGCATGGGGACGTTGGCGTTGCGGTAGTCCTCGCCGTACCGCATCGACAGCGGCCAGTAGTGCGGCGGAGTCCACAGGAAAATCACCATGAAGAGCACGACAGCGGGCCACTCAACAGTGTTTGTTACCGCCGCCCAGGCGATCAGCACCGGGAAGCAGCCAGCCGCGCCGCCCCATACGATGTTCTGTGCCGTGCGGCGCTTGAGGATCATCGTGTAGATGACAACGTAGAAAACAATCGCACCAAGGCCGAGCCAAGCCGAAAGCGGGTTGGCCCCGAACCACAGGATGGCGATGGAGGCAGTTCCAAGGATCCACGCGAAGACGAGTGCTTCGCGAGGGGTGACTTCGCCCGTCACGAGGGGCCGCTTTTCGGTGCGGTGCATCAATTTGTCGATGTCGCGGTCGATGTAGCAGTTGAAGACCCCCGCGCTGCCGGCGGCGAAAGCGCCGCCCACCAACGTGGCCAGAATCAAGCCGATGGACGGGAAACCCCGCTGCGCGAAGATCATGGTGGGCAAGGTACTGACGAGCAGCAACTCGATCACGCGGGGTTTGGTCAGTGCCAGATACGCCTTGAACTTACGGGACATTCCGCGCTTCCCCACAGCCGGGGAAGCATTGAGGGGCGTATCTGTTGTGCTCACGTTGGCAGTCACTCTGTTCTTTGCTGGTGTTGTCAAGGCGGGTTTCCCGCGGTGGCGGCACCCCGGTTCGGCCTCCAGATATCATACCGTGGCCTGTCCGACGCCACGGCACCCGGAGCTTTCCCTTGTTTCCGAAAGTTCACCGGCACTTTGCCGCCGCCGTGATTCATAAAACGGAATATGCGTCCATTTTTTGAGATTCCCACCATTCGGGGCCGCGAACCGGGCTAAGCTGTCTGCAGATCAGCTCACGCAAGGTTTCCGAGAAAGCGTATTCTCAGATTTGCATGTCTGGATGATAGATCAACGTTTCAATGGTGAACGGCTGGTAGGAACTTCGCAGCGGGCGCCATCCTGTGCCCGAGGCTTGCCATGTGCCGTCACCAGCCGTCAGCACAGAGAGGGGCTCGGTTTACGTGCCACATTTGGAAGAGCAAGAACTGACTTGGACAAGCCTGGACCAGCGCGCCGTGGATACCGTCCGCGTTTTGGCCGCTGACGCCGTCGAGAAGGTCGGCAACGGTCACCCCGGCACGGCCATGAGCCTTGCACCGGCCGCCTACCTTCTCTTCCAGAAGCTGATGCGCCACGACCCGAAGCACCCGGACTGGATCGGCCGTGACCGGTTCATCCTGTCCCCCGGACACACATCGCTGACCCTGTACATCCAGCTGTTCCTTTCCGGCTACGGCCTGGAGCTGAAGGACCTCGAGGCCCTCCGCACGTGGGGATCGCTGACCCCCGGCCACCCGGAATACAAGCACACCGCCGGCGTCGAGATCACCACCGGCCCGCTGGGCCAAGGCCTGGCCTCCTCCGTCGGTTTCGCTTACTCGCAGCGCCGCCAACGCGGCCTGTTCGACGCCGATGCTCCCGCCGGCGAGAGCCCGTTCGACCACACCATCTGGGTCATTGCCTCCGACGGCGACCTCCAGGAAGGCGTCACCTCGGAAGCTTCTTCCCTGGCCGGGCACCAGGAACTGGGCAACCTCGTGGTGATCTACGACGAGAACCACATCTCCATCGAAGACGACACCGACGTCGCGTTCACCGAAGACGTGCTCAAGCGCTACGAGGCCTACGGCTGGCACACCCAGCGCGTGGACTGGACCAAGACCGGCGAATACGTCGAAGACGTCCAGGAACTCTACGCCGCCCTGCTCGCCGCGAAGGCCGAGACGTCCAAGCCGTCCATCATCTCGCTGCGCACCATCATCGGCTACCCTGCCCCCAAGAAGCAGAACACCGGCAAGATCCACGGATCCGCCCTCGGCGCCGAGGAAGTCGCAGCACTGAAGGAAGTCCTGGGCTTCGACCCCGAGCGTTCCTTCCAGGTTGACGAGGACGTCCTGGCACATGCACGTGCCGTCGTCGAACGCGGCGCAGCCGAGCGCGGCGAATGGCAGGCAACCTTCGAGGCGTGGCAGGCCGCCAACCCGGAGGGCGCTGCGTTGCTGGAGCGCATCGAGGCCAAGAAGCTTCCTGTCGAGCTCGACGCCGTCCTGCCGGTGTTCGAAGCAGGCAAGGAAGTTTCCACCCGCGCCGCGTCCGGCAAGGTCCTGAACGCGATCGGCCCGGTCCTTCCGGAACTGTGGGGCGGCTCGGCCGACCTCGCCGAGTCCAACAACACCACCATCGAGGGTTCGCCGTCGTTCATTCCGACCTCGCGCTCCACCGGCGCCTGGAAGGGCAACCCCTACGGCCGGGTGCTGCACTTCGGCATCCGCGAGCACGCCGCCGCGTCGATCGTGAACGGCATCTCGCTGCACGGCCGGACCCGGGCGTTCTCCGGCACGTTCCTGATCTTCAGCGACTACCAGCGTCCCGCGATCCGCCTTGGCGCCCTCATGGGTGTCCCGTCGCTGTACGTCTGGACCCACGACTCGATCGGCCTGGGCGAAGACGGCCCCACCCACCAGCCGGTGGAGCAGCTGTCCACCCTGCGCGCCATCCCGGGCCTGGACGTTGTCCGTCCCGGCGACGCCAACGAGGTTGCCGCAGCGTGGAAGACCATGCTGGAGAACCACGAGAACCCGGCAGGCATCGTACTGACCCGCCAGAACATCCCGACCTACGCACGCGGCGAGGGCATTGCCGATGGTGACACCTTCGGCTCCACCGCCGGCGTCGCAAAGGGCGGCTACGTCCTGGCAGAGGCTTCGAAGGACGGCGCCACGGTCCTGGCCGACGTCATCCTGATCGGCACCGGTTCAGAGGTCCAGCTCGCAGTGAACGCCCGCGAAGCACTCCAGGCCGAAGGCATCGCCACCCGCGTCGTCTCTATGCCGTGCGTCGAATGGTTCAACAAGCAGGACTCCGCGTACCGCGAGTCCGTGCTCCCGGCCGCCGTCAAGGCCCGCGTCTCGGTCGAAGCCGGCCTGGCACTGGGCTGGAAGGAATTCGTCGGCGACGCCGGACGCTCCATCAGCCTCGAGCACTTCGGCGCCTCCGCAGACTACAAGCGCCTCTTCAAGGAGTTCGGCATCACGGCAGAAGCAGTCGCCGCCGCCGCCAAGGACTCCCTCGCGGGTCTCAGTAGCTGAAGACGCTTCTGAGACGAATCCGACAGCAACGAACAGATTTCCAAGGAGATTAAAGAAATGACTACGACTCCCACCCAGCAGCTTTCCGACGCCGGTGTGTCCATCTGGCTTGACGACCTTTCCCGGGAACGCCTTTCCAGCGGCAGCCTGCGGAAGCTCATCGAAGAGAAGAACGTGGTTGGTGTCACCACCAACCCGTCCATCTTCCACGCCGCCATCACCGCCGGCAGCGACTACGACGCAGTGATTGCCGAAGAGGCCGCCAAGGGGGCGTCCGTCGAGGAGACTGTCTTCGAGATCACCACCACCGACGTCGCCGACGCCTGCGACCTCTTCGCACCGGTCGCAGCAGCGAGCAAGGGCGTCGACGGCCGTGTCTCCATCGAGGTGGACCCCCGCCTGGCGTGGGACACCGAAGGCACCATCGCCGAGGCCAAGCACCTGTACAAGAAGGTCAACAAGGACAACGTCCACATCAAGATCCCGGCAACCCTTGAAGGCCTCGCCGCCATCACGGCAACCCTGGCCGAGGGCATCAGCGTCAACGTGACCTTGATCTTCTCCCTGGAGCGCTACCGCGCCGTCATCAACGCTTTCCAGTCCGGCCTGGAGCTGGCCAAGGAAAACGGCCACGACCTCTCAAAGATCCACTCGGTGGCGTCCTTCTTCGTCTCCCGCGTTGACTCCGAGATCGACAAGCGCCTCAATGCCCTCGGCACCGACGAAGCCAAGGCCCTCAAGGGCAAGGCCGGCGTTGCCAACGCCCGCCTCGCGTACCAGGTCTACGAAGAGCTGTTCTCCACCGAGCGTTGGGCAGTCCTGGCCGCGGCCGGCGCGCTCCCCCAGCGCCCGCTGTGGGCTTCGACCGGCGTGAAGGACCCGGCCTACCCGGACACCCTGTACGTGACCGAACTGGTCGCCGCCGGCGTCGTCAACACCATGCCGGAAAAGACCCTCGACGCCACGTTCGACCACGGCGTGGTCACGGGTGACACCGTCTCCGGCACCTACGAGGAAGCAAACAGCGTCCTCAATGCGCTGGAGGGCCTGGCCATCTCCTACAACGACGTCGTCGCAATCCTCGAATCCGAGGGCCTGGACAAGTTCGTCGCCAGCTGGAAGGAACTTCTGGCCGACGTCGAAGGTGCCCTCGCCTCAGCACGGAAGGCTTCCTAACCCACATGAGCACTCTCAGCTACGACGCCAGCGGTGCTGCGCAGCAGGCCATCGAGCAGCACATCCCGGCACTTGTCGAAGACCGGATTGCCACGAGGATTTTCGCTAAGGACCACACTCTGTGGGGTCCGGATGCCGAGTCCGAATCGGCCATCCGTCTCGGATGGGTGGAAGCGGCAACCGTTTCCCAGCCCTTGGTCGAAGGAATCCTGGAACTCCGGGATGCCCTCCGGGCCGAAGGCGTCTCCCGCATTGTCCTGTGTGGCATGGGCGGTTCTTCACTTGCTCCCGAGGTCATTGCCGGCACCGCTGGCGTCGAGCTGACCGTGCTGGACAGCACAGACCCCGAACAGGTCGGTGCTGCCCTCGCGGACCGCCTGGCCGAGACGGCAATCGTGGTCTCTTCCAAGTCAGGCTCCACCGTGGAAACCGACTCGCAGCGACGGGTATTCGAGCAGGCCTTCACCGAGGCCGGCATCGATGCCAAGAGCCGCATCGTCATCGTGACGGATCCCGGTTCCCCGCTGGACAAGGCCTCACGTGAAGCCGGCTACCGTGCCGTCTTCAACGCCGACCCGAACGTCGGCGGCCGCTTTTCGGCGCTGACGGCTTTCGGATTGGTCCCGAGTGGCCTCGCCGGAGTCGACATCCAGGCATTCCTGGATGAGGCCGAGGAAGCCGGGGGAGTCCTCAACGAGGACTCCCCCGAAAACATCGGGCTCCGGCTCGGTGCTGCGCTCGGCGGAACCACCCCGCTGCGCAACAAGATCGTCATCGTCGAAGACGGCTCCGGAATCGTTGGATTTGCGGACTGGGCCGAGCAGCTCATCGCCGAGTCCACAGGCAAGCTCGGCACGGGGGTTCTCCCGGTTGTTGCAGGTCCTTCCGCACCCGAGGTCAGCAGCGGTGCGGAAGACGTCCTGGTGATCCGCCTCGTCGGTGCGGAATCCGACGTCGAACTCGGTGCAAACGAAGCCGCCATCGCCGGTGGCTTGGCCACCCAGATGTTCGTCTGGGAATTCGCCACCTCGGTCGCAGGTCGCCTGCTCGGCATCAACCCCTTTGACCAGCCCGACGTCGAGGCAGCCAAGATTGCCGCACGCGGCCTCTTGGACGCCCGTCCCGAGCCGACGCCGGCGAACTTCGTGGACGGCGCAATCGAGGTCCGCGGGGGTGCGTGGCTCGGCGACGCGGCAACGGCCGCCGACGCCGTCAAGGCGCTCCTCGGCGAACTCGGCACGGACGGCTACCTCAGCGTCCAGGCATATTTCGACCGGATCGCATTCGCGCAGCTGGAAGGCATCCGCGACGAGCTCGCCGGCCTCAGTGGCCGGCCGGTCACTTTCGGCTGGGGTCCGCGCTTCCTGCACTCCACCGGACAATTCCACAAGGGCGGACCGGCCATCGGTTCGTTCCTGCAGGTTACGGCTTCCGCGACCGGCGACATCGCCATCCCGGAACGCCCGTTCACTTTCGGTCAACTGATTGCAGCCCAGGCGGCCGGCGATGCCCAGGTTCTCGAGAACCACGGCCGTCCGGTCCTGCGGCTGCACCTCACGGATCGTGGAGCCGGCGTTGCCCAGCTCCAGGAAATCGTCGCCGCATTGGCCGGCCAGGCCAGCGCGCTCGAAAGCTAAGGCACAAACCCAAACATGCCAGAAACTGAAATCGGTTACAGGTCCACCGGAAAGGCAAGTCGCCGCAATCCCCTCCGGGATCCTCGGGACCGGCGCCTGAACCGCATCGCAGGGCCTTCGTCATTGGTGTTCTTCGGAGTCACCGGTGACCTTGCCCGTAAGAAACTCATGCCGGCGGTCTACGACCTCGCCAACCGTGGGCTGTTGCCGCCGAGCTTCGCGCTCGTCGGCTTCGGCCGGCGGGACTGGAGCAACGAGGATTTCGCGGACGAGGTCAAGGAGAACGTCAAGGCGCACTCCCGCACCCCGTTCGACGACGCCGTCTGGAACCAGCTCTCCGAGGGCATCCGCTTTGTCCAGGGAGAGTTCGACGACGACCAGGCGTTCAAGCGCCTCAGCGCCACCCTTGACGAACTGGACGAGACCCGCGGCACGCGCGGGAATCACGGTTTCTACTTGTCCATTCCGCCCAAGGCCTTCGAGCAGGTCTGCCAACAGCTCTCCAAGCACGGGCTCGCGCAGGCCGGCGACGCCCAATGGCGCCGGGTGGTCATCGAGAAGCCCTTCGGTCACGACCTGGCGTCCGCGCGCAAGCTCAACGACATCGTCGAGTCCGTCTTCCCGCCCGATTCCGTGTTCCGGATCGACCACTACCTTGGCAAGGAGACGGTGCAGAACATCCTGGCGCTGCGCTTCGCCAACCAGCTGTTCGAGCCCTTGTGGAACGCCAACTACGTTGACCACGTCCAGATCACCATGGCCGAGGACATCGGCACCGGTGGCCGGGCGGGATACTACGACGGCGTCGGGGCGGCCCGCGACGTCATCCAGAACCACCTGCTGCAGCTCCTGGCCCTGACGGCCATGGAGGAGCCCATCTCCTTCAACGCCGATGACCTGCGTGCCGAAAAGGAAAAGGTCCTGGCCGCGGTCAGGCTCCCCGAAGACCTCTCCACCCACTCGGCCCGCGGGCAGTTCACCGGCGGCTGGCAGGGCGGGGAACTGGTCCAGGGCTACCTCGAGGAAGAAGGCATTCCGGCCGATTCCAAGACGGAAACCTTCGCGGCCATCCGCCTGGACATCAACACCCGGCGCTGGGCCGGCGCGCCGTTCTACCTGAGGGCCGGCAAACGGCTGGGCCGGCGCGTCACGGAAATCGCGGTGGTGTTCAAGCGGGCACCCAACCTGCTCTTCCGCGGCCACGGCGAGGACGACTTCGGCCAGAACGCCGTGGTCATCCGGGTCCAGCCCGACGAGGGCGCCACCATCCGCTTCGGTTCCAAGGTCCCGGGCACGCAGATGGAAGTCCGCGACGTCACCATGGACTTCGGCTACGGACACTCGTTCACGGAGTCCAGCCCGGAGGCCTACGAACGCCTCATCCTGGACGTGCTGCTGGGCGAGCCCCCGCTCTTCCCGCGGCACCAGGAAGTCGAGGAGTCCTGGAAGATCCTGGACCCCTTCGAAGAATACTGGGCCGGACTCGACGAACAACCCGAACCCTATGCCCCCGGCAGCTGGGGCCCGGCCTCGGCCGACGAGCTGCTTGCCCGCGACGGACGAACCTGGAGAAGGCCATGATCGTAGATCTTCCCGACACCACCACCTCCAAGATCTCCAAGAAGATCACCTCCCTGCGCGAGCAGGGAGGCGTGATCGCCCTCGGACGCGTCCTGACCCTCGTCGTCGTCACGAAGTCCGGTCTCGAGGAAGAAGCCATCGAGGCAGCCAACGAGGCCAGCCGCGAACACCCCTGCCGCATCATCGTCCTCGCGGACGCCGGCAGCGAAGCGCCCAACCGCCTCGACGCCCAGATCCGGGTGGGCGGCGACGCCGGCGCATCAGAGGTGATCGTGCTGCGCGGCTACGGTGAGCTCGCCAAGGAGAGCGAATCCCTCGTCGCGGCACTGCTTCTGCCCGATGCGCCGATCGTGGCCTGGTGGCCGCATGGAGCACCCGAGAACGCCTGCGAGACCTCCATCGGACGCATCGCACACCGCCGCATCACGGACTCCGCCAACGAGGCCGACCCCGCAGCAGCGCTGGCCCGGATCCGGAAAACGTACCGGGCAGGCGACACCGACCTCGCCTGGACACGCCTGACCAACTGGCGCCTGCAGCTCGCGGCAGCACTGGACCAGGTCGACGAGTCGCCCGTCACGGCCATCGCCGTCGAGGGCGCTTCGGACTCACCCAGCACCCTGCTGCTGGCCGCCTGGCTCACCCTGTTCCTCGACGCACCGGTCCAGATCGTCGCCGACCCGGCAGGAACAGGCATCCGCAGGGTGCGGCTGAGCCGCGCCACCGGCGACGTCCAGCTGGTCCGTCCCGGCCTGACCATCGCGGAACTGACCCAGCCGGGCCAGCCCGCCCAGCGGATTTCACTGCCGCGCCGCAGCCTGCGGGACTGCCTCGCCGAAGAACTGCGCCGACTTGATCCGGACGATGTCTTCGGAGAAGTGATTACTATGGGACTGCCCCGAACCAATAGCAAGGAGTGACCGTCCCAGTGAGCGCTGACCCAAGAGTAAGCATCCATCCCGATTCCGCCGTCCTTATGGCCGCGATCGCAGCACGGCTCATTACCAAGCTGGTGGACGTCCAGGACAAGCACGGCGAAGCCACGGTGGTCCTCACCGGAGGAACCGTGGGCATCGGCACCCTGAGAGCGGTTGCCGACTCGCCTGCGGCGCCCGCCGTTGACTGGTCCCGGGTGAACTTCTGGTGGGGTGACGAGCGCTTCGTTGGCAAGCACAGCACGGACCGCAACACCGTACAGGCGCGTGAGGCACTCCTCTCCAGCCTGCCGGTGGACCCGGACCGCGTGCACGAACCGGGTTCATCGGATGAGTTCGCCACCGCGGACGAGGCCGCAGCGGACTACGCGGCCCGCCTCAAGGCTGCTGCCGAAGCCGAGCACGCCGCGGACACTTCGGACAATCGTCCCGAGGAGGCCGGCGAGTTGCCTCGTTTCGACATCCTGCTGCTCGGTGTGGGCCCGGATGCGCACGTTGCCTCGCTCTTCCCGGAGCAAGCGGGTATCCGCGTGAAGGACCGTACGGTCGTGGGGGTCGAGAACTCCCCCAAACCACCGCCGTCGAGGATTTCGCTGACCTTGCCCGCCATCAACTCCGCCCAGGAAATCTGGATGGTCGTGGCAGGCGAGGACAAGGCCGGAGCCGTGGGACTCGCCCTCGCCGGGGCCAACCCGGTCCAGGTTCCCGCCTCCGGACCTAGTGGCCGCTCGAGGACCCTATGGCTTATCGATGAGAATGCAGCCTCACGTGTCCCCCAGCAGCTCATCCGTAAGGACCCCGCGGGCGCGTAGCCGCTTGAGCGCTCCGGCCAGGACAATTTCCGCGTCCTGGCTGGAGCGTCTTTCTTTAACGTAGTCCAGGTGGCTCTTGAAGACTTCTTCGTCCGCACGTTCCATGGTGGCCTCGTCCTGATCGCGGACGGCGACCAGGCCACATTTCGGGCAGTCCCATCGGATCGGGATTTGATCTTCGGGGAGCTTAACGAAAACAAGCCGCGTTTCATGTCCCTTGGCGCACCAATAGGGAACACGAATACGCGGCAAGCTTTCGCCAACTACAGAGTCGGGTTGGTTTCTCGGGGCCGATCCAGCTGTTACGCCGGCCCGTGTGCCCCGGAATCCAGAAGTACCATGAACCATCGTCGATCCCCTTGAGAGTTCGGCTGCATGGCGGTGAAGGCCATGCAGCCTAGTCTAATGAGAGGACACCTCGAGTGCGAGGCTCTGACGGCGGCAGTGCTAGGAGTCTCCGCCTGTGGTGAAACGCATGATGAGGCCAAGTCCAATGATCACGACGCCCCAAGTGCAGCCCAAGACGATGGTGAAGCGGTTGAGGTTTCGCTCTGCGACACCTGAAGAACTCAATCCTGAGCTCATGCCACCGCCAAACATATCGGACAACCCGCCGCCACGCCCCTTGTGGAGGAGGATGAGCAGCGTCAGCAGAAGGCTGGTAATGCCCAGCAGAATCTGCAGAATGACTTGAAGAACGTCCACGACGGCCTTTCAGAAGAACGGAAAACGGGAGCGGAACCTAAAACGGACTAAGCCGCGCTGAGGTGGCTCTCGAACCTGACAATGTTAGCAAACTCGGCGGGGTCCAGGCTCGCGCCACCCACCAGCAGACCGTCGACGTCGCTTTCGGCCATGATCGCTGCCGCATTGTTGGCCTTGACCGAACCGCCGTAGAGGAGGCGGGTCTTTGCGGCCACTGCATCGTCGAACAAGGATGCGAGCTCCGAACGGATCGCGGCGCACATCTCCTGCGCGTCTTCGGGACCCGCGACTTCGCCCGTCCCGATGGCCCAGACAGGCTCGTAGGCGACAACCAGTTCGCTTGCTTGATCTGCGGTCAGGTCTTCGACGCCGGCGCGCAACTGGGCCAGCGTGTGCTCCACGTGGGTGCCGGCCTGGCGGACCTCAAGGCCCTCGCCGACACACAGGACCGGCGTGACGTCGTGGCGGAAAGCGGCTTTGACCTTCGCGTTGAGGACCTGGTCGTCCTCGTTGTGGATGGTGCGGCGTTCGCTGTGGCCCACCAGGACATAGGCGCAACCGAGCTTGTTGAGGAACTGGCCGGAGATATCGCCGGTGTAGGCTCCGGAGTCGAACTGCGAAAGGTCCTGTCCGCCGTAGACGACGTGCAGCTCGTCGCCCTGAACGAGGGTCTGCACACCGCGGAGGTCGGTAAACGGCGGGAAGACCGAAACCTCCACCCGGCTGTAATCGTGCTTGGCGTCGGAGAGGGTCCATGCCAGCTTCTGCAGCAAGGTGATGCCCTGGACGTGGTCCATGTTCATCTTCCAGTTGCCGGCAATGAAGGGCTTGCGGATGAAGTTTCCGTTGGCAGAAGTTGTCACGTGTGCTCCAAAGATGCGTTGAGATAGGGAAGCCGGCGGGGCGTTTTCCTTCCAGGAAGGGCGCCCCGCCGGCCGTGTAGCCTTAGCGGTCCAGAACGCTCAGGCCGGGAAGATCCTTGCCTTCAAGGTATTCCAGGCTGGCGCCGCCACCGGTGGAAATGTGTCCGAACTGGGAGTCCTCAAAGCCGAGGGTCCGGACGGCCGCTGCGGAGTCGCCGCCGCCCACCACAGTGAATGCCGTCGTCTCGGTCAAAGCCTGGGCAATGGCACGGGTGCCGTCCGAGAAGGCCTCGAATTCAAAGACGCCCATGGGGCCGTTCCAGAACACGGTCTTGGCGGCCTTGATCTGCTCGGCGAAAGCCGCTGCGGATACCGGCCCGATGTCCAGGCCAATGCCGGAAGCACCGAATGCGCTGTCCTCGATCGCATCCGCGGCGACCACTTCGTGTTCAGCGTCAGCGGCGAAGCGGCTGGCTACCACGACGTCGGTCGGGATGACGAAGGCGGTGCCGGCGTCGGAAGCGCGCTTGAGGTAGTCCTGGACCACGGGGATCTGGTCAGCTTCAAGCAAGCTGCCTGCGACCTTGTGACCAACCGCTGCGAGGAAGGTGAAGAGCATTCCGCCCCCGACGAGGATGGTGTCAGCCTTGCCCAGGAGGTTGTCGATCACGGCGAGCTTGTCCGAGACCTTGGAGCCGCCGAGAACCACGACGTACGGGCGCTGGGTATCCGTGGTGAGTTTGCGCAGAACCTCCACCTCGGTGTGGACGAGGTCCCCCTGGTAGGAAGGAAGCCGGGTGGCGACGTCGTACACGCTGGCGTGCTTTCGGTGGACGGCACCGAAGGCGTCATCCACGAAAGCACCGTTGTCACCGGTCAGCGCCACGAGTTCATCGGCGAAGGCGCCGCGCTCGGCGTCGTCCTTGCTGGTTTCGCGGGCGTCGAAGCGGACGTTCTCCAGGACGAGGACGTCTCCGTCGCCCAGCGACCCGGCAAGCTCCTTGGCGGACTCACCAACGGTGTCTTCCGCGAGCTGGACCTTGAATGGGGCGAGCTCCGCCAGCCGCACTACTGCGGGCTTGAGCGAATACTTGGCCTCGGGAGAGCCCTTGGGGCGTCCCAGGTGGGCTGTGACGAGCACGCGGGCACCGGCGTCCGAGAGCTTTTCGATGACCGGGAGAGAGGCCTTGATGCGGCCGTCGTCGGTCACTGTAGAGCCGTCGAGCGGCACATTCAGGTCACTTCTGACAAGAATGTACCGCCCGCGGACACCTTCAGCGATCAGTTCGTTGAGGGTGTGAGAAGTCATGTGTCTACCCTAGCCCAGCTTGGATGCGACGAGCTCCGTGAGGTCAACGAGGCGGTTGGAGTAGCCCCATTCGTTGTCATACCAGGAAACAACCTTGACCTGGTTGCCGATGACCTTGGTGAGGCCGGAGTCGAAGATCGAAGAAGAGGGATCGCCGACGATGTCCGAAGAGACGATCGGATCTGCCGTGTAGCTGAGGATGCCCTTGAACTGCTCGGTCTCGGAAGCTGCCTTGAGTGCTGCGTTGACTTCCTCAACGGTCACTTCGCGGGAAACCGTGACGGTCAGGTCCGTGGCGGAACCGGTCGGGACCGGGACGCGGATGGCGTAGCCGTCGAGCTTGCCCTTCAGCTCCGGAAGGACGAGGCCGATCGCCTTGGCAGCACCCGTGGAGGTGGGAACCATGTTGATCGCTGCGGCGCGGGCACGGCGAAGGTCGCTGTGGGGGCCGTCCTGCAGGTTCTGGTCTGCCGTGTAGGCGTGGATCGTGGTCATGAGGCCGCGCTCGATGCCGAAGGCGTCGTTGACGACCTTGGCCAGCGGGCCGAGGCAGTTGGTGGTGCAGGAAGCGTTGGAAATGATGTGGTGTGCTGCGGGGTCGTAGAGCTCGTGGTTGACGCCCATGACGATGGTGATGTCTTCGTCCGAAGCAGGAGCGGAAATCAGGACCTTCTTGGCACCTGCATCGATGTGCTTCTGTGCTGCGGCAGCCTTTGTGAAGAAGCCGGTGGACTCGATGACGATGTCGACGCCCAGTTCGCCCCAGGGGAGGTTCGCAGGATCGCGCTCTGCAAGGACCTTGATGATGTTGCCGTCAACAATAAGGTTGCCCTCTTTGACTTCAACGGACTCGGTCAGGCGACCGCCGACGGAGTCGTACTTCAAAAGGTGGGCAAGTGCCTCGGGACTCGTGAGGTCGTTGACCGCAACAATTTCGAGGTCGGCACCCTGGGCGAGTGCTGCGCGGAAGTAGTTGCGGCCGATGCGGCCAAAGCCGTTGATACCAATACGGGTGGTCACTATTTCAGTCTCCTTGGTGCTCTTGCAAGCACACCTAGTGAGTCGGATCTTGATTCCAACTAACAATTCCCGCACATCATTGGGCAGAAGTGATTATCAGATCGGAGGGCGACCAGCCACATTGCTGAAGGCTAACCGCCTTCCGTGACCCATCTTACGTTTAACTACGTCTGCCCCCGCAACTGCGGGGGCAGACAATCCGGTATTTGGGCGAAATTCACCTGAATGTGAAGTTTGTTACATCCTTGTGTATTCCGCGTCACACCGATTCGGGACGGAGTTCCCTAGAGAACGATCAGCCCGGTGGCGTTCGCGCGGGCCGCTTCGAAGCGCTTCGCGACGTCGGCCCAGTTGACGATGTTCCAGAAGGCCTTGACGTAGTCAGCCTTGACGTTCACGTAGTCCAGGTAGAAAGCGTGCTCCCACATGTCCAGCATGAGCAGCGGCGTGGTGCCGACTGCGACGTTGCCCTGCTGGTCGTAGAGCTGCTCGATGAGGAGGTTGCCGCCTATGGGCTCGTAGGCGAGGAAGCCCCAGCCGGATCCCTGCAGGCCGAGCGCGGCTGCCGAGAACTGGGCACGGAATGCATCGAAGGAGCCGAAGGCGTCGTCGATGGCTGCAGCCAGCTCGCCCTCGGGCTTGTCGCCGCCGTCCGGGGAGATGTTGTTCCAGAACACGGAGTGGTTGATGTGGCCGCCGGTGTGGAACGCGAGGTCCTTGGAGAGGCGGTTGATGTTGGCGAAGTCGCCCTTGTCGCGGGCCTCGGCCAACTGGGCCAATGCGTTGTTGGCGCCTGCTACATAGGCAGCGTGGTGCTTGCTGTGGTGCAGCTCCATGATCTTCGCCGAAATGTGTGGCTCAAGTGCTGCGTAGTCGTAGCCGAGCTCGGGCAGTACGTACTCTGTCACGAAATCCTCCAATGTAGTGGACCGGGGTCCGGTTGGTAACTCTCGTTTTGTTCATCCGGCCGGCGAACCGGCCGGAAATCCACACCCTGACGATTCTAGGGCGGGAGCTTTATTCGTCCATCATTTCGGGGGTCACATTTGCCTCGGTACCCGGGATCCCCAGGTCGCCGGCCCGCTTGTCTGCCATGGCCAGAAGCCGGCGGATCCTCCCCGCGATCGCGTCCTTGGTCATGGGAGGATCGGCAAGCCGGCCCAATTCATCCAGGCTGGCCTGCTTGTGGGCCACCCGGAGTTCACCGGCGTATTTGAGGTGGTCCGGAACGTCGTCGCCCAGGATTTCCAAGGCCCTGTCCACGCGGGCGCCGGCCGCGACGGCGGCCTGGGCCGAGCGGCGCAGGTTGGCGTCGTCGAAGTTCGCGAGGCGGTTGGCCGTGGCCCGGACTTCCTTCCGCATGCGGCGCTCCTCCCACACCATGAGGGCGTCATGGGCGCCCATCCGGGTGAGCAGCGCGGCGATGGTGTCACCGTCACGGATCACCACGCGATCCACGCCGCGCACTTCCCGTGCCTTGGCCTGGATGCCGAGGCGACGGGCAGCCCCCACCAGGGCAAGCGCCGATTCCGGCCCGGGACACGTGACCTCAAGCGAAGAGGACCGGCCGGGTTCGGTGAGGGATCCGTGAGCCAGGAACGCGCCGCGCCACACAGCTTCCGCGTCCGACGCCGAACCGTTGACGACGGCGGACGGCAAGCCACGCACAGGCCGTCCCCTGCCGTCCAGGAGGCCGGTCTGGCGGGCCAGGGCTTCGCCGTCGCGCACTACACGGACAACATAGCGGCTACCGCGGCGGAGTCCCCCGCCGGAGACGACGATGATCTCGCTCTGGTGCCCGTAGACTTCGGCGATCGCGGCACGCAGCCTCCGCGCCGTTGAGGCGAGGTCAACCTCTGCCTCAATCACGATTCGGCCCGAAATGATGTGCAGTCCGCCGGCAAAACGCAGCATGGCCGAGACTTCGGCCTTGCGGACGGACGACTTCTTGATGTCCAGCCGGGAAAGTTCTTCCTTGACCGATGCGGTCAGTGCCATCGCATGTTCCTAACTATTCCCGAAGATATCGTGATACGCCGATGCCAGACGCAGCGGGTCGTGGACTGGACGGCGGCTCGACGCCCCCACTTTACCCAAGACCACCTCTGCACCGATCATCCCGGCAGCGCGTTCGAATTCCTCGAGGTCCGATATCGAGGACGGATCGGCCAGGACAACGTCCACACTGAACTCCGGCGCGTAGTGGCGCAGGGCATCCAGATGGTCCGCGGCGGACATCCCCGAGGTTTCCTTGGTGTCCATGGCGAGGTTCATGGTGAGGCAGCGTTTGGCGGGAGTGTCGCACAGGGCCTGGCGCATTTCGGGCAGCAGCAAATGCGGCAGCACGGACGTGTACCAGGAACCGGGACCCAGAATGATCCAGTCGGCAAGCTCGATGGCAGTCAGCGCTTCGATGCAGGCGCGCGCGTCCTCCGGGAGGAGCCTGACGTTTTCAAGGGATCCGGCGACGGCGCACTTGGCCTGGCCTTTGACGACCTGGAACTCGTACCCGCCCCCGGGCAAGGGCACCCTGACGTCGCCCTCGATGTTCAGCGGCTGAGTGGACATCGGGAGGACCTGGCCGCGGGCACCCAAAAGCGCGCCGGCCCATTTCAGTCCCGCAACGGCGTCGCCCAGAAGTTCCCAGAGGGTCACGATGAGCAGGTTTCCCATGGCGTGGTGGTCCAAGGAGCCTTGGCGACCGTTCGGGGTCTTGAAGCGATGCTGCATGACGTCCCGCCAAGTGCGCCCCCAATCGGTGTCGTCACAGAGGGCGCTCAGCGCCATTCGAAGATCGCCAGGCGGAAGGACGCCGTACTCTTCGCGCAGCCGTCCGGAGGATCCGCCGTCGTCGGCGACGGTGACAATCGCGGTGAGCTCGGACGTCAGGAGCCGCAACGCCGACAATGACGCGGAAAGCCCGTGTCCGCCGCCGAGCGCCACAACCGAGGGGCCCTTGGCGGGCTGGCTGCCCGGGGTGCCCTTCGGTGGAACCAGCGGCAGGGGTCCGGTCAGGACCCCCATTATTCGCGACCCAGATCGCGGTGGCTTGTGGTGACGGTGACCCGAGGATATTGCGCCAGCCGTTTGGAAAGTTCGACGGCGACCGCGACCGAACGATGCTTGCCGCCCGTGCAACCGACAGCAATGGTGGCGTAGTGCTTGTTTTCTGTCCGGTAGCCGTCGAGGACAGGCTCCAAGGCAAGGACGTAGCGGTCAACGAAGTCCTTCACGCCCGCGGCTCCGAGCACATAGTCGCTGACATCGGCGTCGAGTCCCGTGTGCGGACGCAATTTCGGAACCCAGTGCGGGTTGGGGATGAAGCGTGCATCCGCCACGAAGTTGGCGTCCACGGGCAGTCCGTATTTGAAGCCGAAGCTCATGACGTTCAAGCGCAACGCCACCGGGCCTGTGTCGGTGAAAAGTTCGGTGATGGCGGTCGCCAGGCCGTGGACGTTGTACGTACTCGTGTCCAGGACCACGTCGGCCGATTCCCGGAGTTCCTTCAGGACGTCGCGTTCCGCCGCGATGCCGTCCAGAATCCGGCCACCACCTTGGAGCGGATGCGGGCGGCGGCCCTGCTCAAAGCGCCGCACCAGGACGTTGTCGCTGGCATCGAGGAAGAGGACGCGGAAGGTGATTCCGCTGGCGCTGAGGGCGCCGAGCGCGGTCCTGATATCGGTGAAGAGGCCTTTGCTGCGCACGTCCACGACGACGGCGAGCTTGGGGATGGACTGGGGAGCGTGCGAGACGATTTCGGCAAGCGTCCCCAGCATCTGCGGCGGGAGGTTTTCGACGACGTACCAGCCGTGGTCTTCCAAGGCGTCCGAGGCGGTGCTGCGGCCTGCGCCGGACATGCCAGTCACCACCAGCAGTTCCGCTTCGACAGGCTTGACGGGGATGAGACCGTCCTGCTCCGCGCCGGATCCTGCTGTTGACTCTGACATCAAGTGTCCCCGTTTCTGAGATGGTCCAAAGTTTCTGGGATGCTCCATAAGCGGACCCCTTGAGGAGGGGTCCGCTTATAACCCTAGCTAAATTTCAAGGATTTCGCCGGTGGTCATGTTCACGGCAGGAGCGCCCTCTCCGGAGGCGCCGGCCGCCGCCAGATGGCTGACGACGGCTTCCGCCAATGCCGGGCCGATCCCCTTCGCGGCCGTGAGCTCAAGGGCCGTTGCGGCCTTGATCTTCTTGAGGGAGCCGAAATGCGCCACGAGCGCCTTCCGTTTGGCTTCGCCGAGGCCCGGAACGCCGTCGAGTGCGGACACCGTCATCGCCTTTCCACGCTTCTGCCGGTGGAAGGTGATGGCGAAACGGTGGGCTTCGTCGCGGATGCGCTGGAGCAAGTAGAGCCCCTGGGAGGTGCGGGGCAGAATCACCGGGAAGTCGCTGTCCGGCAACCAGACTTCTTCGAGGCGCTTGGCCAGGCCCACGACGTAGACGTCATCGATCCCCAGTTCCGCGAGTGCCCTCGCGGCCGCATTCACCTGGGGCTGCCCGCCGTCGACGACGACGAGGTTGGGCGGATAGGCGAATCTCGCCTTGGCTCCCGTGAGGGCAGCATCATCCGACGACGACGCCTCCCCGGCGCCGGGGTTCGGAACTTCTCCGCTCTTGGGAAGCTGGGCGGATTTATCCTGCAGGTAGTGCCTGAAGCGCCTGGTAAGGACGTCATGCATCGCAGCGGTGTCGTCGCTTGCCGCCGCACCCGTGATGGAGAACTTCCTGTAGTCGGCCTTCTTGGGGAGGCCGTCCTCCACCACCACCATGGACGCAACGACGTTGGTGCCCTGCACATGGGAAATGTCGTAGCACTCGATCCGGAGCAGCGGAACGGGAAGATCGAGCGCTTCCTGAAGCTCCTGGAGCGCCAGGGAGCGCACGGTGATATCGCCCGCCCGCCGGACTTTGTGGAGCTTCAGCGCCTGTTCGGCGTTTTCGCGGACGGTGGACATGAGGGCAGCCTTGTCACCACGCTGCGGCACCCGGATATCCACCTTGGCGCCCCGGAGGCCGCCGAGCCATTCAAGCAGTTCGTGATGGTTGCTGGGAATCTCCGGCACGAGGACTTCGCGCGGAATACGGCCTTGGTTGTCACTGTCCTCTCCGTAGACCTGCTGCAGCAGGTGCTCGATGAGCTCCGGAGTGGTGGCGTCTTCGACTTTTTCCACGACCCAGCCCCGCTGGCCGCGCACCCGGCCACCCCTGACGTGGAATACCTGCACGGAAGCCTCGAGGTCGTCGTCGTGCAGGGCGAAGACATCCGCGTCGGTGTCTTCGGAGAGGACGACGGCGTTGCGCTCGAACACTTTGCGGAGGGCGATGATGTCGTCCCGAAGCCGCGCTGCCCGTTCGTAGTCCAGCTCGGCGACGGCGGCGCCCATATCCTTTTCGAGGCGGGTGATGAAGCGTTTCGCTTCGCCACCCATGAACGAGCAGAAGTCTTCAGCAATGGCCCGGTGCTCCTCGGCGGTGACACGGCCGACACACGGGGCCGAGCATTTGTCGATGTAGCCGAGCAAGCATGGCCGACCACTGGCCTGGGCGCGCTTCAGCACGCCGGGACTGCAGCTGCGGACCGGAAAGACCCGCAGCAGGGTGTCCATGGTTTCGCGGATGGCCCCGGCTGTGTACGGCCCGAAGTAGCGGGTGCCCTTGCGTCGCTCCCCGCGCATGACCTGGACCCGCGGGAGCTTCTCCCCCATGCTCACGGCAAGGTACGGATAGGTCTTGTCATCGCGGAAGACGACGTTGAAGCGGGGCTTGAATTCCTTGATCCAGGTGTATTCGAGCTGAAGCGACTCAAGCTCGCTGCCCACCATCGTCCATTCGACACTGCTGGCCGCGTGCACCATCGCATGCGTCTTCGGCAGCAAACCCGCAGGGTTGGCGAAGTATGAGTTCAGCCGGGAGCGGAGGTTCTTCGCCTTGCCCACGTAGATGACACGGCCGTGCGGATCCCGGAACCGATAGACGCCGGGGGTGGTGGGGATTTCTCCCGTCTGGGGTCGATAACTCGCTGGATCTGCCACAGATCCAGTCTAGTAAGGGAATCGCACTCCCCCGTACGGGCCGGCCAGCCCACCGAAGCTACTCCGCGGACTTGCTCTGGTTGTAGCTGGTGGAGCGTTCCTGGCCGCTCAATACCGCAATGGCATCCATGATCTTGTCAGTGACTTCGCGCCTGGCAGGCAGGGAATGGTCCGGACCGGTCTTCTCGAAGTACAGCGGCTCGCCGACCTTCATGGTGAAATGCAGCGGACGAACGGTGTTGCGGTCCACAGGCTGCAGCTTGTCCGTGCCGATGAGGCCAACCGGCACCACGGGCGCCCCCGTGGTCAGGGCAAGCCAGCCGACCCCGGTACGCCCGCGGTAGAGCAAGCCGTCGCGGGAGCGGGTCCCCTCCGGATAGATACCGATGCCGCGTCCGTTCTCCAGGATGTCCAGGAGGGTCTTGAGGGCCTGCACGCTGGCTGCCTGCTCTCCGCGTTCCACCGGAATGGATCCAACTGCCTGGAAGAACGCCTTCATCGCGAGGCCTTTGAAGCCTTTGGTCGTGAAGTACTCGGCCTTGGCAAAGAAGCCCACCGGGCGCGGCATCAAGGCCTGGACAATCACGCTGTCCAGGAAGGACAAATGGTTCGGGGCCACAATGAAGGGCCCTTCCTTGGGCACGTTTTCCAGCCCGATGACCGTGGGCCGGCAGGTGCTGGAAATCAGTCCGCGCGTGGTCCAGCGGATGACATCAAAGGCTTCCATCGTTCTGCACCTCGCTCAGGGCCGCCGCGCGGACAGCGTCAAGTTCTTCGATCTTCTTCAACAGCTGCGCGGCGTTGTCCACGACGGCGACGGCGCCTGCCTCCTGAAGTTCGCCGTCGGGCGCAAATCCCCAACTGACCCCGATGCAGTCGAGTCCGTTGGCCATGGCACCGGCAACATCCTGGTGGCGGTCCCCGACCATCACCGCGGGCTGGGAACGCAACGTGGCCAGCGCAGCACCAACGATCGCCACCTTGCCCGGAGCTGTATTGGCGGCCATTGACTCGTCGTCCGGGGCACCGCAGATGGATGCAAAGAAACCGGCAATGCCGTGGTGCTCCAACACGATGTGCGCCAAGCCTTGAGGTTTCTGGGTGGCCACGGCAACCGGCCGCCGCGACTCCGCGAAGAACTGCAGGAGCTCACGGATACCAGGATAGAGGCGGCTTTGACCGATTCCCACGGAACGGTAGTAGCTGCGGTAAAGCCCAATGACTTCGTCGACTTTTCCCGCGGGAACCCCGGCAATGTGTTCCAGGGAATCGCTGAGCTTGGGTCCAACCATGGACTCCAGCACGGCTTGTTCCGGGACACGGAGGCCCATTTCGCCCAGGGCCGCGGCGATGCCGCCGGTTATGCCACCTGCAGGATCGACAAGGGTGCCGTCCAGATCAAAGATTACGGGCACCATTGTTTGAGTCACCGGGTTAGTTTCTCACGAGTTGAGGCATGCCTGAAACTCACATGCCGGCCAGGGAATACTTGGACCGCCACCGAAATATTCCCCGGCCGTTCACACAGGACTAGCCGAGAATCTCCGCCAGGAAGGTAGCGGTATGGCTTTCCGTGGACTTGGCAACCTGTTCGGGCGTGCCCGTTGCCACGATGCGCCCGCCGCCTGAACCGCCATTGGGGCCAAGGTCCACAATCCAGTCGGCGGACTTGATGACGTCAAGGTTGTGTTCAATGGTGATGACCGTGTTGCCCTTGTCCACCAAACCCTGCAGCACCATGAGCAACTTACGGATGTCCTCGAAATGGAGCCCCGTGGTGGGCTCGTCCAAGACATAGACGCTCCGGCCATTCGAACGCTTCTGCAGTTCCGAGGCCAGCTTCACGCGCTGCGCCTCGCCACCGGAAAGCGTGGTGGCGGGCTGCCCGAGCCGGACATAGCCGAGACCGACGTCGACGAGGGTGTTCAAATGCCGGGCGATGGGGGTGAAAGCGGCAAAGAACTCGGCACCTTCCTCGATGGGCATGTTGAGGACGTCTGCGATGGTCTTGCCCTTGTAATGGACCTCCAGGGTCTCCCGGTTGTACCGGGCGCCATGGCACACCTCGCACGGAACATAGACGTCCGGCAGGAAGTTCATCTCGATCTTCAGGGTTCCGTCGCCGGAGCACGCCTCACAGCGGCCGCCCTTGACGTTGAAGGAAAAGCGGCCAGGCTGGTATCCGCGGACCTTGGCTTCAGTGGTTTCCGCGAAAAGCTTCCGGATGTTGTCGAAGACGCCGGTGTAGGTGGCGGGGTTGGAACGCGGGGTCCGCCCGATAGGGCTCTGGTCCACGTGGACCACCTTGTCGAGGTGCTCAAGGCCTGCCACGGAACGATGCCGCCCGGCGACCTGCTTTGCACCGTTGAGCTTGTTGGCGAGAACCTTGTAAAGGATCTCGTTCACCAGGGTGGACTTCCCTGAACCACTGACGCCCGTGACAGCTGTGAAGAGGCCCAGCGGGAAGGTGGCGTCAACGTTATTCAGGTTGTTTTCGCGTGCGCCGATGACCTTGAGCTCGCGCTTCTTGTCATACTTGCGCCGCTTGGCCGGGATGTCGATCTTGCGTCGCCCGGACAAGTAGTCGCCGGTCAGCGAGTTCGTGTTTTCCAGGAGTTCCTTGTAGGAACCGGAATGAACCACCTGGCCACCGTGCTCGCCGGCGCCAGGTCCGATGTCCACTACCCAGTCGGCCTCCTGAATGGTGTCTTCGTCGTGTTCGACGACAATCAGCGTGTTGCCGAGGTCGCGCAACCGGGTGAGCGTTTCGATGAGGCGGCGGTTGTCCTTCTGGTGCAACCCGATGGACGGCTCGTCCAGGACATACAGGACGCCGACCAGGCCGGAGCCGATCTGCGTGGCAAGGCGGATGCGCTGGGCTTCACCGCCGGACAGGGTCCCGGACGGCCGTTCCAGATTCAGGTATTCGAGCCCGACGTCCAGGAGGAATGTCAGGCGCGCCTGGATCTCCTTGAGAACCTGGTGGGCGATCTGGGCCTCGCGGTCGGTGAGCGTAAGGCTGCCGAGGAAATCGGCGCAGTCACGCATCGGAAGGGCCGCCACCTCAGCGATGGACTTGCCGTTGATCAACACGGAAAGCGACGCCGGGTTAAGCCGGGCACCGTTGCATGCGGGGCAAGGAACCTGGCGCATGTACTCTTCGTAGCGGTCGCGTGCCCAGTCGGAGTCCGTTTCGCCGTGCTTGCGGTGGACGTACTGGATGGCGCCTTCGAAGCCGGTGCTGTACTTGCGCTCCCGGCCGAACCTGTTGCGGTACTGGACGACGACCTTGTGGTCCTTGCCGTACAGCACGGTCTGCCGCACTTCCTGCGGCAGCTTCTCCCAAGCGGTGTCCATGGAGAAGTCGAGCTCCAAGGCCAGGCCATCCAGGAGCCGGTTCCAGTACTCCGTGGTGGCAGTACCCAGCGACCAAGGCGCGATGGCCCCCTGGTTCAAGGAAAGTTCCGGGTTGGGGACGACCAATTCTTCATCGACTTCGAGCTTGGTGCCGATACCGCTGCAGGCCGCACATGCGCCGAAGGGGTTGTTGAACGAGAAGGAGCGAGGCTCGATTTCGTCGATGGCCAACGGGTGCTCATTGGGGCACGCAAGGTTTTCGGAGAAGGCCCG
Source organism: Arthrobacter sp. GAS37 (assembly GCF_044908325.1). Taxonomy (NCBI): domain Bacteria; kingdom Bacillati; phylum Actinomycetota; class Actinomycetes; order Micrococcales; family Micrococcaceae; genus Arthrobacter; species Arthrobacter sp. GAS37. Next base: position 236,336 of record NZ_JBIYDB010000002.1, read on the forward strand.
GATCCGTGCGGGGTCTTCGGCGTCGAGATCCACGAACTCGACCAGTACGCGGCCTTCCGCAAGTCCGAGCGCGGTTTCGATCGAGTCGGTCAGCCGTTGGCTGATCCCTTCCTTGACCACCAGCCGGTCCACGACCACTTCAATGGAGTGCTTGAATTGCTTGCCGAGCTTGGGCGGATCGCTCAGCTGGACGAGATCTCCGTCCACCCGGGCGCGTGAGTATCCCTTGGCGGTGAGCTCTTTGAAGAGCTCGACGAATTCGCCCTTGCGTCCGCGGACCACCGGGGCAAGAATCTGGAAGCGCGTGCCGGATTCGAGTTCCAGCAACTGGTCAACGATCTGCTGCGGCGTCTGGCGCGTGATCGGTTCGTGGCACACCGGGCAATGCGGCCGGCCGACACGTGCCCAGAGAAGGCGCATGTAGTCGTAGATCTCGGTGATGGTGCCCACCGTGGAACGAGGGTTCTTGCTCGTCGACTTCTGGTCGATCGAGACCGCCGGGGAAAGGCCCTCGATGAAATCCACGTCCGGTTTGTCCACTTGGCCCAGGAACTGGCGGGCGTAGGCCGACAATGATTCCACGTACCGGCGCTGGCCCTCGGCGAAGATGGTGTCGAAGGCCAAGGACGACTTACCTGATCCTGACAAGCCCGTGAAAACGATCATGGCGTCACGGGGAAGGTCGAGATCGACGTTGCGCAGGTTGTGTTCACGCGCTCCCTTGACCACGAGCCGGGACAGGTCATGTCTTACGGGCGTGGCAGGTTGATGCGCGGAAACGCTTGCGAAGGATTCGACGGCGGGGACTTCAGCTACGGCTTTAGGCACCCACTAATGCTAATCGAAAACTTCTTCGAATTTCCATGTGGCTTCCCGCAGCCTACCGACGGGTATCAATCGGCGTCGTAGGCCGCTGCAAGAAGCTGCACAGCCTCCGCGAAACTGGCACCCTGCGCTTTGGCCGCCGCCGAGTAGCTCGCAGCCACGGCTGCCAATGCGCTCCAGCGGTCATCCCGGGCGCACACGACCGTTCCATTGCGGCCACGGGTGGCCACTACCCCGGCAGCTTCGAGTTCCTTGTAGGCCCGGGCCACCGTGTGGGGGGCGACATCCAACTGTTCAGCCAAGGTGCGCACCGCGGGAAGTTTGGTACCGACAGCCAGGGTGCCGCCGTCGGCCAACTCGATGATGCGGAGCCGAAGCTGTTCATACAGGGCGACGGTGCTGGACTGATTGGGACGCCACGAACCCGGAAACTCAAGCGGGCTCATTTGCTTCCCTCTCCCCTTGCTCGGCGCGGTGCTTCGCTGACTTCACCGGCATCGCAGCGAGTTCGCCACCTCCGGCGGCAAACTGTGCTTCGTGCAAGCGGGCATAGTGCCCGCCAAGCTGCAACAGCGAATGATGGGTGCCGTGTTCAACGATCCGTCCGTGGTCCATGACGAGAATTAGATCAGCGTCGCGGATAGTGGACAAGCGGTGTGCAATGACGAATGACGTCTTGTTGCTCCGCAGCCTGTGCATTACTTGGCGGATGAGGACTTCCGTGCGGGTGTCCACCGAACTTGTCGCCTCGTCCAGGATCAGAATGGGGCGGCCCGAGAGCCGTGCGCGTGCGATGCTCAGCAATTGCCTCTGGCCCTGGCTGAGGGGTTCGCCTCCGTTGCTGAGCATGGTTGAGTATCCGTTGGGCAGCGAGCGGACGAAGTGATCAACATGGCTCGCCTCGGCTGCGGCCACGATGTCTGCCTCGCTGGCGCCCGGAAGTCCATACTCGATGTTCTCCCGGATGGTGCCCGTGAAAATCCACGGATCCTGGAGGACGACGCCGAAATTCCGGCGGAGTGCGTCACGTCCCATGCCGGCGATGTCCACGCCGTCGATCGTGATCCTTCCGGAGCCGAGTTCATGGAAACGCATGAGGAGGCTGATCAGGGTGGTCTTCCCCGCTCCGGTGTGCCCGACAATGGCCACTGTCTGTCCCGGTTCCACGTGGAAGGACAGGTCCTCGATCAGGGGGGCATCCGGCCGGTAGCTGAAGGAGATGCGTTCGAAGGCAACTCTCCCCGCAGGGGCCTCAAAGCTTGAACCGTCGGCGCGCGCGCCAGAGCCCTGTTCCGACGGCTCCCCTGTTAATTCGGCGGCGTCCAACAGCTCGAAGACCCTGCTGGCGGAAACTGCGCAGGACTGCAAGACCTGGGCCATTCCGCCGATCTGGCCCAGCGGCTGGCTGAAGAGCCGGTTGAATTGGATGAACGCTTGGATGCCGCCGATACTCATCGCCCCGGCGAGGAACTGGAGTGCACCAACAATCGCAACCCCCACGTAGCTGGCGTTCGACACGAAAGCCATGAGGGGTACAAGCAACCCTGAAGCGAACTGTGCCTTGGAACTGGCGGCGTACAGGCCGTCGTTGTGGTCAGCGAAGCGGACCGCCATCGACGACTGGGCGTTGAAAAGCTTGATGGTCTCATGACCGGTAGCTGTCTCCTCCACGAGGGAGTTCACGTCCCCTGTGGCTTCCCACTGCCCGACGAAGTATTTCTGCGAGCGTCGGGTCACGACTATCGACGCCAAGGCCGATAGAGGAACAGCCAGTAGGGACACGACGGCGAGGAGCGGCGAAAGCAGCAGCATCATCGCGAGGGAGCCGATGACCATCAGCGTTGAGGTCAGGAGCTGGGACAGGAGCTGGTTGAGCGTCTGCGACACGTTGTCGAGGTCGTTCGTGGCCCGGCTCAGGACGTCGCCCCGGGTGCGGCCGTCGTAGTAGGCCAGCGGAAGCCGGTGCAGTTTCGCTTCCACGGCTTCCCGGAGGTCGTATGCGAGCCGCTGCACGGCGAGGGCGTTGAGGCGGCCCTGCGCCCAGCTGAGCAGCGAGGTGACGCAATACATGCCTGCGGCCACGAGCAGCAGGAAGACGAAGCGCCCGGCGTCGAATTGCGCGCCAAATACGGCGGCCGCGATGACGTCGGTGGCGTCGCCAAGTATTTTGGGGGCGGCGACATTGAGCGTGACAAAGCCGCAGATGCACAGGATCGCCGCGGTCATGATGCCCCGGGCGGGCTTCATCAAGCCCACCAGGCGGAGGAGCGACCGCGATGGTTTCGCTGTGACGGCGTGGTGCCCGTCTTCGCTGCTCATGCGGCTTCTTCCGTTTCCAGCTGGGACGCCACGATTTCCCGGTAGGTCACCGAGGACTCTAGAAGTTCGTCATGAGTTCCTTTTGCCACCAGGCGGCCGTCATCGATGAGCAGGATCTGGTCCGCCGACACCACGGAGTTGACGCGCTGGGCGACGATGATGACGGTTGCCCCGCGGAGTTCCGGTTCAAGCGCGGCGCGGAGCTTTGCTTCCGTCACTGTGTCCAGCGCCGAGAAGCTGTCGTCAAAGAGGTAGACAGATGCCGGGCGCAGGATTGCACGGGCTATGCATAAGCGCTGTCGCTGACCGCCCGAGAGACCGGCGCCCCCTTGGGACAACGTGGTTTCCAGTCCTTGCGGCAACTCGTTCACGAAATCCGCGGCCTGGGCCGTCTCAAGGGCATGCCACAATTGCGAATCTGTCGCGGACGGCAGTGAAATCCGCAGGTTCTCGGCGATGGTTCCGCGGAACAGCCAGGTCTCCTGGGGCACGACGCCGAGCTGGTTGCGCAAGGCGCCGAGGGGAACGGTGGCGATGTCCCGGCCATTGAGCGAGATGGTTCCGCTGCTCGCCTCAAGCAGTCTCGGCACAAGGCTCACGATGGTCGACTTGCCGCTTCCCGTGGAGCCGATGACCGCCGTCGTGGTTCCCGGAGCCGCGTGGAAGGTGATGCTTTCCACAACGGGGGTTTCGGCTCCCGGGTAAGCGAAAACGACATTGTCGAAGCGCAGGCCTTCCGCCGAAGGACGGGCCACCATTTCGCCGGCAGTGTTTCCAGGCAGGACCTTTTCAGAGTCCGTATTGAGCACTTCGGTGACGCGTTCAGCGCTGACAGCCGCGCGGGGCGCCGTGCTTAACACGTACATTGCCATCATGATCGCGAGGAGGATCTGCATAATGTAGGCGATGAATGCAGTGAGCGCACCCAGCTGCATGTCTCCGGCGATGATGCGGTGGCCGCCGAGCCAGACCACGCCCGCGGAAGAGAGGTTGACCACGGTCATGACGAGCGGAAGCATGGCCGCGACGATCCGGGCAGAACGGAGGTTGTTCTTTGTCAGTGCGTCGTTGGCGGCCTCGAACCGTTTCATCTCAAACGGCTGGCGGACGAAGGCCCGGATGATCGCGGTCCCCAGGATCTGTTCGCGGAGCACGCCGTTGATCCGGTCCACCAAGCCTTGGCCTTCGCGGTACAGCGGGACGAGCTTGCGGACAATCAGCAACATGATGACCAGCAGCACGGGAACGATAGCGAAAACGATCCAGGACAGGGCCACGTCCTGTTCGACTGCCAGGATCACGCCGCCGATGCCCATGACGGGCGCTGCCACGAGCATGCTGAAAACGAGGACCGTGATGTTCTGCAGTTGCAGGACGTCATTGGTGGTCCTGACCACGAGGCTGGCCGGTCCGAAGGCTGCGACGTCCTGGTCCGGCAGGGAATGAATCTTGTCGAAGAGTTCCTGCCGCAGCCCTCGGCCGATCTTCATGGCGACAATCGCTCCAAGGTAGCCGGCCAGCACGGCGGCAAGCACCTGGATGACCGTGAGAACCAGCATCCAGGCGCCCAGGCGCAGGATCACTTCGCTGTTCCCGGCGACAAGGCCGTCGTCGACGATCTTGGCGTTGAAGGTGGGCAGGAGGAGTGTGGCGCCGGTCTGGACAAGCTGCAGGAGAACGATGGCCAGCACGTGTGCCTTGAAGGGGGCGAGGCGCTGCAACAACAAAGATGCCAGCACACTGCCTCCAATCGTTGGCCTCCGGAGCAGCGGATTCCACAATGCCGCCCCGCGATCGCGTTGCCATTGTAGTTCAGATCACAGTGCGAAACCTTGTAATGGCGGCACTTCCGGGGTCCTGTGGACTTGGGCCCGCTCAGCCCCGCTTTTGTCCCACCGCAAAAATCCGACGGAAGGCAAAAACGGTCCCGTGCCGGTCCCGTGGATAGGCCTCGCGGAGCGCGGCTGCGTATTGGTTTTCGAAGGCGCGCGCTTCGTCTTCGGGGAGGGCGGCGAGCACGGGACGCAGGCCGGTCCCCCGCACCCACTCCAGCACAGGATCGGCTCCCGGCAGAAGTTGCTGGTAGGTGGTTTCCCACGCGTCGGCGTCGCATCCGGCGTCGAGCATGATCCGCAGGTAGTCGGCCGGTTCCCCGACAGCGTCGTCATGGCGGAGCACACCGGACAGCCTTCCGGACCATTCCGCCGAACCGGCCAGTTCGCGCATGAGCACGTGGGAAGGCGCAACGAAGTTTCCGGGGACCTGGAGAGCAAACCATGCGCCCGGTTTCAGCGCTTCGAGCCACGCGGCGAGCATCGTCAAGTGGCCCGGAACCCATTGCAGCGCTGCGTTGCTGACCACGACGTCGGTCTCCGCTTCCGGTGTCCACCCGGCAATGTCGGCGTGCACAAACGAAAGGCCCGGTTGCGCGGCAGCGAGGAGTTGGGCTTTGGCCAGCATTTCGGCTGAGGAGTCGAGCCCGACGACGGCGGCACCGGGCCATCGCGTCGCGAGGGTCGCCGTCAAGTTCCCCGGACCGCAGCCCAGATCCACGACGCGCCGAGGGTCCTCCGCCAGAATCCTCGAGGTCAGGTCAAAGAACGGCCGGTCGCGGTGATTGCCGAACTCGACGTACTTGGCTGGATCCCACTTCACTGCATCCTCCATCATCGGTCTCCGTGGTCTGCTCCACCCACACTAAGCTGGAAGGCAATGAAACTTCTTGAGCAGCTCCCGGTAACATCCAACGCCGGATCGGGCGGCGGACGCGTTGACCCGGATGAAATCTACACACGCTTCGTCGAATGGACGGAGAGCCGCGGGCTTCAGCTCTACCCTGCCCAGGACGAGGCCATCATGGAACTCGCGTCCGGCTCCAACGTCATCCTGGCAACCCCCACCGGTTCCGGAAAGTCCCTTGTGGCGATCGCCGCACACTTCGAGGCGATGTCCCGCGGCTTGCGCAGCTACTACACCGCCCCCATCAAGGCCCTGGTCTCCGAGAAGTTCTTCGCCCTCTGCGAGATTTTCGGGGCCGAGAACGTTGGCATGATCACCGGTGATTCGGGAGTCAACCAGGATGCCCCGATCATTTGCTGCACCGCCGAAATCCTCGCCAACATCGCTTTGCGCGAAGGCAAGGAAGCCGAGCTTGGCACGGTCATCATGGACGAATTCCACTTCTACTCTGATCCCCAGCGCGGTTGGGCGTGGCAAGTGCCGCTCCTGGAACTCCCCCAGGCCCAGTTCCTGTTGATGTCGGCCACCCTGGGAGACGTCAGCCGCTTCGAAACCGGCCTGAGCGAACTCACCGGACGGTCCACCACCACCGTCAGTTCGGCCGAACGGCCCATCCCGCTGCACTACTACTTCCAGGAAACGCCGGTCCACGAAACCCTTGAGGAACTGCTGAGCACCAAGCAGGTTCCCGTGTACGTGGTGCATTTCAGCCAGGTCGAGGCTATCGAGCGGGCCCAGAACCTCATGAGCGTCAACATGTGCACGCGAGAGGAGAAGGACAAGATTGCCGAGCTGATCGCCGGTTTCCGGTTTGCCGCCGGCTTCGGCAAGACCCTGAACCGGCTGGTCCGCCACGGCATCGGCGTCCATCACGCGGGCATGCTGCCCAAGTACCGCCGCCTCGTGGAGCAATTGGCACAAGCAGGACTCTTGAAGGTCATCTGCGGCACCGACACGCTCGGGGTCGGGATCAACGTTCCCATCCGTACAGTCCTCCTGACGGCGCTCAGCAAGTACGACGGCGTCCGCACCCGCCTGCTGAACTCCCGGGAATTCCACCAGATCGCGGGCCGCGCGGGCCGCGCGGGCTATGACACTGCCGGAACCGTTGTGGTGCAGGCTCCTGAACACGTGGTGGAGAACGCGAAGGCGATGGCTAAGGCCACCGCGAAGTTCGGTGACGACCAGAAGAAACTGCGGCAAGTCGTGCGGAAGAAGCCGCCGGAAGGCTTCGTCTCGTGGGGGCAGCCCACCTTTACCCGTTTGGTGGAGTCCGTGCCGGACCCGTTGACCTCGAGTTTCACCGTGACGCATGCAATGCTGCTCAACTTGATGGAGCGCCCCGGCGACCCGTTTGCCGCTGCCCGCCGTCTGCTCACCGAAAACCACGAGGCACGGCCCGCCCAACTGCAGCTCATGAAGAAGGCCCTGAGTATCTACCGGGAGCTGTTGGCAGCCGGAGTGGTTGAACGCATTCCCGAAGCCGAGCAGATGAAAGAAGGCCGTTCCGTCCGGCTGACCGTTCATCTGCAAGCCAACTTCGCCCTGAACCAGCCCCTTTCACCGTTTGCCCTTGCCGCGCTTGAGCTCCTGGATCCGGAGTCGCCGTCGTACGCCTTGGATGTAGTGTCCGTAATCGAAGCGACACTGGAGAAGCCCCGGCAGATCCTCTCTGCGCAGCAGAAGAAGGCACGCGGCGAGGCCGTCGCCGCGATGAAGGCCGACGGCATTGATTACGACCAGCGCATGGCGATGCTTGAAGAGGTCAGCTACCCGCAGCCCCTCGCGGAGATCCTGGGCGAAGCGTTCGAGGTGTACCGCAAGGCCGCTCCCTGGGTGGGCGACTTTGAGCTGGCTCCCAAGTCGGTGGTCCGGGACATGTATGAGCGCGCCATGAATTTCGGTGAGTTCGTCCAGTTCTACGGGCTGGCCCGCTCCGAGGGGATCGTCCTGCGGTATTTGGCCGATGGCTTCAAGGCCTTGCGTCAGACGGTCCCTCAGGACTCGCTCCGCGAAGACCTCGAGGACCTCATCGCCTGGCTGGGTGAACTGGTCCGCCAAGTCGACTCCAGCCTCCTCGATGAGTGGGAAGAGCTCACCTCCGGGGTGGCCCCGAGGCCGCACGACGCTCCGCCTCCCCCACCGCCGTCGCTCACGTCCAACATCCGCGCCTTCAGGGTCATGGTCCGCAACGAAATGTTCCGGCGTGTTGAGTTGTTCGCGGACGAGGACGCGGCCGCCTTGGGCGAGCTCGACGCCGGCAGCGGCTGGGATACGGAGCGCTGGGAAGACGCTCTGGACGACTACTTCGACGAACACGACGACATCGGAACCGGCCCCGACGCCCGGGGCCCGGGACTCCTCATGATCACGGAGGAACCCGGTATCTGGCGGGTGCGGCAGATTTTCGATGATCCGGCCCGCAACCATGACTGGGGCGTTTCCGCCGAAGTGGACCTGGCAGCCTCCGACGAGAGCGGCACCGCCGTGGTCAAGGTGACCTCGGTCAACCGCCTCTAGGCGCCTAGTAAGCTCGAATCATGAGTGTTATCCGCCCTGCAACAGTGTCCGACGTTCCCGCGATCCTGCAGATGATCCATGAGCTTGCGGTCTACGAAAAAGAGCCCGACGCCGTGAAGAACACGCCGGAAATGCTGAGCAATGCCCTGTTCGGCGAGAATCCGCGGGTGTACGCGCACATGGCGGAAAACGCGGCCGGGGACGTCCAGGGATTCGCCTTGTGGTTCCTGAACTACTCCACGTGGGAAGGCGTCCACGGGATCTATCTCGAGGACCTCTACGTCACGCCCGATGCCCGGGGCGAGGGTCACGGGAAGGCGCTCCTGCAACACCTGGCCGCCACCGCCGTCGAAAGCGGCTACGCACGGGTGGAATGGAGCGTCCTGGACTGGAACGAACCGTCCATCAACTTCTACCGCAGCCTCGGTGCCGTGCCCATGGACGGCTGGTCCACGTTCCGGCTGACCGGCGAAGCCCTGGGTGCCTTCGGCAGCGCTGACAAGGTCATTGCTCGTGGCTGAGCGGGTGGCTGAGGGCGTGGCCCACACCATCCGGGGACATCACCAATTCCGGGGTGTCCGCACTACCGAGCACTTCTTCTCGGTCCCCCTCGACCATTGGGCGTCGGAGGGTGTGGAGGCTCCCGGCACCGCGGAAACGATCACCGTCTTCGTCCGGGAGTTCGTCTCCACCGAGCACTCGGAGGAGGACGCGGCCCGGTTGCCGCGGTTGCTCTACCTCCAGGGCGGGCCCGGCGGACGCGGAACCCGGACCACGTCACTGTCCGGCTGGATGAAGGCTGCCGCAAGGAGTTTCCGCATCCTGATGCTGGATCAACGGGGCACGGGCCTGTCCACCCCGGCGGACCGCAATACCTTGCCGCTCCGGGGCGATGCCGCGGCGCAGGCGGACTACCTCACGCATTTCCGGGCGGACTCGATCGTGGCCGACGCCGAACTCATCCGGAAGACCTTGGGCTCGGAGCCGTGGACCGTCCTTGGCCAGAGCTTCGGCGGTTTCTGCGCGCTGACATACCTGTCCTTCGCGCCGGAAGGTTTGAGCGAAGTCCTCATTACGGGAGGGCTGGCGCCGTTGGAAGGTCCGGCCGAGCGCGTCTACCGGGCCACTTTCCAGCGGGTCGCGGAACGGAACGCGGAGTACTTCGCGTGGTATCCGGAGGACCGCAAGCTGGTCACCCGGATCGCGCGGCATCTGGAATCCACGGAGGAGCGGCTGCCCAGCGGGGAGCGGCTCACCACGGAACGCTTCCAAATGGTGGGATCGTTCCTGGGCGGTAACGCCCGTGTGGATGCCCTCCACACCCTCCTGGAGGATGCCTTCGTGCCCTCCCAGGATGGAGAGCGCCTCTCCGATTCGTTTCTGGAACAGGTCCACGGGCTCGTTTCCCGGGCATCGAATCCCCTGTACGCGGTCTTGCACGAGTCGATCTATGGCCAGGGGCAGGCCACCGACTGGGCGGCGTGGCGGGTGCGCGCGGAATTCCCCGAGTTCCAGCCCGGCGCCGCAGAGCCGCTTTTGACGGGCGAAATGGTCTACCCCTGGTATTTCGAACAGGATCCGGCGCTCGTACCCCTGCAGGAAGTAGCTGCGCTGTTGGCCGGCAAGCAAGACTGGAAACCGCTCTACGATGTGTCCCGGCTGGACGCGAACACTGTCCCCGTCGCGGCTGCTGTGTACCGCGACGACATCTACGTGGACTACCAGCTATCCATGGAAACCGCAGCGGCGGTCCGCGGACTGCAGGCCTGGACCACAGGGGACTTTCATCACGATGGCATCGGCGAAGACGGGGAAGGAATCTTCAACCGGCTCCTGGGAATGGCCCGCGGCACGAACTGAGCCCCGGCCATAGCAATGACCGGGGCTCCGAAACGCTCTGCAGCTGTCAGTGGCCGCTAACCTTGTTCATGCTCTTGCGGGAATCTTCCTCGAGCCGGGCGTCCAGTTTGGACTTGCTGGCGGCCGGGGTCAGGAGGCTCGCGACAACCGCCACCACGATGGTGCCGATGATGACCGCCAGGGAGACATAGGTCGGGATCTCGGGAGCCCATTCAATATGGTGGCCGCCGTTGATGAAGGGCAGTTCGTTGACGTGCATGGCGTGCAGGACCAGCTTGACGCCGATGAACGCGAGGATGACCGACAATGCGTGCTTGAGGTAGATCAGCCGGGTCATAAGGCCGCCAAGCAGGAAGTACAGCTGGCGCAGGCCCATGAGGGCGAAGATGTTGGCAGTGAAGACGATGAATGCGCTCTGCGTCAGTCCGAAGATAGCCGGAATGGAATCCACGGCGAACAAGAGGTCCGTCATGCCGATAGTCACGAAGACGATCAGCATGGGCGTGAACAGCTTCTTGCCGTCAACCGTGGTCCGCAGCTTGCCGCCGTCGAACTTCTCCGACATCGGGACAACTTTGCGGATGCGGGCAATGAGGGGATTCTCGGAAGTCTCTTCTTCGTCTTCGCCGTTGTCCGTGGCCTGCTTCCAGGCGGTCCATAGGAGGAACGCGCCGAAGATGTAAAAGACCCAGCTGAACTGCTCAATCACCACCGCGCCGAGGGCAATGAAGATGCCGCGGAGGACCAGGGCAATGATGATGCCCACCATGAGTACTTCCTGCTGGTACTTACGGGGCACCGAGAACCGCGCCATGATGATGATGAAGACAAAGAGGTTGTCTATACTCAGGCTGTATTCAGTCACCCATCCGGCGATGAACTGGCTGCCATACTCCGGGCCGGCAAAAGCGAACATCGCTCCGGCGAACACCAAGGCCAGGGTCACGTAGAAGGCGACCCAGAGGCCTGCTTCCTTCATGGAGGGTTCGTGCGGACGCTTGACCACCAGGAAAAGGTCGACAAGGAGGATGATTCCGAGAACGACGAAAGAGCCGATCTCGAACCAGGCGGGGAGTTGCATTCAAAATGCCTTTCGCAGGTACGCCAAAACGGCGTAAGTCTCTCCGACCTGCCTGCGTCTCCATGCCCAAAGGCAAATAGCGCTCAAACGGCGATCCGCTAGCCCCGGCGAGGCGTCTGTGCCTTGCGTGTTGACGGACCTAGCGCTTGGGATACTCCCCTACGTAGGCCCAACTTTACCCTAGGCGTGCCCGGCGGACTGCATTTGGCGCAGTTCGCGCTTGAGGTCGCCTACCTCGTCACGGATCCTCGCAGCGATCTCGAACTGGAGTTCGGCGGCTGCGGCGTGCATCTGCTCGGTCAGCTGTTCGATCAGGCCCACCAGGTCTTCGGCCGGCGCCGCGGCCAGGCCATCTTGCCGGACCTTCGAAGCGCCCTTGCCCTTGCCGGTCCGGCCGCCCTTTCCGGCTGCGGCGAGCAACTCACGGGTGTCGGCGTCTTCGCGGGCAAGCTGATCGGTGATGTCCGCGATCTTCTTGCGCAACGGCTGGGGATCGACACCATTGTCCGAGTTGTACTTGACCTGGATTTCCCGGCGGCGGTTGGTTTCCTCGATGGCCTTGGCCATGGAGTCCGTGATCCGGTCGGCGTACATGTGGACCTGGCCCGACACGTTTCGGGCGGCGCGCCCGATGGTCTGGATGAGGGAGGTGGCCGAACGCAGGAAGCCTTCCTTGTCGGCGTCGAGGATGCTGACAAGTGACACTTCGGGCAGGTCGAGGCCCTCGCGGAGCAGGTTGATGCCCACCAGGACGTCGAAGCTGCCCATGCGGAGTTCGCGAAGCAGTTCCACGCGCCGGAGAGTGTCGACGTCGGAGTGCAGGTATTGGACCTTGACCCCGTGGCCCAGCAAGTAGTCGGTCAGATCCTCGGCCATGCGCTTGGTCAAGGTGGTGACCAGCACGCGTTCGTCGCGCTCCACGCGCGTCCGGATTTCGCCAAGGAGGTCGTCGATCTGGCCCTTGGTCGGCTTCACGATGACTTCAGGATCGATCAGTCCGGTGGGGCGGATGATCTGCTGGACGGACCCGTCGGCCTTGCCCAGCTCGTACTTGCCGGGGGTCGCGGAAAGATAGACGGTCTGGCCCACCCGTTCCAGGAATTCATCCCATTTGAGCGGCCTGTTGTCCATGGCCGAAGGAAGCCGGAAGCCGTGGTCCACGAGGGTGCGCTTGCGCGACATATCGCCCTCGTACATCGCGCCGATCTGTGGAACCGTAACGTGGGATTCGTCGATGACCAGCAGGAAGTCGTCCGGAAAGTAGTCGATGAGGCAGTGCGGTGCCGTGCCGGAGCCGCGGCCATCGATGTGGCGTGAGTAGTTCTCGATGCCGTTGCAGAAACCCATTTGCTGCATCATCTCGAGGTCGTAGGTGGTGCGCATGCGCAGCCTCTGGGCCTCCACGAGCTTGTTCTGGCCTTCGAGGACCTTGAGCCGCTCCGCGAGCTCTTCCTCGATGGCAGTAATGGCGCGCGACATGCGTTCCGGACCGGCGACATAGTGCGAGGCCGGGAAGATGTACATCTCGGTTTCCTCACGGATGACGTCGCCCGTGACCGGATGCAGCGTGTAGATGTTCTCGATCTCGTCGCCGAAGAACTCGATGCGCAGGGCCAGCTCTTCGTACATGGGGATGATTTCCACGGTGTCTCCGCGGACGCGGAAGGTGCCGCGGTGGAAGTCCATGTCGTTGCGGGTGTACTGCATGCCGACAAACTTGCGCAGGAGATCGTCCCGGTTCATTTCGGCGCCCTTGGTGAGCGTGACCATTCCGGCGATGTATTCCTCCGGGGTGCCGAGGCCGTAAATGCAGGACACCGTAGCCACCACGATGACATCCCGGCGGGTCAGCAGCGCGTTGGTGGCCGAGTGCCGCAACCGCTCGACTTCCTCATTCACCGAGGAGTCCTTCTCGATGAAGGTATCCGTCTGGGGAACGTACGCTTCGGGCTGGTAGTAGTCGTAGTACGACACGAAGTACTCGACCGCGTTGTTGGGCAGCAGTTCCCGGAACTCGTTGGCGAGCTGCGCGGCCAGGGTTTTGTTCTGGACCATCACCAAGGTGGGCCTCTGGACCTGTTCGATCAACCAGGCGGTGGTGGCACTCTTGCCCGTACCGGTGGCACCGAGCAGCACGACGTCTTTTTCGCCGTTGTTGATCCGTTCGGTCAGCTCCGCGATAGCGGCCGGCTGGTCGCCTGCCGGCTTGAATTCGCTAATGACCTCAAAGGGCGCGACGACACGGTTGATCTCCTGGGCAAGACTCATGAATCCAATGTACCCCCGGCCGCGGACAGCTACTGTCCGCGTTTTCTAGCCTTGCGCCATGGAGTACGACGGCGGTTGCCACCCGCTACTCCGGGCCCAGGCATCCATGAGCGGCCAGGCGACCTCGGTGAACCAGGGTTCCTTGGCTTCCGAATACGCCAAGGTCCGGTGGTCGCCGGCGTGGAGCGCGGCAAGCTCCTGTTTCATGTCCGCATACATGCGCACTGCATCGGGGTTGGCGCGGAGCCAATCCCGGAACAACAACGCATAACGCCAGCCTGGACTTCCAAGGACCCGGACATGGACATTGGCGGCCCGTCCAGGGTCCGCGTTGCAATGGAAGCGTTTCTGCCATGCCGATGGATCCAGGTCCGGCGGCTTGGGTGTGTCACGGGCTGAAGCCTCCTGCAACGGGAAACCGGCCTCGCCCAAGGCCCGGGCTATCCGGTCCGCGGCTTCCAGCGAGGACACATTTACTTGTAGGTCGATCACGTCCTTGGCGGGAAGGCGTGGTACCGACGTCGAACCGATGTGGTCTGCCCCCAAGACCTCCGGAGATGCCCGCCTGAGCCTGGCAAGCAGACGTTCGGCCTGGACTGGCCAGTCGGGGTTTGGCGGGGACAAGACGGGCCCGCCTGCTCGCGGTGCCGGGTGGCCGGCTGCAAGATTACGGGCAAACGGCACCAATCGTTCTTCCCATAGGGTTTCCACGAGCTCCGTAACGTCCTCAACGCTTCCGGAGTTGTCCAACACGATGTCGGCCGCGGCCAACCGTTTGTGCCTGCCGGCTTGCGCGGCCATGCGGGACACCGCGTCCTCGACCGTCATGCCGCGGATCTCCGTCATGCGCCGGATCCGTTCTTCGTCCGGCGCATCGACGACCAGCACCAAGTGGAAGCTGCTGCCCTGCCCGGTTTCGACCAGCAGCGGAATATCCTGGACGACGATGTCTCCCGGTTTGGCGGTCGCGAGCATCGCGGCGGCCTTCTCCCTGACGCGCGGATGGATGATCGCGTTGAGCGCTTCCCGGCGATCCGGCGCAGCGAACACAATCGCGCCGAGGCGTGCCCGGTCAAGGCGCCCTTCGGCGTCGACGATGTCTTCACCGAACTCGGCCACGACGCCCGCCAAGCCCGGCGTGCCCGGCTCCACGACCTCGCGGGCCAGCGCATCGGCGTCGATCAAGACAGCACCCAGCTCCCTCAGCCGGGCGGACACGAGCGATTTGCCGGAGGCGATCCCGCCGGTAAGTCCAATCTTCAGCACCCCTCCACACTAGACTGGGTCGGTGGCAGAACAGGACGAAAGCCGGGCGACCGCGTACACAACGTTGGCACTCGGAGACGATTTCCGCCACGAACTCGAAATCAGGCGTTCGCGCTTCATCACCGTGCTGCGCCGCGCCTCCGACGAAGACGCCGCGCGCGCCCTGGTGGCGGAACTGCGCAAGGAGTTCCACGACGCCCGGCACCACTGCTCGGCATTCGTCCTCGGTCCGGATCGCGCCATCCAGCGTTCCAACGACGACGGCGAGCCCTCCGGAACCGCCGGCATCCCCATGCTTGAGGCACTCATCAAACGCGAGACACTGCCGGGGGTGACTGACCTCAGCGACGTAAGTGCCGTCGTCGTGCGCTATTTCGGCGGAATCCTCCTCGGCGCCGGCGGACTGGTCCGTGCCTACTCCGAGTCGATCTCGGCCGCACTGGATTCCGCTCCCCTAGTCCAGCGACGCCGCCTGCGGATTTGCGACATCCCCGTGCCCCACCAGGCGGCCGGAAGGCTTGAAAACGATCTGCGCTCCGCGGGCTACGTCATGGCCGAAACAAGCTACGAGCCCTCGGAGACGATCCTGCGCGTAGCCCTGCCTGATAACCCAAGCTCAATCGCAGACGCCGGTGAGCGGCTGGCGTCGATGACCGGAGGCGCCTCGGGACTCCAATTGCGGGGGACGGAATGGGTCGACGTCCAGGCCTGAGCTTCCGCACCCGCAGGGACATGCTCTCCCCTGATCGCCACCGCTGGACATAGTGGGCATATGTCCAGTCCTTGCTGCCAGCGCGGGGCATGTCCCGTGGGGGCCGTGCCGCCGGGAAGGGACATGCTCTCCCCTGATCACCACCGCCGGACATAGTGGGTATATGTCCAGTCCTTGCTGCCAAGGAGGGGCATGTCCGGTGGGTGACACTTGGACCGCACCATGCAGGGCGGGATCCATGCAGCATTGAGTTCTTGAACAAGCAAACGGTCTATTTCAGATTGTGGTCGTTCTGCGATGCAGTCTTCCCGTGCGAGCCATGCGGGAGCGCCCTGGATCTTGCCTTTCGGAACAACTTGATTGCATAGAAAGTGATGATGGCCAGAGCTGCCAGCAAGAGGAAAGCCAGCGGAGCAAAAGAAAGTACTCCCTCAGAAAAAGTAGGAACCAAGGGGTTCATGAGTCTGATCACACCGATCCGCATGAGACTAATCCGCCCAAAGAGTCAACCACATGCCCATTATTGTGTGGGAAATATATGATAGATCGTTATCAATTAGGAACCTGGCTGAGCTTCCGCGCTAGGGACATACTCTCCCCTGATCACCACCGCTGGACATAGTAGGTATATGCCCAGTCGTTGCTGCCAAGGAGGGGCATGTCCCGTGGAGACCCGGCCAGGAGGAGCCCAGGCAGCAGCGAAACAGGGTTAAACAAAGCGGCTCCTGCGATTCGTGAATGAATCGCAGGAGCCGCTTTTATCCCGGCCCGGAAATCCGGGCCAGTGGCAATTAGTTGCCGGTCAGCTTCTCGCGCAGAGCTGCGAGGGCCTCGTCGGATGCCAGGGTGCCCGCGTTGGACTCGGCGACAGCCGGCTCGGAAGAGTAGCTGGTGGTACCGGAGTCGCTCTCGCCGGAAGCGGCAGCAGCGGCGTCGTCAGCAGCGTGCTGGGAAACCTGCTTCTTGTGAGCTTCCCAACGTGCCTGGGCGTCAGCGTACTGCTGCTCCCAAGCGGCGCGCTGCGTCTCGTAGCCCTCGAGCCATTCGTTCGACTCGGGGTCGAAGCCCTCGGGGTACTTGTAGTTGCCCTCTTCGTCGTACTCAGCGGCCATACCGTACAGAGCCGGGTCGAACTCGGTGCTGTCGGCGTCAACGCCCTCGTTAGCCTGCTTGAGGGAGAGGGAGATGCGGCGGCGCTCGAGGTCGATGTCGATGACCTTGACGAAGAGCTCGTCGCCAACGGAGACGACCTGCTCAGCAAGCTCAACGTGGCGGACAGCCAGTTCGGAGATGTGAACGAGGCCTTCGATGCCGTCTTCGACGCGAACGAACGCACCGAACGGAACCAGCTTGGTGACCTTACCCGGAACAACCTGGCCGAGGGCGTGGGTGCGGGCGAAGGTCTGCCACGGGTCTTCCTGCGTGGCCTTGAGGGACAGGGACACGCGCTCGCGGTCCAGATCCACTTCGAGAACCTCGACGGTGACTTCCTGGCCAACCTCGACAACCTCGGACGGGTGGTCGATGTGCTTCCAGGACAGCTCGGAAACGTGAACCAGACCGTCTACGCCGCCAAGGTCCACGAATGCACCGAAGTTGACGATGGAGGAAACGACGCCGGGACGAACCTGGCCCTTTTCCAGCTTGTTGAGGAACGTGGAGCGAACCTCGGACTGGGTCTGCTCGAGCCATGCACGGCGGGAAAGAACAACGTTGTTGCGGTTCTTGTCCAGCTCGATGATCTTGGCTTCGATCTGCTGACCGATGTACGGAGCGAGGTCGCGGACGCGGCGCATCTCGACGAGGGATGCGGGCAGGAAGCCGCGCAGGCCGATGTCGAGGATAAGACCACCCTTGACAACCTCGATCACGGTACCGGTGACAACACCGTCTTCTTCCTTGACCTTCTCGATGTCGCCCCAGGCACGCTCGTACTGAGCACGCTTCTTGGAGAGGATCAGTCGGCCTTCTTTGTCTTCCTTGGTGAGCACCAGGGCTTCGACCTGATCGCCAACGGAGACGACGTCCCCGGGGTCAACGTCGTGCTTGATGGAAAGCTCGCGGGAAGGGATGACACCTTCGGTCTTGTAACCGATGTCGAGCAGGACTTCGTCGCGGTCAACCTTGACGACGATACCTTCGACGAGGTCTCCGTCGTTGAAGTACTTGATGGTGGCGTCGACAGCTGCGAGGAAGTCCTCAGCGGTACCGATGTCGTTGATCGCGACTACGGGGGTACCGGGCTTCTCGGTGGAGGTGATGGTCATGTAGTAGGGGCTCCGTTGTGGATAGAGTATCGGTCAGGCAAACCGCCCGCTTTCCGTCGCCGGTCCGCAGGACACGGCAAACGCCGGGTCATCCTGAATTGTGGATTGTAAATTTGCGCGCACGTAGTATGCGCCCGTTCATTCTAGTCGTTCGCCTCAAGGAGGGTCAAAGCGGCAGCGTGTCACCGAGCCGCGCGAACGTCACGCCACGGTCCAGCAAGCCTGGAAGGGCTCGCGCATATCCCTCCGCAGTGCCGCCGGCGGGCTGGTTGAAATGCGAGATCACAATCTGGCCGGCGCCCTGTCCTGCAGCGATTTTGCCCACTTCGCCCGCGACCGTCGGGGCCGGGAAGGTCGCACCGCCGTCGCCGTTCACCGTGAAGCTCACCGGAACCAGTCCGAGGGCATTGGTGATCGCCGCCGCGACGTCGTCGTAGTAGGCGGTTCCCGCCCTGAAGAAGCGGGGGGCTTTGCCGCAGAGCCGCTCCATGACCTCCTGGTTGCCCATGATCTCGTCATACACTTCGCCCGCATTGGCGGTGCCCGGGATGCCGTACGCTGAGCGACCGTTGACCGATAGGGGCTGGTGCCGGAAGCCGTGGTTGCCGAGCTCGAACAAAGGATCGGCCGCGAGATCGGCGGCCAGCCCGGGGTTGGCCTTGATCCAACGGCCGTTGACGAACAAGGTGGCGGGAACGTTGAGCTTGCGCAGGGTCTTGAGCAAGCGTTGATCGCAATCCGAACCCTGGGGGCCACCGCAAGCGTCAAACGTCAAGACCGCATGCGTGGACGCGGTTTTCGAAACCACCCCGGCGACAGCAAGCCCCCATTCGACGGGCTTGCGCCCAGAAAATTCGGCCACAACCTGGGACTTCAACGGCGGTGCCGGCCGCGTTTCGGGCACGACCGGATACTGGCCCGCCTCTTCCACGACCGGCGTTGAAACCGTTGCGGGGCGAGGCTCGGGTGCAGCTGCCGGTTGCTGGGCGCAGGCGGCCAGTCCGGTCATCGCGAGTCCGGCGGCAGCCGCCAGCAACGACCTCCGGCCCGGCAGCCCTGATGGGCCGGACGAGTGGCCCCCCGGCTGGAATTCCCCCATGGAATCCTCTTCTGTTGTAGATCCTGAGTGTGGAGATGTGCCTAGAAGTGCGTCAGGCAATGGGCTGGACGTTCGACGGCGAACATGTGCTGGGCAGCCAATGCTGCTCCGGGCGTGTGCTCGCGGATCCGGCCTGCCGAAGCCAAGGTTACAGGATTGACGGCACCCAAATAGACAGACCCCAAATCGGTGACATCCATGCTCAGGTCCGGACTCAAGTCCTGGCTCCCGCCACCGGCATCACTGACGGTGACGACGCCGCCGTCGGACGTCAATTCCCACGTACCGTCGGCAAAACCGAGCGCGTCCCGGACTTCGAGCACCAACCGTCCGTCGGCGCCGTAACGGCGGGCTGACAAGGCTGCAGGGACGTCCAGGACGCGCAACCACAACATGTCCCGATAGTCGGAAGACGTGACGCAACGTCCGTCCTCGAGCGCCCACGCAAGGGGGTCTTCAACGGGAGCCTCAGGCCAGGAGACCCGATCGACGAGATCGATGCTGCCCAGGAATTGCCACAGTTCCAGGTACGCGGAGTCCGTCGCGGCGACGAGGTCCACGATTTCCACCGTGTATGGCTTCGTGTCCCAGCCGCCGAACTTGTAGGACACGTAGCCGTCAATGGCGCCGTCCGGTCCGTAGTGGAGCGCGCATTTGATGGCCTTGTCTTCACTGCCGTCGCGCTTCATCGCCCCGGATACGTGATGGCGGTAGGAGTCCTGCCTCACGATGGACCCCGGCGTACGGTGGTGAACCCGTTCGAATACCTCGGGCGCGAGTTCGAGAAGGACTCTTGGATCTGCGATCTCCACCCGGCCAACGGGCTCATGACGGATGCGGAATTTCGGACCGGTGTCCACCTTGATGCTCCGCTCGAAGGTTGCGACGCCAAATCCAAAGCGGCCGTAGATGGATGCCTCGGACGCGGTCAGGGCGGCCATGGCGAAGCCATCGTCCTTGGCATCGGCGAGATCGGCGGTCATCATCCCCCGCAGGATGCCATGGCGCCGATGCGTTCCGCGGACCGTGACAGCGGTGATCTGGCGCGTACGCAGTTCCTGGCCGAAGCCCACATTCAGCTTGTTTTCCAGCGTTCCAAAGGTCGCAACCGGAAATCCCGGGTTGAGCGCATGCAACGGAGGTTGCTCGTTGACGTAAACGCCCGTCAGCTCACGGTTGTCCGCTTGGTACATCGCGAGAATCTTGTCGATGAGCTCATCGCTTCGTTGCTCGTCGTGGAATCCGAAGCCAACGGCCTGGAGCCAATCACGTGCTTGTCCGTAGTCCGGGTTCTCCTTCTCGACGGAACGAAAGCGCTTGACGTTGTATTTTTCGTTTATTCTCTTGGGATCAGCCACGTCCCGAGCCTAGCCAGACAGCATGGGGGCACGCCACCTTATCAGCGGCGTGCCCCGGCCCGGCCCGCAACGCAGGCCTGTGCGCCTGTCAGTGTCCGGCGTCGTACCAGCTGGAGCCGACTCCGAGCTGCACGTCCAGCGGCACCGTGAGCTCGGCTGCCGTGCCCATTTGTTCGGTCACGAGCTTTTCGACGGCTTCGCGTTCACCGGGGGCAACCTCGAGCACAAGTTCGTCATGGACCTGCAGCAGCATCCGGGACTTCAGCCCCTGGCTGGTCAACTCGGCCGAAACGCCGAGCATCGCCCGCTTCATGAGGTCCGCCGCCGAACCCTGGATCGGCGAGTTCAGTGCGATGCGCTCGGCGATCTCCCGGTGCTGGCGGTCCGTGCTGGTCAGGTCCGGAAGATAGCGGCGGCGGCCTTCGATCGTGGACGTGTAGCCGTCGATCCGGGCCTGCTCCACCACGCCACGCAGATAGTCGCGCACTGCGCCGAACCGGTCGAAGTAGTCCTTCATGAGGGTCCTGGCTTCGTCGACCGAGATTTCCAGTTGCTTGGACAGGCCGAACGAAGTCAGACCGTAGGCCAATCCATAGGACATGGCCTTGACCTTGGAGCGCATGGCACTGGTGACCTCGTCCGGTGCCACGTTGAAGATGTGCGAGCCGACATAGCGGTGCAGGTCCTCACCCTCCTTGTACGCCTGGATGAGTCCTTCATCGCCGGACAAATGCGCCATGATACGCATTTCGATCTGCGAGTAGTCAGCCGACAACAGGCATTCGTAGCCGTCACTGACGACGAAAATTCCACGGACGCGCCGGCCTTCCTCGCTGCGCACCGGGATGTTCTGCAGATTGGGATTGTTCGAGGAAATACGCCCCGTGGCCGCGACGTTCTGCGCGTACGTCGTGTGGATGCGGCCGTCCTCAGCCACTGATTTCTTGAGGGTCTCCAGCATTTGGGCCAGCTTGGAGGATTCGCGGTGGGCCATGAGCTGCACCAGGAACTCGTGGCCGGTCTTCTCCAGGAGGGCCTTCAGCGAGGCGGCGTCCGTTGTGTAGCCGGACTTGATCTTCTTGGTTTTGGGCAGGCCAAGCTCTTCGAAGAGGACCGTCTGGAGCTGCTTGGGCGAGCCGAGATTGACCTCGTGGCCAATGGCGGCAAATGCCTGCTCCTGGGCGTTGTCGATCACCTTCGCGAGGTCCGCGAGCTGTTCGTTCAGGCGCTCCGTGGAGATGGCAATGCCCGAGAGTTCCATCTGGGCCAGGACCCGCGCGACCGGCAGCTCCAACGTGGTCAGGAGCGCCTCGGCCTTGCGCTCGGCGAGCTCGCTTTCGAAGTGCTTGCTCAGTGCGTGCACGACGGCGGTCTGCTGGACGAGCGCGCTGGCCGCGGCACCGTCCGGCCCATCGCCAAGTTCGAGTTCCAGCTGGCCGGTTTGCGTCGCCGCGGTCGTGACAGTGATCCTCAAATGGTGCTGGGCGAGCTCGGCGAGCTCGTAGCTGCGGCGGTCCGGCTGGATCAGGTAGCCAGAAATGGCAGTGTCGTCCACCACCCCTTCCAAGGCAAGTCCACGGTGGTGCAAGGCCTTCAAAGCGTCCTTGAACTCGTGCATGACCTTGGCCTCTTCGGGGTCCCGCAGCCACTTTGCCAAGACGGCATCGGCCGCAGCGTCCAAGGACGATAGCTCGATGTAAGCAGCACCGTTGGCGCGCACGATGGCGAGTGCATCGGCGTCGTCGCCAATTCGTCCCGGCACCAACTGCACGGCGACGGCGGCACGGCTCCCCGCACCGGCGGCGAAGAACTGCTCCAGGGCGGCGGCGTCCTCCAGGATCTTGTAGTCGGGCGCGTCGATGGTTTCGGGAGGCGCGCCGGCGGTGTCATCGCCATAGAGAGCGAACAGCCGGGGGCGGAGGGTCCTGAACTCGAGGGTGTCGAAGAGTGTCTCGATCTCCTGGCGATTTGGACGCGGCTCCTCAAGTTCCGCGAGCGTCACAGGGAGCTCGAGGTCCCTGAGGAGCTGGTTGAGGCGGCGATTGCGCTTGACGGCATCGATGTTTTCCCGGAGGGCGCCACCGACTTTGCCTCCGATGGAATCCAGGTTTTCCAGGATCCCTTCCAGGCCGCCGTAAAGGTTGATCCATTTGGCTGCGGTCTTGGGGCCGACGCCGGGGACGCCCGCAAGGTTGTCGGCGGTCTCCCCTACCAGCGCGGCAAGATCGGAGTAGCGGGACGGGGGCACGAAGTACTTTTCTTCGATGGCTGCCGCGTCCATGCGAGGAATATTGGAAACGCCCTGTTTCGGGTACAGGACGAACACGTTGTCCGTGATGAGCTGGAAAGCGTCACGGTCCCCTGAAACCAGGAGGACTTCGTAGCCTGCGGCCTCGCCCCGCGCTGCGAGTGTGGCGAGGATGTCGTCAGCCTCGTAGCCGGGCATCTTGATGGTCTTGATGCCCCATGCCTCCATGACATGGTCGATGAGATCGATCTGCCCGCGGAATTCCTGCGGCGTCTCGTTGCGGCCGGCCTTGTATTCGCTGTACTCCGCCTTGCGGAACGTCGTGTCGTCCGAGACATCGAAGGCCACCGCGACGTGGGTGGGCTTCTGGTCCTTGATGAGGTTGATCAACATCGAGGTGAAGCCATGCACGGCGTTGGTGTGCTGGCCCGAGGATGTGGCGAAGTTCTCTGCCGGAAGAGCATAGAACGCCCGGAACGCCATCGAGTGACCATCGAGGACCAACAGCCTCGGCCGGCCACCTGCCGCGGTGCCCGCCATGGTTGTTGAAGGGTCTGGTGCCGTTGCGGTGGCAGTTGATGTTGCTGTTCCAGTTGATGTTGTTGTTCCAGTTGACACTGGCGTTGACGTTGCCGTTGGAACTGAGTCCGGTTTGGTTGTTTCGCTCACAGGTGCCAGCCTAGTTGCCATGATGGACAATTTCACGCCGGGCCCGTTCACCGACGAACTCAATGCGGCTGGCGTCCCGCTGGAGTTGCACGGTTGGCTTTCCCGCTATGGAGTGGGCTCGCTCGTGGCGAAGATGGGCATCAAGTTCCTTGAACTGGGCGCCGAACGTACCGTCGCCACCATGCCGGTGGAGGGCAATACCCAGGTTGCCGGCATCCTCCACGGCGGAGCCCATGTGGTCCTCGCCGAAACCTTGGGCTCCTTCGCGGCGGCCCTGCATGCCGGATCCGGACGCCACGTGGTGGGAATCGAGGTGGGCGCAACCCACCATCGCTCCATAGCGAGCGGCCTGGTCACCGGCACATGCACAGCCATCCACTTGGGCGGCACGCTCGCCACGCACGAAATTGTCATGACCGACGAACATGGCCGACGGCTGTCAACTGCCCGGATTACCAACATGATCCGGGAGAACCGGGCCCGCTGACCCGGCACGCGCGGGGAACCTGTAGCGCAGCTCGACTGCAGCGCCACCAAGGGTGCGGGACGAGCTCAACTCGAGCGGCGCCGTCGGGCTCTCGACAGGCAGCAATCGCTTACCGGAACCCAAGGCGACGGGGATAAGGGTGACAATCATCTCGTCGAGCAGGCCGGCCCTGGCGAACTGGGCCACAAGGTTTCCACCGCCAACCAGCCATACGTTCTTGTCGCCGGCGTCGGCAATCAGGTCCGGCGCGAACTCCTCAACCTCTCCACGCACGAACGTGACGTCCGCACCGGGCGGCGCGGCGTATTCGCGGTGGGTGAAGATCCAGCAAGGAACACCCGGATAGGGCCATTTGCCCGGTTCGTGTTCCATGAGCCAGCGGTAGGTCTGGCCGCCCATGACAATGCAGCCGATGCCCGCCATGAAGTCTTCGTAGCTTTCGGTGACGCCCTCAGCCTCTTCGAACTGGAGCAGCCAGCCGAGATCGTCTTCTTTCGTGGCGATGAACCCGTCAAGCGAGCATGCCACGTAGTACTGGAAATCCGCCATGGCCCCACCCTACCCATGAGGCAGCGGCGTTCACAGCTACTTCGAGAAGTAAGGAACGATCAGATAGATCCCGAAAAGCACGGCGATTCCGCAGGCCGCGAAACACAGGTAGGCAAGGGACCGGACCATGACCGGTGACTTCTGCCGGGCGTCGCCCGCGATGGCAGTGAGACGGACACCGAGCGAATAGAGCACTACGAGGAGCAACGCCGCCACAAGGGTCGCGCCGGCTACCTGCACCAGATCCAACCACTTCATGCCAGGGTGTCCTTACTCATGCTTTTGCTCAGACTTTGTTTTTTAGCGTTCTTCTTGCGGAAGCGGACCGCGGTGCCGGCTTCCTCGACTTCGACGGCGTTGTGGTGGCCCACGTGCGACTTCCTCGAGTAGATGAACATGTAGACGACGACGGCGGTGCCCACAACTGCGGCGATAACGACGCCGACAGTGCCGGTGCCGATGAGGAACGCGGTCAGGGCGCCCACGATGGCAGCCGCAGGGAGAGTGAAGAGCCAGCCGGTGGCGATGCGCCCCACCGTTCCCCAGCGCACTGTGGTGCCTTTGCGTCCGAGTCCCGAGCCGATGACCGAACCGGAGGCCACCTGCGTGGTGGACAGCGCGAAGCCGAGATGGGACGAAGCGAGGATGGCCGAAGCGGTGCTGGCTTCCGCAGCGAAGCCTTGGGCCGGCTTGACGTCGGTCAGCCCGGAGCCCATGGTCCGGATAATGCGCCAGCCGCCGGCATAGGTTCCGATCGCGATGGCGAGTGCGCAGGCCCCGATGACCCAGAGCTGCGGGCCGCTGCCGGCAGGCTGGGTTCCGGCGGCGATCAGGACGAGGGTGATGATGCCCATGGTCTTTTGCGCGTCGTTGGTACCGTGTGCCAACGCGACAAGGCTGGAGGTGAAGATCTGGCCGGTACGGAATCCGCCGCGCTTCTGGGTCAGCTTGTCGCCGGTTTCGGGGTCATGCCGGGACGTCAGGGCGTAGGCCAGCTTGGTGCATAGATAGGCCACGGCACCGGCAAGCAGAGGCGAGAAGATGGCCGGAAGAATGACCTTCTGGAGCACGGTGTCGAAGTTGACGGAGTGGAATCCGATGCCGACGATCGCCGCACCGATGAGGCCGCCAAAAAGCGCGTGCGAAGAACTGGACGGCAGCCCCTTGAGCCAGGTGAACATGTTCCACAGGACGGCCCCCATCAGCCCGGCGAAGATGATCTCCGGCGTGATGTGGACACCGTCCGTGCCCTCGCGGATAAGGCCTCCCGAAATGGTCTTTGCCACTTCGGTCGACAGGAACGCGCCCACGAGGTTGAGCACCGCGGCCAAGGCAACAGCCGTCTTGGGCTTGATGGCACCCGTGGCGATCGGAGTCGCCATGGCGTTGGCAGTGTCGTGGAACCCGTTGGTGAAGTCAAAAAATAAGGCCAGCGCTATGACAAGCGCGACCATGAAGGTGATTCCCACCTGGTGCCCAATCTGCAGAGTCGACGATGCGCAGTTTCACTTCCCCGGGCCTGCCCGAAACAAACAGTTCAGCAAGCGTTCATCTGACTGTACTGGCGGAATTAACTAAGGCGGGCGTGAAACCTTAAGAATCCTACGTGCCATTGCCGGCATGGCCAAACATCGAATCATCCAAGGAATTGCCGAACGGCCGCGATATCGCTCCGTGAAAGGCCCCGCCGCGGGTCCGGTGAGATCCAAAGCACACGGCTGCCGAGGAACTCGGCCCAGGACCGGGCCGCGGCTTCATAGTTCAGCTGATCGTCCATCCACACGATGCGTCCGGCCCCGTACTCGTGGACGTCCTTTTGCAAAACGTCCAGCTTCCACCAATCGGCGGTCTGATCCCAACCGTCGCTGGTCAAGACGGGCCAATGCTCACCGTTCAGGCCGATTGCCGGACACAGGAACTCAGGCGCGAGCCGCTGCCATGTCGTCAGCCAAACAAACCTCGCCGCGGGATGCGCGGCCAACTCATTGAGCTCGTCAACCAGCTCGGAGGCGTAAACGACGTCCAGGATCCCGGCGTCGGCGATTTTCCATTCGGTACCCCAATCGGTGAAGCCCATGGGACCGAAGGGGTTCACCACGCCGTCGACGTCCAGATACAGCGACACGGTGGTCATGCAGCCCCCTCCCCGACGTGCCAACAAGGCCAGCGTAAGGCAAGCGCTGGTGTCAGGGCAGTCCGGAGACGGCTTGCCGGGTGAGTTCGCGTGCGGGATTGCCACCGAAGATGCTATGGGCGGGGACGTCTTCGCCTTTCATCAGGAACGAGTCGGCTTCGAGCTGGGAACCTTCGTGCAGGGTGGTTCCATAGTGGACGAATGCGCCTACTCCAAGGGTGCAGCCGGGACCAAGCGTGATGGCGTCGAGTTTGAACGCGCCGTCCTCCATGGAATGGCACTGCACGCCGGAGTGGACATTAAGGGTGCAATAGTCCCCGACGGTGACGAGGGTCCTTTCGGGGATCCCGCAACCGTCGTCGAAGACCTTCTTGCCCATCCGGATCCCCAACATGCGCCAGATCACGGGTTTGAACGGTGTGCCGTTGAACATTTGCACGATGCCCCCGGCGCTGAGCTTCCAGAAGCGCTCATGCCGCCAGAAGGGCACTTCGTAGATGGAGCAGAAGAGCGGTGAAAGTCTTCCGAAGCGGAGGGATGCCCGCTCCACGAGGACTGCCAGGGCGTTGGTGGTGATGACCATTGTTCCCAACCCGGCCAGGGCTCCGAGGCCTCCTGCCGCAGGGAGGAAGGCCTGCGATGCCCAGGCGGCCAGGAGAATCACGTAGAGCTCAACCCAGCGGCCCAGCAGGTAGAGGAGCAGCGTCACAGCATTGTGCCGGTTCTTTGCCGGGATCCGCCGCCGCAATTCCTCCGCCGTCCTGAACCGGTCGAAGGCACTGTCGCGGTCCACTGTGCGCGGGATTTCAAAGGGTGGAGAGCCCAGGAGGCCCACCCCCTCACGGAGCGGACCTTCCAAAGGCACCATGGTCTTGGTGCCCAGGAGGCAGTTGTCGCCCACCCTGGCTCCGGCGGGATAGGCGATGTTGTTGCCGAAGAAGCTCCTGGCCCCAATGACGGCAGGCGAGAGGCGGAACGCGGTGTTTGAATAGTCGGCGTTGATGATGGATAGACCGTCGGAGACCATGGTGCCGCTGCCGACCGTCGCCAGCGTGGGGCTGTCGTGCTTCAGCCCGACGCCGAAATTGGATCCGGTCTGCACCATGTCCGGCTGGTGGTAGCCCAGGACATTCAAGTAGTGCACGATCAGGGAACTGTCCCCCGTGAGTTGGAGGAGTGACTTGAGGTTTGTCAGCCGCTGAATGGTCCGCAGGAGTCCGAACCGGGGGCCATAGAGCGGATAGTCCTGCCCAGGGACCAGGAACAATGCCAGCAGCCTGGGAAGGGTGGCGACGAGGGCGAAGGCGGCCAGGATGCTGCCGAAGAGAACGACGAACGAGACCAGCAGAAGTGCGCCCCAGAATCCGGGCCGGGCAGGGTTTGTGTCGCCGGTGGGAAGGGAGGCGAGCAGGATGTCAATGGCTCCGATTCCGAGGGACGACACGAGCACCACATGGTTCACGACCGTCCAGAAACCAAAGCTGACCCGGCTGCGCGTGCCGCTGATGGCGTGTCCGTCCAGCCGGTAGTTGGTGCCGGCCGGTTGGGCCGGTGAGCCATTCCAGGCGGAGCCCGGGGGAACGCTCTGGAAGCGGTGCAAGGAGGAGCTATGCCCCAGTTGGGCGTCGTCGCCCATCGCGGTGTCTATGTCCAGTGTGGCCTGCTCACCAATCAGGACGTTGCGGCCGAGGGTGACTGGCCCTGTTTGGATCCGGCCGCCGTGGGCACGGTAGCAGTAGAAGGCGGAGTCCTTTCGGATCACCGTGTCCGCCCCTACAGTCAGCAGGTCG
Organism: Arthrobacter sp. GAS37; assembly: GCF_044908325.1. Lineage (NCBI taxonomy): Bacteria > Bacillati > Actinomycetota > Actinomycetes > Micrococcales > Micrococcaceae > Arthrobacter > Arthrobacter sp. GAS37. Next base: position 264,527 of record NZ_JBIYDB010000002.1, read on the forward strand.
GGGCAGGCGGGAATCCTTGAGGAGAGGATGGTTACCCGGGGGCCGATCCTGGCCCCCAGCGCTTTGAGGTAGAGGGGAAAGACCGGCGTCCCGACGAACATTCGGACGGGGCTTGTATTGACCAAGGTCTTGACGAACCAGAAGCGGACGTACTTTAAGGACCAGAGAGGGAAGTCCCCGGTCTTCCATCGGCCGATGAGCGCCCATTTGAGCACAACGGGTAGGACTGCCAAGGCCAGGAACGACATGGCGCCGACGACGACGGAGCGCATCACGAGGTCGCCGGGCTGCCGGGACCCGCCGATCCATTGCTCGCCGGCCACGGGGATGAGCAACGCCACGTACGCGTAGGCCAGGGCGGCCATTGCCTGCAAGGCCCCGCACAGCAGGTACTGGCCGGTCCCGACGCGCAGGAAGGGTTCCGCCACCGCAGTTTCCGCGCCCCTGGCGTCGGCCCCCGCTGGCGCCTCGTCGTTCGCTGCGTCCAGGGCGGCCGCCAAGGCGGCGATGGTCGGATGTGCATAGATTTCGCGCATCGAGACTGAGGGTGGGTCGGCTTCCTTGCGGACGTTGGCGCAGAAATGAGCCAGCAGCAGGGAGTTTGCCCCGAGGTCGTTGAAGAAATTGGCGGTGGTGGAGACTGAGGTGAGCTGGAGGGCGGCAGCCAAAGCCGGGGCGAGGATCCGTTCCGTGGGCGTCACCGGCCTGGTGTCGGCGAAGTCTGTACTGACCGCGCGGGGGCCAGTGGGATGTGGAAGCCTGCGGCGGTCCACTTTCCCGCTGACCATCATCGGCGTGGTCCGGAGGGGCTGGAAATAGCCCGGCACCATGTAGGCGGGGAGCCGCTCGCGCAGCCAGGCGCGGATGTCGCTTCCTTGCACCCTGGGTGCATCCTGGTGCAGCGTGTAGTAGGCGGCGAGTTCCGTGATTCCCGGCCCGGGCTCCCACGTCTTCACAACAGCCATCGCTATCCCGGGCATCTGCAGGAGGACGCTTTCGATTTCGCTGAGCTCAATCCGATAGCCCCGGACCTTCACCTGCGTGTCGGTGCGGCCGTGGTACTCGATTTCGTCGTGGTCGTTGAACCGGCCGAGGTCACCGGTGCGGTAAATGCGATGGGACGGGTTGTCCTCCAGGCCCAGGAAATCGGGAATGAACGCCTTTTCTGTGAGTTCGGGCCGGTTGATGTAGCCCCGGGCGAGCCCGACGCCCGCCAGTCCGATTTCGCCCAGCTCGCCGCGAGGCAGTGCACGGTCCTGGACGGGATCCAGGATGACCGCCGAATAGCCGGGCAACGGTTTGCCCAGGGTCACGGGCTTGCCGGGCTCCGCCGTTCCCCAGGTGGCAGTCACCGTCGCTTCGGTGGGCCCGTAGACATTCAGGAAACGCCGGCCGGGCCGGTGCCAACGCTTCACAAGGTCCTCAGGGCAGGCTTCACCTGAGACGAGCAGGAACCGCAGCCCGGGCACGTCGTCGTCGAGCGTGGCGAGCAGGGTCGGCACACAGCAAAGGGCGGTGATGTTCCGGGCCTCGATGAACTCGGCAAGATCCGGCCCGAGGAGGTTGTTCCCGGGCGGCCGGGGCACCAAGGTGGCCCCGACCATCCAAGGCACCCAGATCTCCTCCACGGAGAAATCGAAAGCCGTGGTCATGCCTTGGTAGACCCGGTCCCGGGAATCGTAGCCATAAGTTTCGGCGGCAATGCGCACGAAGTGGCAAATGCTGGCATGGGCGATGGCCACTCCCTTGGGCCGTCCGGTGGATCCTGAAGTGTAGATGATGTAGGCCAGTCCGTTGGCCGGGGACGTCTGCCCCGCCCAAGCCAAGCGGGAGGGTTCAAACGCGGCAATGCGGTGGTCCTCCTTGTCCACGCGAATCGCCAGGTCCGCGGTCCCGGGCAGGAGGCTGTCCGCGAGGCGGGAGACAGTCAGGAGCATGGTGACGTCGGCGTCCGCGGCTATATAGGAAATTCTCTCGGGAGGGAACGCCGGGTCGAGGGGCACGTAGACGGCGTGGGCCTTGAGGACCGCAAGCATGCTGACGTAGGACCGCACCGGGTCCTCGAAGAGCAGTGCGATTCTGTCGCCGGGGCTTACCCCGCGGGCAAGAAGGTAGCGGGCGAGCCTGTTGGCCCGGGCGTCCAGTTCTCCGTAGCTGAGCGAACCATCCGCCGTTTCCACGGCAGGATGACGGCTGTGGCCTTCGGCCCGTTGCCGGTCGCACCGGTTCTCGAAGAGCTCCTCAAGCCGCTCGCCGGGGCTCCACCGGATGGTATTGCCCAGTGCCGGGTTGCCCAGTCCCGGGTTGCCCGGTCCCGTGTTGCCCAGTGCGGTGCCGACCAGGACCGGGGCACCGTCCCTGAGCTGGATCATGGATCGGGGGCTTGTGGCCGATCCGCCCGGGGTCCGGCCTGGGTCCACATGCCTTCCCATGTTCGCCTCCTTGTCCTGGCTTTGTGCCCGGCCGGCGGGCCCTATCGGACCGCCCCTGTTGTGGTCCTGTGTCCTGCGACGGAACTTTGTTCCGCAATGGCAGCCAGAAGGAGCCCGCAGGCGGTATTGGCGAGTTCTTCCGTGATGTTCAGCGGGGGCAGGAGCCTGACCACGCAGTCGTCCCGGCCGCCGCATTCGAGTATCAGGCCCAGCTCCAGGGCATTTCGCTGCACTGCGCGGGCCAGGTCTCCGGCAGGGCGGCCTGTTTCCGGATCGGCGAATTCGATCCCCCACATCAGGCCCCGGCCCCGCACCTCGCGCACCCACGGGTTGCCGACCAGGGGTGCGAGAAGCCGGGCAATCTGCGCACCGCGGCTACGGACGTTGCCGAGAACGTCGTCGCGCCGGATGATCTCCACTGCTGCGGCCCCCGCGGCGAAGGCTAGCTGGTTTCCGCGGAATGTCCCGGTGTGGGCGCCGGGGAGCCAGCGGTCAAGGTCCTTCTTGTAGATGATCAGGGCAACAGGGAGGCCTATTCCGCTAAGGGCCTTGGATGCGACGATGACATCGGGCTCGATCCCGAATTGCTCGAACGCGAACCAGGTTCCGGTGCGCCCGCACCCGGTCTGGATCTCATCGATAATCAACGGGATGCCCAGCTCACGGGTCACCCTGCGCACGGTTCGCGCGAACTCTACGGTGGCCGGTACAACTCCTCCCTCGCCTTGGACCATTTCGATGATGACGGCCGCGGGAAGCGGAACGCCCCCGAGCGGGTCCTTGAGGGAATGTTCCAGGAACCGGACACAGTTGGTCAAACAGGTCTCCGGGTGCAGGCCTAGGGGACACTGAGCACAGTAGGAGTATGGGAAGAAGTGCACTCCGGGCATTCCGTTCGCCACCGGCTGCTTCTGTTCAACCAGTCCGGTCAACGCCATCCCCATGGCGCTGCTGCCGTGGAATGCTCCTTGGAAGCACACGATGTCCCCGCGCCCGGTGGCCGTCTTGCATAGTTTGACGGCAGCATCCACGGCATTTGCACCGGTCGGTCCGCAGAAATGGATCTTCATCCGATCGGCGAGTCCCCAGGGAAGCATGGACAGCTGTGCCGTCGTGAAGGCGTCCTTCGCCGGCGTCGGGAAATCAAGTCCATGGCTCAAGCTCCGCAGTTGAGCGGCGACGACCTCCACCAGTTCCGGGTGGCTGTGCCCGAGGGACAGAACCCCGGCTCCGGCCAGGAAATCAATGAAGACATTGTTATCGACGTCCCGCACAAAGGCTCCGGAGCCCTCGGCAATCGCGATGGGGAGATGCCGCGGATAGGTGCGGGCATTGGATTCGTTGAGTTCCTGGTGCGCCAGCAACTCGGCGGACCTGGGTCCCGGGAGGGGCCCGGTTACATGTGCCGAGGTCAAGGTAGCCTGCTGCGGGAGAGTGTTCATGGCGATCGGGTCCTTATCCCGGGGATCCGCGGAGGCGGATCAATGATTGAGCGCTTCCCGCGGCCGTGCCTTGGCGACGCGGGGAGGATGGGGTGCAGGTGCTGCGGCCCCGCTACGGCGCTTTGGTGGCCTCCTCTCCTGCCTGGTTCAGTCCTGCATGGTTCAGTCCTGCCTGGTCCTGTCCTGGGTGGTCCAGTCCGAAGGCCAAGCGCACGGCGCGCTGTGCGTCCTCGAGCACGGCCGCGCGAACGGCAACGTCGATGCGCACGTCCGACGCCGAGATCAACTCGATCTCGGCTCCGGCATCCGAAAGGGCCTTGAAGAGCCGCGAAAAGACCTGCGCGTCAGTGCGCATGCCCAGACCGATCAGCGACAGCCTGCCGATCTGGCCGTCGTACTGGAGGTCCACGAAGCCGATGGCCACCTGGGCAGCGGACAGGGCGGCGCGGACACGGAATCCGTCCCGGTCGGGAACCGCCAGCGAAATGTCGCTCCCGCCGGCGCGCGCGGACGAGGTGTTTTGAACGGCCATCTCAACCTGGGCGCGCTCATCGGCAAGAAGCCCGAAGATTTCTGCGGACTTTCCCACGCCGTCCGCGACGCCTATTAACGTCAGCTTCGCCACGGACTTGTCGCTGAGAACTGCGGAGACCACGGGCTGCTCAACGGCCGGAGCTCGTTCCCAGACCGGCTTGTGGTCCCATTCCGCCTCCTGGTCCCGGCCTGGGAGGATCAAGGTTCCAATACCCCGGTTGAAGGAGGAGCGCACGTGGATGGGGACGCCAAAACGGCCGGCATACTCAAGGGATCTGGCATGCACGACTTTGGAACCGGACGCAGCCATCTCCAGCATTTCCTCGTTTGAAATGACGTCGATTTTCCGCGCGCGGGGAACGACCCGCGGGTCAGCGGTATACACACCATCGACGTCGGTATAGATTTCGCACATTCCGGCGCCCAGCGCGGCGGCCAAGGCGACGGCCGTGATGTCCGAACCGCCCCGGCCAAGGGTGGTGACCTCTTTCTTCTTGAGGCCCTTTCCCTGGAACCCGGCGACGATGGCAATTTCTTCGCGCTTCAGGCAAGCGCGGATATGGTGCGGGTCAACGTTGACAATGTGCGCCTTGCCGTGGATGCCATCGGTTATCAGTCCGGCCTTTTTTCCGCTGAAGGTGCGGGAAGGAACACCCAGGTCGGCCAACGCAATCGCCAAGGCCGTCACGGAGATCCGTTCACCCGTTGTCAGCAACGTGTCAAGTTCGCCGGCGGGAGGACTGGGGCTGAGGGACACGGCCAGGTCAAGCAGTTCGTCAGTGGTGTCGCCCATGGCCGAGACCACGACCACCAGCGGATGTCCGGCCTCCCGGGTCTCAGCGATCCGCCGGGCCACTCGTTTGATGGCCGCTGCATCAGCCACGGAGGAGCCCCCGTATTTCTGCACTATGAGGTCCCGGGCCCGAAGTTTTGTACGCGTACGTAGCGCCATCTGTTCGAGACCGGGGAAGCGTTCTGGTCCGTCCACCTCCGGATGCTGACTGTCTGCTGGTACATCCCGGATGCTGACTGTCTGCTGGTACATGGAGCCTCCTGGAGCCCGCATACCCCCTTGCCGATCTTACAACGTATGGACCTCGCCAGCGGTTCACCTAGGCAACAAAAAGGAGCCTTTGGAACGCCACCGGGAGCCTGGGCTTCCCGGAAATTCACTATCTTGACGTTCGTCACAATAGTGATACTCTCAATGTATGGAAAACCGCACCGGCCACTCCGAAGAGAACATCAGGGCCCAAAACATCAGGCCCATCGAGGATTCGGTCCGCACCGACTTCAGCCAGGCCATGTCCTACGGCGGTTATCTGGACCTTGACCGCCTCCTCACCTCCCAGCACCCGTTGAGCACCCCGGAACACCATGACGAATTGCTGTTCATCATCCAGCACCAGACCAGCGAACTGTGGCTCAAGCTCGTCCTGCATGAACTCCTTGAAGCCCGCCGGCTCCTTGATGCGGACAACCTTGCCAAAGCCCTCAAATGCATCGCACGCGTCAAGGCGATCCAGCGGACCATGACCGAGCAGTGGTCTGTCCTGGGCACCCTCACTCCGCGCGAGTACTCCGAATTCCGGCGCTTCCTGGGCAGCTCGTCAGGCTTCCAGTCCCACCAGTACCGCGCCGTTGAGTTCCTGCTGGGCAACAAGAACCGGGACATGCTCCGGGTTTTCGAGAGCGATCCGGCGGCGCACAGCCAGCTCAGCACGCTCCTGGAGGAGCCGACCCTTTACGACGCCTTCCTCGCGGTGCTGGCGCGGGCCGGTTATGCCGTCCCCGCCGAAATCCTGGAACGTGACACGAGCGAACCGTGGACGTTCCGGAAGGACCTCGTCCCGGTCTTCCAGGAGATCTACGAATCGGAAGCCACGCCCTGGGGTTTCTACGAGGCTTGCGAAGACCTCGTGGACATCGAGGACAACTTCCACGCGTGGCGCTTCCGCCACTTGCGTACGGTGCAACGGACCATCGGATTCAAAGTAGGTACGGGCGGCTCCTCGGGCGTCGACTTCCTCAAGCGGGCCCTTGACCTGACCTTTTTCCCCGAGCTCTACGCCGTCCGCACCGAGATCGGCAACTGAACAGCAATCCAGCCCCAGCAACCCCATCAGCTTCCTTGAGGAGAGACATGAACAGCACGCAGCAAACGCAACGGCCGACGTCGGCAGAACTCGACGCCGCAGATCCCCTCGCCGAGCAGCGTGAGGCCTTTTACTCCCCGGGAGGCGGTCAACTCACCGCTTACCTCGACGGGAACTCGCTCGGCCGTCCGCTCAAGGCGACGTCGGCGAAGCTTGCGTCCTTCGTCGAGGATGACTGGGGCAGCCGCCTCATCCGCGGCTGGGACGAACAGTGGATGGACGAGCCCATCACGGTGGGCGACCGGATCGGCGTCGTCACCCTGGGCGCGGCCGCCGGCCAGGTCACCGTGGGAGATTCCACGTCCGTGATGCTCTACAAGCTCATCCGGGCAGCGGTTGACGCCCAGCCCGGCCGCGATGAGATTGTTGTGGACCGGGACAATTTCCCCACGGACCGTTTCATCATCGAGGGCATCGCCGCGGAAAAGGGCGCCACAATCAAGTGGGTCGCCTCCAACCCGGCCAGCGGCGTCCGGACCACGGACCTCGAGGGACTGATCAGCGAGCGGACCGCCGTCGTCGTTCTCAGCCACGTGGCTTACCGTTCCGGTTTCCTGGCGGATGCGGCGGCGATCACCGCAATGGTCAAGGAAACCGGGGCGCTCATGCTTTGGGACCTGTGCCATTCCGTAGGCTCGGTTCCCCTCGAGTTGGACGCATGGGGCGTGGACCTCGCAGTAGGTTGCACGTACAAGTACCTCAATGGCGGCCCGGGCTCTCCCGCGTTCGCTTACGTCAACGCTTCGCAGCAGGACCGTCTGCAACAGCCTATTTGGGGCTGGATGGGCGCCGACAACCCCTTCGGCATGACGGAAAGCTACAAGCCGGCAAAGGGGATCCGAAGCTTCATCACCGGCACTCCCCCGGTGTTGGCCATGCAGCCGCTCAAGGACATGGTCGAGTTGATCGCATCAGTGGGCATGGACGCCGTGCGGGAAAAGTCCGTCAAGCTCACTGAGTACGCAGTTGCCTTGGCTGAGGACATGCTGGTCCCCCTGGGCGTCGAGATTGTCAGCCCTCGCAACACCGCGGAGCGTGGCTCGCACATCACGGTGGACCATCCCCTTTTCGGCGAGGTGACCCAGACGCTGTGGGAAAGGGGTGTCATTCCGGATTTCCGTCCGCCGCACGGACTGCGGATCGGCCTCTCGCCGCTCAGCACCAGCTACGCGGAGGTTGAGCTGGGAGTGACCGCCATCCGGGACGCCCTCACCGAACTCCTGTGAGCGCTGTCCTCGACGACATGGACTCCCGGCCCGGGAGTACCACGTCATTGCTGCGCACGGTCATCGGCTTGTATCTGCGCGATGCCGGTGGATGGATGTCCACGAGGCACATCATCGCCCTCATGGAGGCTCTTGGGCTGACCGCGGCCGTTTCCCGGACGGCCTTGTCACGGTTGAAGAAGAAGGAAATCGTCCTTCCGCAAGTGCGTCACGGTGTTCCCGGCTTCGCGGTTACCGAGGGCGCCGCAGCGATGCTTGCCCGCGGCGACCGGCGGATTTTCAACCCCCGCCTTATGTCGTCCGCGGACCGCTGGTGCCTCGTGTCCTTTTCCATTCCGGAAACGGAGCGGGAAAAGCGGCACCAATTGCGTCGGAGATTGCACTGGATTGGATGCGGCACGGTGGCAGCAGGGCTGTGGATCTGCCCGGATTCGCTTCGGGAGGAAGTGGAGGAGATCCTGGAGGACCTGAAGCTGCGCGGCATGGCCACGGTGTTCGTCACGGACACTCCCTTGGTCGGCGGCAGCCTCCGCGATGCCGCATCCGCATGGTGGGACCTGGAGGCCGTGGCAGAACTGCATCGCGACTTCATCAGGCATTATGGTTCAGCGGCCGACGACGGCGGCCCGGGTAACGGTTCCGACGGCGGCCCGGGTGATGCTCACCAGCTGATGGGAGCCTCTCCCGAGGCCACGGCCGAAACGTTCGCCCGTTATGTCCGATGCATCGACCGCTGGCGGATCATTCCGTATCTGGATCCGGGGCTGCCGGCGGAGCTTCTTCCCAAAGATTGGCCCGGCACGACGGGAATCGCCTTGTTCGAGCGCCTCGGGGCCGCCTATTCACGGCCGAGCGCGGACTTCGTGCGGAGGACGCTGGAGGCGTAGCCGCTGCCATGGCTTTGGGATGCCCGGAGGGCCATGCCCCGCAGGTAGGGCGCGCCCAGCTCCTCAATCGGCGTTTTCGCCGTTTCCCTCGACAAAACCACGCAGACAGCGGCAATTGCCATGCAGGCACACGCGAACACCGCCACGGGCACCCAGCCGTCAGCGCCTTTGCCGAGCAGCAGGCCGGCGATCAGCGGACCGAAGCCTGCCACCACCAGTCCCAGCTGGTTGCCGATGGCCATGCCGGAGTATCGAACGGGGGCCGCGAACAGTTCGGCGAAGAATGAGGGCCAGATGCCGTTGAAGCATGAGTAGAGCAGTGTCATGTTCACGAAGGCCGCGGCGAAGACCAACCAGATGCTGCCGGTGGACAGCGCCCAGAAGTAGGCAAAGATCGTGGCCGAGCATCCAATGGCTGCGGTCAGGAGCAATGGTCGCCGCCCCACTTTGTCCGACAGCCTCGCGACGAGGGGCATGGCGAACATTGACAGTCCGATCGCCACGGCATTCACAGTAAGGATTGCCGTCTTGTCGAAGCCGGCCGCTCCCGTGGCATAGGCCAAACCGAAAACGGTGAAGATGGTCTGCATGACCGACATGACTGACATCCCAATGACGCGCACCACGTCCATGGACTGGAACTTGAGCACATCGCGGATCGGCAAGGAAGCCACCGCGTCCTTCTCCTTGGCGTCTTCGAAGACGGGCGTCTCATCCAGATGGGTGCGGACCCAGTAGGCGATGGCCAGGACCACAATCGACAGCCAGAAGGGGATCCTCCACCCCCAGCTCATGAGTGCGTCGTGGGGCAGTGCCGCGACCGGAATGAAGACCAGCGTGGCGAGGACCATGCCGGAGGCGTACCCGGTCATCACGAAGCTGGTAAAGAATCCGCGGCGGCCTTCCGGCGAGTGTTCCAGTGTCAGCGTCGATGCTCCGGCGGACTCAGCCCCGGCAGAGAAGCCCTGAGCCAGGCGACCGGCAACCAGAAGGACCGGCGCCCAGTACCCGATCTGGCTGTAGCTCGGCAGGAAGCCGATGCCGAGCGAAGACAGGCCCATGACGCCGAGGGTGATGAGCAGGATCTTCTTCCTTCCCATTTTGTCGCCGAAATGGCCCATAACGAGTCCTCCCACCGGGCGTGCGATGTAAGCGACGCCGAAGGTAGCAAAGGCGCCGATCAGGCCGACGGCGGGATCATCGGAGGGAAAGAACAGAGGTCCGAAGACCAGCGCGGCCGCAGAGCCGTAGATGAAGAAGTCGTAATACTCGAGGGTGCTACCGAGGAACGACGCGAGGGCGGCTTTTCCGGGGGTCTTGCGCATCGTTGCCTGTTTCCGGGTGGTTGTTGCCATGGGGTTTCTCCTTGGGACGGCGTTGTCTCTGTGCGGACGGAGATCCGGGGGGTGAGGAGATCAAGACTCGCGGTTTTCGTCTGACCGACGCCATGCGGTTACCGATGATCGGGAATCGAATCTCCGCGCTGCCGGGCACGGACATGGAGGCATGAACACGTGATCCCTCCGAGCACCAGGAGTACTCTGGAAGCATGAACTTCCCCGATGGTGGACGGTTCGCGAGGTTGCCGTGACTCGCCCGTGGTTGCGTTGGTTGCCGGCCGCGCTGGTTCCGGTAGCCCTTGCTGCAGCTGCCCTGGCTGGTTCCTACCAGGCAGGAGCTGCGACGAGCCTGCCGCACAAAACAGCCGAGGAAGTCATCGCGATGATCGGCCGCGCCGACGTGAAGGCTTTGTCCGGAACCCTTCAACAAAGTTCCGAACTGGGACTCCCCCAGCTCCCCTCCGTCGGGCCAACTGCAACCCAGGGTCCGGCTTCAGTCATCGAGCTTCTGAGCGGTTCACACACGGCCCGGGTCTACCTGGACGGTCCCACCAAGGCCAGGTTCCAGGTGATGGACATGCTCGCCGAGCGCGACGTCGTCCGCAACGGCAAGGATCTGTGGCTCTACAACTCGGCCGACAACAGTGCGGCGCACATGACGATGCCCGCTGAGACGGCGCGCACAGCGGCCCCGCACGCGACACCGACTCCAGGGGTAACCACTCCTGACGTCGTCGCGCAGCACTTCCTCGCCGCCGTCGGGCCCACCACGGACGTGGCAGTGGGTGACGGAACCACCGTGGCCGGCCACACGGCCTACCAATTGGTGATCACGCCGCGCAGTACAACCACGCTCGTCGATTCCGTGACAATCGCCGTCGACTCCGCCTCGGGCCTGCCGCTCGGCGTCGATGTGCGGGCACGGGGCCAGGCCGCAGCGGCCTTTTCGCTCGCATTCACTGAGCTGAACTTGTCGGCCCCCGACGCCGCCCTGTTCAGTTTCACTCCGCCCCGCGGTGCCGCCGTGGAAGAGAAGGCAACCCCGCAGTCGCGTGCCCTCCCCGGTGAGACCGGGCAGGCACCGCAAGCCAAGGCAGCAGCGGGCCGGCCAACCATCACAGGCACCGGTTGGGACGCAGTGATCAGCCTGCCCGCTGGCACGGTCCCCACGGATGTCCGTTCGGCTCCGTTGTTGGCCCAGCTCACCCAGCCGGTCGCTGGCGGCCGCGCGCTGACGACGAGCCTGGTAACCGTTTTGATGCTCGACGACGGCCGCGTCTTCGCGGGAATGGTGCCACTTGAGCGGTTGCAGTCCGCAGCCGCCACGAAATGACGGAGGCATCCGCGCCAGCTGAATTGGCGATCGAGACGCAAGGCCTCAGCAAGCGCTTCGGGCACCGGGCCGCCGTCGACGGCGTTGACCTGGCAGTTCCCCGCGGTTCAGTCTTTGGCTTCCTCGGTCCAAATGGCTCCGGCAAGACCACGACCATCCGGCTACTGCTCGGCTTGGCTTCCGCCACGAACGGCCACATCCGGGTTCTTGGCGGCGAGATGCCGCGCCAACTGGCAACAGTCCTGCCCAACGTTGGCTCGCTGGTGGAAGGCCCCGCCTTCTACCCTTTCCTGTCCGGGGCAGCGAACCTTCGGCGATTGGACAGCGCCGATCTTCATGCCTCCCCGCGGACCCGGGCCGCACGGGTGGATGAAGCGCTCGAGAGGGTGGGGTTGTCCCATGCCGCAGGCAAGAAAGTCCGAGCCTATTCCCTCGGGATGAAACAGCGGCTCGGAATTGCGCATGCACTCCTGCGGCCGAGGGAACTGCTTGTCCTGGATGAACCCACCAACGGCCTCGATCCGCAAGGGACCCGGGAGGTGCGCAGCCTGGTGCGCTCGCTGGCGGCCGGGGGCACCACTGTGTTCGTTTCCAGCCATCTCCTCGCGGAAGTGGAGCAGATGTGCACCCACGTGGGAGTCATGAGCGTGGGCAAGCTCGTGGCGCAAGGAACCCTGCACGAACTGCGCGCCGCGGGCAAAGCTACGATCCGCCTCCACACGCCGGACATTGAGGCCGCTGTCCGGGTCCTCTCCAGGCTCGGCCTGCAGTCGGAACTGTCTGCTCCGCCACCCGGCTCGTACGGTCCCGATGGCCAGAGCCTCGTCAGTACCGGTCCACCGGGGCACGACGTGGCTCCCGAGGCGATCGTGGCGGCCCTCGTGTCCGACGGCGTCCGGGTGCGGGGCTTCGGCGTGGAGAACGCCAGCCTGGAGGAGCGCTTCGTCTCCCTTACCGGAGAGGGCTTCGACATTGCCGGCTGAAGACGAAACCGCAGTCATAACTGCCGCGCCGAAGGCCGGGGCATCAAGCTCGTGGTCACTCATGGCCTCGGAGCTCTCGGTACTGTTCAGGCGGCTTCGGACATGGGCCATGCTCCTGGCGCTCTCCGCGATCCCCATCCTCATTGCCGCGGCGGTCAAGCTGAGCTCGCATCCCGTGGCGCCGGGTCGCGGTCCGCCCTTCCTGGACCGGATCACCCAAAACGGGCTTTTCGTCGGCGTGACCGCAATGATCGTCTCCGTGCCCTTGTTCCTTCCCCTCACGATCGGAGTGGTGGCTGGCGACACGATTGCCGGAGAAGCGAACCTGGGGACGCTCAGGTACTTGCTCGTCGCGCCGGCGGGGCGCGTCCGCCTCTTGCTGATCAAATACGCGGCCGCCGCGGCGTTCTGCCTGGCAGCGACCCTTACCGTGGCCGCCGCCGGTGCGCTGGCCGGCGTCGCGCTCTTCCCGGTGGGCCCGGTCACCCTGCTGTCGGGCGACACTATCGGCGTCGGCGAATCCGTGGTGCGTTCCCTGCTTATTGCTGCGTACATCGCGGTGTCTTTGTTGGGGCTGTCCGCTATCGGGCTGGCAATTTCCACGTTCACGGACGTACCGGTCGGAGCCATGGCTGCGACCATCGTGTTGTCCGTGGTGTCGCAAGTGGCGGACAACCTGCCGCAATTGGAGTGGCTGCACCCGTGGCTCTTCAGCCATTACTGGTTGGGCTTCGCCGACCTCTTGCGCCAACCCATCTCGTGGACGAGCTTCGGCGACAATGCCCTCCTGCAGGCGGGCTACATCGTGGCGGCCGGCGCGCTGGCTTATGGCAAATTCACGAGCAAGGATGTCCTGTCCTGAAGTAGGGCCTGCCCGTAAGCTCGTGGCATGGCAAGATTCTTCGATGTTCACCCCCAGGACCCCCAACCACGCGCAATTGCCCAGGTGGTGAATATCCTCCAGTCCGGCGGGCTCATCGCCTACCCCACCGATTCCTGCTACGCGCTCGGCGCGCAAATCGGCAACAGGGAAGCCCTCGACCGGATCCGCTCGATCCGGCAGCTCGACAGCAAGCACCATTTCACCTTGGTCTGCAAGGATTTCGCGCAGCTCGGGCAGTTCGTCATGATCGACAACGATGTCTTCCGAAGCATCAAGGCCGTCACGCCGGGAAGCTACACGTTCATCTTGCCTGCCACGAAGGAAGTGCCGCGCCGTCTCCTGCACCCCAAAAAGAAAACGGTAGGCGTGCGGATCCCGGACCATAATTTTGTCCAGGCCCTGCTCGCCGAACTGGGCGAACCGCTCCTTTCCAGCACCTTGCTGCTCCCCGACGAGGAGGAACCCTTGACCCAAGGCTGGGAAATCAAGGAACGCCTGGACAATCTGGTGGAAGCCGTCATCGACTCCGGAGACACCGGCGCAGAGCCCACCACCGTGGTGGACTTCTCAAGCGGCACAGCGGAAGTGGTCAGGCGCGGCACCGGCGATCCCTCCCGATTCGAGTGAGCATGCGCAGCGCCGAATCCCATGTCACGATCGACGTCGACGGCGTACCGATTTCCGGCATCTACGCCCGGCCCGACAAACCGGTTGCGACCCTCGTGCTTGCCCACGGAGCCGGGGCGGGCATGGAGCATCCGTTCCTGGGCGGTCTCGCGCACGCGTTGAACGACGACGGCGTCGCGACCTTGCGCTTCAACTTCCCCTACCGGGAAGCCGGCAAGAGGTTCCCCGACCGGCCGCCTGCCGCGATCGCGGCGTGGCGGGCCGTCATGGAGGCAGCGGCGTCCCGTTCAGAGGGCGAACCGCTGTGGGCAGCCGGCAAGTCCTTCGGCGGTCGCATGGCGTCGATGGCGGTTGCCGAAGGCATGTCCGCGGCCGGACTCGTCTACCTCGGCTACCCGCTGCACCCGCCGGGAAAACCGGAGAAGCTCCGCGATGAGCACCTCTACGGGCTCACGCTGCCCATGCTCTTCCTGCAGGGCACCCGGGACACCTTCGCGACGCCCGAGCTGCTCGAAAACGTGGTAGCCCGGATTGGACCCACCGCCACCATCGAGTGGTGGGACGGCGGCGACCATTCGTTTGGACGCGTGGGAGTCAAGAAGAGCGCGGCGGATGTGGGGGCCTCCTTGGCGGCCCCGGTGTCAGCATTCCTTCGAAAGAACCGCTGAGCCTCAGGCTTTCGCCGGGGCAACGGCTATGCCGGGCGGCAGCGGCTCGTGCCGCAAGTACTCCCGGCGGAATCGACCGCTTCCCGCGGTCAGTCCCCGCAGCACGATCGCGTACCGCAGCAGTTCCTGTTCGGGAACTTCGGCACTGATCTCAGTGCGCTCTCCGCCCACGGATGTCGTTCCAGTGACGCGTCCGCGGCGGGAGGACAGATCGCTCATGACCGCGCCCACATGCTCGTCGGCCACAAGGACGGTCACGGCCGAAATCGGTTCAAGGAGTTGGATGCTGCTCGCCGCGGCGGCCTCGCGCAGGGCCAACGCGCCGGCCGCCTGGAAAGCGGCGTCCGATGAATCGACGCTGTGTGTCTTGCCGCCAACCAGTGTCACGCGGATGTCGACCACCGGGAACCCTGCCCGCACCCCCTTGCTCATCTGGGCCCGGACGCCCTTCTCGACCGACACTACATACGTGCCGGGGATGACCCCGCCCACAATCCTGTCGACGAATTCGAAGCCTCCCCCGCGTTCAAGGGGTTCCACTTCGATATCGCAAATCGCGTACTGTCCGTGGCCGCCGGATTGCTTGACATAGCGCCCGTGGCCGACGGCCTGGGCGGCGAAGGTCTCCCGGAGCGGAGTGATGACGTCCACGGTCTGGAGCTTCACCCCCTGCTCGCGCAGGCGGTCCAGGACTGCCTCCGAGTGCGCCTCGCCCATGCACCACAGGACTAGCTGATGCGTCTCGGAGTTGCGCTCCACCCTCAGGGTCGGATCTCCCGCCGCGACCTTGGCCAGGCTCTTGGACAGCGCGTCCTCATCGCCGTGCGAAGCCGCTTCGATCGCGACAGGCATCAGCGGCTCGGGCATGTCCCAGGTTTCCACGAGCAATGGAGCCTCGCGCGCGGAAACCGTGTCTCCCGTCTCGGCGCTCGCCACCTTCGCCAGCGCGCAAATGTCCCCGGCCACGGCGAACTGTACCGGCCGAAGGCTGGACCCCAACGGAGAGTAAAGATGGGTGATCCGCTCGTCGCTGTCGTGGTCGGGGTGGCCTCGTTCGGCCAGGCCGTGCCCTCCCACGTGCACGGCGGAGTCCTCGCGAAGCGTCCCCGAGAAGACCCGGACAAGGCACACCCGTCCCAGGAACGGGTCAACGGTAGTCCGCACTACTTCGCCAAGGAGCGGGCCATCCGGATCGCATGTCAAGGGTGGGACAGGCGTCCCGCCCAGGTCATTTACCGTCGGGAGACTTCTCTCGATCGGAGACGGAAACGCCCGGGTCAGCACTTCCAGCAGTTCGGCCGTGCCGACTCCGGTCACGGAGGAGCTTGCCAGCACCGGAAAGAACGTCCCTCGGACGATCGCGGTCTCCAAATCCTCCACGAGGGTATCGATGGGGACCTCCTCGCCGCCGAGGTACCGGTCCATCAAGGTCTCATCCTCGCTCTCGGAAATGATGCCCTCGATGAGTTCCCCGCGGACAACCTCCGCGGCGGCCAGTTCCGCCGCAGTCGCGGGACGCATCGCAGGTCGTGGCTCCCCGGAGGTGTACTCCGACACCGAGCCCGAAAGCAGCCCGAGCACGCCCGAGACGGCGTCACCGTTGCGGACCGGCAAGTGGAGGGGCAGGACGGAATCGCCGAAGGCGGCCCGGCATTCGGCCAGGACAGCGTCGTAGTTCGCCCGCGGATGGTCAAGCCGGCTGATTACCACGGCCCGGGGCATGCCGACGCGCTCGCATTCACCCCAAAGGGCGGTGGTTCCGACGTCGACGCCGTCAACGGCCGACACCACGAACAGCGCCGCATCGGCAGCACGCAGCCCCGCGCGCAACTCTCCCATGAAATCGGCGTAGCCCGGGGTGTCGAGAAGGTTCACTTTGACGTCGTCGAAGACCAGGGGCGCCGCAGATAGTCCGATGGACCGCTGCTGGTGGATGGCCGTCGCTTCCGAATCACTCACGGTAGTGCCATCCACGATCGAACCCATGCGGGACACGACGCCGGCAGCGTAGAGGAGCGATTCGAGCAGCATCGTCTTTCCGGCGCCTGAGCGGCCAATCAGGACGACGTTGCGGATATTCCCGGGCCGATCGGCCGGCGCCGAGGAAGGGTCCGCGCGTCGAAGATCGGGGTTGGTCCGGTTCGACCCCTTCGTCGCACTGCCTGGGCCTTTCACCGACATGAGCACCTCCTGGAGTAGAAGCCGAATCCCCCGCGTCCTTTGCTAACCGATTCCACACCCTGGACCGGCGCACGGCAAGAGCAATCGACCCAGTCTGTGCCGAAACCCCAGGCTCAGGAGAGCATGCCCCACACCAGGCGAACGGATATGGCCGCGCTTGCTGCAATGACACCGGCGAAAGCCACCAGCCACAGCAAGGACGGCACCCCGGTGGAACGGGCCAGGATGTAGGCATCCGACGACGCGAGCTGATCCCGGCGGCGGGTGTGGACCGAAGCCACCTTGAACCAATCCCGCACGGCACCCACCTCGAGGGCTATGCCGAGTCCCAGCACCACATGGCCGACCGTCGAGGCCGTGGCGAACATGACAAGCAGCTGGGCAATCGCCGCGCTCAGGAGCGCGACGAAGATTCCGGTGAAGTTCCGCAGAAAGATGAGTGCGAGCAGCAATACAAGCGCGCCGATGGACATGGCCGCTCCCGACCGCCCTGCCGAGACGGACCAGATGAGCGCCACGCCTACCACCGCGGGACTCGGATATCCCCAGAAACCGGACCAGGCTGCGCCGAACTTGCCGCGCCCGCTGCTCAGGAGCTGTCCGGAGTGGTCCAGCCCGATCCGGAGCCCGTGGACAACCCGCCCCGTCATGAGGGCGGCGAACGCGTGGCCCAGTTCATGCACGAAGGTCACGTAGAGGCCAAACCAACGCCATGTGGCCCGCGGGATACTCAGCACGACGGCCGCAGCCAGGATGCCCAACACAACCGGAGCCGCCAGGTTCGGGACCTCTGGCGTGGTGAATCCGCGCAGCACGGCCTGCCACCAGTCGTTGGCCAAGTCAGCGGGACGCAATTCCATGTTCATCACCCTCGCATCCTAAGGAAAGAGCCTGTGAGTGCCTCCCAGACGGCTGGAAGCCGAGGTCACATCTTCCGTTTGGTCTTGGCCGTGGCGGGCGCTGTCCACGGGTCTTCGGGCCAGGGATGCTTCGGATAGCGGCCGCGCATTTCTGCACGCACCTGGGCATAGGGGCCGGACCAAAAGGAAGACAGGTCATCTGTCACAGCCAGGGGTCGCCTGGCCGGAGAAAGAAGGTGGAACAGCACCGGCACCCGTCCGCCCACCAAACGGGGCGTCTCGGCCCAGCCGAAGCACTCCTGCAACTTCACGGCCACTACCGGCCGGCCGCCGCCGTCCGCCGCGTCCGGATAATCGATTCGCACCCGCGAACCGCTCGGCACCTCAAGCCATTCCGGCACCAGCTCACCGAGACGGGCCGCCTCCGGCCACGGCAAAAGCCGCTGCAACGGCTCGGTCAGGTCGATTCCGCTCGTAGCGTCGCCTCCGGCGAGCGCTTCGAGCTCCGGTGCCAGCCACTTGTCCAGCCGGGCCAGCAACGCTTGCTCGGAGACGTCCGGCCATGGATCGCCCAGTTCCCTGTTCAGCAAAGCCAGTCGCCGGCGCAGAGCATCCGCGGGCGACGACCATCCAATGGTCCCCAAGCCCTCCTTCGCCAGCGCGTGGGCTACGGCAACGCGCCCGTCGTCTATGGAGGGCCTCACGGGCGTCGACGAGAGCAGGATCGCTCCCATACGCCGTTCCTGCCTGGCGATGACGCGGCCTTGTTTGAATTCCGCTTCCACCGCGTTGCGCAGGAGGTGGCTGGCGGCAGCTTCCGCCGCATCCGCTGCCAAGGGCGCAGCGGAACGGATGACAGCGCCGGTCCCTGCCGCATCCCGGCCCTCCGCACGGGACACTTCGGCCACGGCGAGCCATTCGTGGCCGGCGAGTGGACTGCCCGCCGGCAGTCCGGCACGTGTCCCGGACGTCAGCAGGTAGCGTTCAGGGCCGGCGCCCGGAACGCGGCGCGCCACACGGTCCGGGAACGCGAGCGCGACGACGAACCCCACGGCCCCGGCCGCGCTCGCCGGGGAAGACAGGCTTGGCGGTGCAGTCAGGGAAGGCCCGACGGCGGATCGCTCCTGGCGTGCGATCGCCTCCATGCGGCGGACATCCTCAGCCCAACGCCGGGCTGCGGGATCCTTGCCTGTCCGGAGTGTGGCCAGGAGGCGCGTCAGGTCGGCCCCCTGAGCCCGTTGATCGCCGGCCACAAGGGCGACCGCCTCCGCGGCAGCGCGGTGCCCGACTGTGGCAGCACCATCGAGCAGTGCGCGGGCCAGTCGTGGATCGGCGGGGATCCTGGCCAGCGTCTTTCCCACGTCCGTGGCCAGTCCGTCGGGGTCAATCGCACCAAGTTCCCGCAGCACTTCCATGGCATCGTCCATCGCGCCTTGGGGCGGGGAGTCCGGAAGTGCGAGCCCCCGGCCACCCGGTGATCCCCAACAGGCCAGGACCAGCGCGGCTCCCGTCAGGTCCGCGGCCGCAATTTCCGGTGTGGGGTGGGCCGGCGCGGCGCCGAACGCTTTTTGCTCGTAGCAGCGGACCACCCGTCCGGGTCCTTGGCGTGCCGCGCGTC
This sequence comes from Arthrobacter sp. GAS37, assembly GCF_044908325.1. NCBI lineage: Bacteria > Bacillati > Actinomycetota > Actinomycetes > Micrococcales > Micrococcaceae > Arthrobacter > Arthrobacter sp. GAS37. Next base: position 283,697 of record NZ_JBIYDB010000002.1, read on the forward strand.
CGGCGCGCTGTTCGGCGGAGGCACGGGAGCACGAGACCGTGACCAGGCCGGACATGCCGCGGTTGGCGTCACGCCGCAGCTCACGGGACAGCCCCGAGTCGATGACGAGCCGGACTCCCGGCACTGTCAGGGAGGATTCGGCCAGGGCAGTCGAGACGACAATCCGGGGAGATCCGCCGGGCTCACGGCCGGAAACCGCCCGGTCTTGTTCCGCCGGGCTTGCCTGGCCGTGAAGCTCCAATACCTCCGCGTCCGGTAGCCTCGCAGCGAGGCGGGCGCGCAGCCGGGAAGCGACATAGGAGACCTCCCATGCACCCGGGACGAAGACCAGGGCGTCGATGTCCGGATCAGCTGCGAGCGTGTCCGTGTACGACGACGCGGCCGTGTCCGCCACATGGTCCAGGAAGGTGCGGGTCACGCCGCGTCCGTCCAAACGTGGACCTGCCGCGGGCGCCCAGTCCACTTTCAAGGGATGCAGCGCGGCCGGACAGTCGACGACGGGTGCCGGCCCGCCGCCGTCGTGCTTTCCGTCTGCACCCTCCCCGACGCCGGAACTACCAATCAGCGCGGCAAACCGTGGCGCGTCCAGCGTTGCAGACATCGCAACGAGGGTGAGGTCCTCCCGCAGCTCACGGACCTCGATGAGCATTCCGAGCAGCAGGTCTGTCTCCAGGCCGCGTTCGTGAACCTCGTCCAGGATCACAGCGCTGGCGGTCTCAAGCCCCGGATCCGCGAGCAGGCGGCGCAAGAGGATTCCCGGAGTGGCGAACTCAATGATGGTCCCCGGACCCGTCTGGCTTTCTCCGCGGACCGTGTACCCGACCCGATCGCCGAGCCGGCTGCCGTCGAGGGCGGCGAGGCGCCGAGCGGCTGAGCGGGCGGCGACCCGTCGTGGTTGGGTCACGATCACTCTGGGGCGCTCTTTCCCTGTGACGGCGCCGGCACCGATGTTGGCGAGCGCGATGTTGGCAAGCAAGGGCGGCACGAGCGTCGTCTTGCCGGTCCCCGGTGGCGCTTGCACGACCGCGGTTCCTGCAGTTCCTCCCGCACCGAGGGCTTTGGCGAGTTCCCCCAGTGATTCTCCGAAGACGAGTCCCGCGCCGATCGTGTCCAGGTCGAAAGGGCGGTATGCGAGCGCGGCGTTCCCGGGAACGAGTGGGGATTTCACTCCTCCATTGTGCCTATATGCGGATCCGCCCCTGAAAGGTGGACTGCGTGCCGAATCGGGAGGACGATTAAAGGGCAGTTGCTAGAAGGAGGTCTGTGATGTGCTACGGCTACAACAAGGATTTCCGGCGGGACACCAGGAAAGATGCCTCACAGGAACCCGAGGAACGCCCTGAGCCCAAGGTGGACGCGAAGGACTTCATGTTCTGGGCCTTCCCACGCCGCCACCGTGAGTTCACGAACGATCCGGAGCCGGTTATCGACCGGACCCGCGAAAGGGTCTAAGCCACGAAATTGAAAGGAATGTCCCCGAAGGGGGCGTTCCTTTCATTCGTTCGGACCACGTCGGTTCCCTTGGATCATGGCGCCGCTAATCCGACCCGGAGGATAGGCCCGCAGGCCCTACAACTCGGCGAATCCAAGGTATTTACTGGAGATACAACGTAAGCGGGTTCGCCTGCCTCGCTGCGGAACTTGGGCTCCCTTTTCCCTCCACTGCCACCAAAGGATCTCCGCCATGAACGCATCAGCACTAAGCGACGAAGCCGGTGGGCGGCCATGACAGCGGACGCCATCACCTGGCTTATTGTCTTGATTGTCCTGCTGGTCATCTGGTTTTCGATGGCCATCCACATTGTCACGCAGTATGAGCGCGGTGTCCTGCTAAGGCTGGGGAGGGTCCAGAGCCTCCGGACTCCGGGGCTTGTGATCATCATCCCGTTCGTCGACCGGCTGAGGAAAGTGTCCCTGCGGATCGTCACCATGCCCATCCAGTCCCAGGGCATCATCACGCGGGACAACGTCAGCCTGGACATTTCCGCCGTCGCCTATTTCCGGGTGGTGGACGCCATCAAGTCCGTCCTCGCCATCGAAAACGTCTACTCCGCGATTGACCAGATCGCGCAAACCACGCTGCGCAAGGTGGTAGGCCAGCACACGCTCGACGAAACGCTCGCAGAAACGGATGTCATCAATGCCAATATCCGTCAGATCCTGGATGGCCTGACCTTGGAATGGGGCGTCGAAGTGACCCTCGTGGAACTCAAGGACATCCAGCTGCCGGACAGCATGAAGCGCGCCATGGCCCGCCAAGCCGAGGCTGAGCGTGAGAAGCGCGCCAAGATCATCGCCGCCGAAGGCGAGTCCCTGGCCGCCGCCGCGCTGGGCATGGCCTCGGACACCATGATGGCCCACCCTTTGGCCCTGCAGCTGCGCAACCTGCAGTCCATGGTGGAGATCGGCGTGGACAAGAACACCACCGTCGTCTTCCCTGCGCCCTTGATGAGCACCATCGGCGAGCTCGGAGCATTCCTTGCCCGCGAAGCCGCCGCCGCGAAGGCCGCACAACCACCGAGGACCATGACGGGCCGGACTATGGCGGCAGGGTGAAGGCGGCAGGGTGAAACTGAACGGCGCCTATGCTCGTTGAACCCGTCGTAACCTGAGAACCGAGCGCACAAGCCGCAAAAAGGAGGAAGACCATGACCGACCCCCTACGGGGCCGCGCCACCGCCTTCCTCCTCCGCATGGGTCTGTTGGCAGGACTGTTGTCGATCATCGCCGGAATCGTCGGGATGCATGTCATGGCGGGTGGCCACAGCATGCACGCCACCCCTGTCGGGAGCCCGGCCGCCGTCGTGAGCCAGTCGCATGCTGTCCACGCGGTCGCTGAACGGGCGTCACTGCCGGACGAAGCTGCAGTTCAACCCGCGGCTTCACCGCCGGCGCCGTCTTGCACAAGCCCGGGCACCTGTACCGGGATGTCGGCCCTGCACGCCGTCTGCGTGCCTGCGCCGGGCCATAACACGCTGACAGCACCCCTACCCGGCGTCCCGCCCTATGCCAATGTGGGCACGGCCGAGGCCGGCGCCCTGGTCTCCGGCTATTCGCACCGCCCGGGTAGTCCTTCCCCGGGCGACCTCCGCATCAGCCGCACGTAAAATCCACAGCCGCACCGGGCTGCCGGCCCGCTGCACAAGACTCCACCCTGACGCGCCGCCCACGAGGTTGGCTTGCTGTGCGCGTCCCACGCAGCCGTACCTCTGCAGGCTGATTGATTGAAGGACCCCAAAACCATGAGAAAAAAACTGACCATGACCACCTTTGCCGTTGCCGCAGCAATCGCACTTGCCGGCTGCTCGGCGGGAGGCCACAACGCGGCGGACACAGGGTTTGCCCGGATGATGATCCCCCACCATGCCCAGGCCGTTCAGATGAGCGACATTATGCTCGCCAAGAACGACGTCCCGGCCCAAGTGACTGCGCTCGCCGGCAGGATCAAGGCAGCCCAAGACCCTGAGATCGAGAAGATGACGGGCTGGCTCAAGGAATGGAACGAGCCAGTCGGGATGTCCGGCGACCACACCATGAACGGAATAGTGGACGACGAGGACATGACGAAACTCGAGTCCGCCCAAAGCCGGGAAGCAGCCAGGCTGTTCCTGACCCACATGATCGCCCACCACCAAGGGGCGGTGGCCATGGCGCAGAAGGAAGGCACCGACGGCAAGAACGCCGATGCCCTCAAACTGGGCAAGGACATCGTGACGGCCCAGAAGGCCGAGATCAAGGAAATGGAGGAGCTACTCGGAACCCTCTAGCCCAAAGCGCCGGCCCACCTGGTTTTTCCAGTGTGGGCCGGTGCGGGTGGCCTGGGGAGCGGCGTCCCCAGGGTCTAGCCCGTGACGCCTACGGAGGTTCCTTCCGCTGCGAACACGGCCTCCGCTACATCTTCCCGGAGGTGGTAGTCCCTGCTTTCGACCGGATAGAGGGAACCATTGACCACGTAATAGCCGCGGCCTTCGCCCGGCCCGCCAGCCGCGGTGTCTATGGCGGCGATCATCCCTGGGTCCAAGGGCTTTTCTGTGCCCACCTCGCGCAATCGAGCGAGGTCTTCGGCCTCAAGGCGACTGATCAAACCCGGAATATCGCACATCTAAAAACACCGTCCTGTTCGGTCCATGGGAATGGATTGCGCCGTCGCCCCAGCCCTTGGTGCATGCCAAGAACAGTAAGCCCGGGCATGGCTCGTGGCAAGGGTCAAATGAAGACGAGTCCACTAATTGGACGCCGCTTGCTGGCGCCCGTTGTTTCATGCTGCGTTCGTGGCTCCGTTGCCTACTGTTCAGTAACGATCGGCAACATCGAGGGAGTGACTTCACCATGCAAAGCCCATTCGGGCGACAATGTCTCCTTCTCTTCCACCCGGCGCGGATTCCTGGCCGCCGCACTGACCGGCGCGGCCTTGACCCTGGCCCCGGTTTCGTTCGCGGCAGCCGCTACCGGAACCAGCAAGACCAAGACGATCACCGGCCATCTGGATCCGGGCGCCGCAGACTTCGTCTATTTGCCCATCGAGGTCCCGGCCGGCGTCAACAAGATCAGCGTTTCGTACACCTACAGCAAGCCGCAGGTGGCCTCTGGACTCCTCGGGAACGCCTGCGACATCGGAATCTTCGATGAGAAGGGCACCGACCTCGCCGGCAAGGGTTTCCGCGGCTGGTCCGGCGGTTTCCGGACCGAATTCAGCATCAGCGCCGGCGAAACGACGCCGGGCTACCTGCCGGGACCCGTTGGAAAGGGCACGTGGAACGTCGTTCTCGGCCCGTACCAGGTGGCCGGGCAGGGCCTTGACTACACCGTGAACGTCACCCTTGAGTACGGGCCCGACGGCACCCCTTTCAAGCCCCAGTACCCTCCGCAGCAGATCGCCGGCCGCGGCGCAGCCTGGTACCGCGGCGATGCGCACCTGCACACCGTCTACTCGGACGGAAAGCGTACCCCCGAGGAAGTCGCAGCCGGTGCCCGCGCCGCGCGTCTCGACTTCATGATCTCCACGGACCACAACACGCCGGCATCGCACGGCGTCTGGGGGCCGCTCGCCGGCAACGATCTGCTCATCCTCACGGGCGAGGAAGTCACCACGCGAAACGGTCACTACCTCGCTCTCGGCCTGGAGCCGGGCGAATGGATCGACTGGCGCTACCGGGCCCGCGACAAGGGGTTCGAGCAGGCAGCGCAGCGGATCCACTCCTCGGGCGGGATTGTTGTGCCGGCTCACCCGTACTGCCCGTATGTCGCCTGCCGCTGGAAGTTCGGCTACGACGACGCCGATGCGGTTGAGGTATGGACGGGCCCGTGGACCCTCGACGATGAGTCCTCCGTCAACACGTGGGACTCAATGCTGGCCCACTCCGTGCGCACAGGTGGCCGGTGGCTCCCGGCGATGGGCAACAGCGACGCCCACAGCGTCCCGCAGGTCATCGGCTTCCCCCACAACGTGGTCAACGCCGCAGCATTGTCCCGCGATGCCCTGCTTGACGGCATCCGCAACGGCCGGAACTGGATCGCCGAGTCCGCTGACGTCTCGGTGGACTTCCAAGTCACGGCCGGCGGCAAGAGCGCGACCGTGGGCGACCGGCTCAACGTCGCGGCAGACGCCCCTGCCACGGTGACGGCAAAAATCGCCGGCGTGCCGAACGGCGTCGTACGCTTCATCACGGATGAAGGCCAGACCCAGCAGGTGACGATTCCCGCGTCGGGCCAGGGAACGAGCACATGGGTTACAACCCCGCAGCTCGCGGCGTACGTGCGCGTAGAGGTCCGGCATCCGAAGATTGACGGAACGTCCGGCAGCGGCACGGAGATGGGAACGGTCATCCCGCTCGGTCCTATGGCAGCGTTGACGAACCCGATCTTCCTGGGCGCCAGCTAGTCCGCAACAGATCCGATTGAGTTGAGGGAGTCCCTGCCAGTACCCCTACCAGCAGGGACTCCCTCACGTCGGAAATCTCGTGTTGGCTAGATAGTGCCAATCCTCCGTCCACCAACAGGAGAAAAATGCTGACCGTAAATGCTTGCGCCGCCCCGTCCGCGAGCGAGGCCCTCGTCCCGACCACGATTGAGCGCCGCGACGTCGGTGCACACGACGTGCTGATCGAGATCAAGTACGCAGGCATCTGCCATTCAGACATCCACACCGTCCGCGGGGACTGGGGACCACAGTCCTACCCGCTCGCCCCCGGCCACGAAATCGCCGGAATTGTCACCGAAATCGGCTCCGAAGTGAGCCGCCACAAGGTCGGCGACCGCGTCGGCGTCGGCTGCATGGTCAACTCCTGCGGCGAATGCGGGAACTGCCGCAAGGGCGAGGAGCAGTACTGCCTGAAAGGCATGACGGGGACCTACGGCGCCGTTGACCGCGACGGGACCATCACCCAGGGCGGCTACTCCACCCACGTCGTCGTGACCGAGGACTTCGTGGTGCGGATCCCCGATGGAATAGAGCTCGACGCCGCTGCTCCCCTGCTGTGCGCAGGCATCACCACCTATTCGCCGCTTCGGCATTGGGGTGCCGGGCCGGGCAAGAAGGTCGGCGTCGTCGGGCTCGGCGGGCTGGGGCACATGGCCGTCAAGCTCGCCCACGCCATGGGCGCCGAAGTCACGGTGTTGTCCCAATCGCTGAAGAAAATGGAAGACGGCCTGCGCTTGGGCGCCGATCAGTACTTCGCCACGAGCGAGCCGGCCACCTTCGAAAAGCTTGCGGGGACCTTCGACTTGATCATCAACACCGTCAGCGCCCCCATCGACATCAGCTCCTACCTTCAGTTGCTGACCCTCGACGGCGCGCTGGTGAACGTCGGCGCACCGGCGGAACCGCTCCCGGTCAATGTGTTCTCGCTCATCACGGGACGGCGCTCCTTCGCCGGATCCGCAATCGGCGGCATCCGGGAGACCCAGGAAATGCTCGACTTCTGCGCCGAACATGGACTCGGCGCCGAGATCGAGGTTATCCCGGCCGACAAGATCAACGACGCCTACGAACGGGTCCTCGCCTCGGATGTGCGGTACCGCTTCGTCATTGACGCGTCCACACTGGGCTAGGCGGGAAGGGCAAGCGTAATCCCTTGGCCGCGGGAGTCCGCAGCAACGATGATGTCCCCATGAAGGCAATCCGATGAACAAGAACCGGCTCGAGGCATTCAGTGACGGCGTCCTGGCCATTGTCATCACCATCATGGTGCTTGAGCTGCGGGTCCCCGCGGAACCGAGCTGGCATGCCTTGCTCAGCGTCTTTCCCACGTTCCTCAGCTACTTGCTCAGCTTCGTCTACGTGGGAATCTACTGGAACAACCACCACCACATGATCCATCTGGCGGATCGAGTCAACGGCGGAATACTGTGGGCGAACCTGCACCTGTTGTTCTGGATATCCCTCTTCCCGTTCAGCACGCGCTGGATGGATGAGTCGGGCTTCGCCGAGGTCCCTGTCCTGGCTTACGGGGTCAACCTGCTCTGCGCCGCCATTGCCTACTTCGTCCTGCAACAGTCCTTGATCCGGCACCAGGGGCGGCAGGGTGCGCTTGCCCAGGCGATTGGCCGGGACTGGAAGGGGAAGACGTCGCCGCTCATCTATCTGGCCGGCCTTGGCCTCTGCGTTCTGCATCCCTTACTCGGCGTCGCCGCCTACACCGTCGTGGCATTGATCTGGCTGGTTCCGGACCGCCGCGTTGAACACTTCGTCATCCGCGCACACCAGGACCGACTGGAGTAGCGCGAGCCAGTGACCAGCAGAGTCAGCCAGCGCCAAGAAGGGCGACGCCGAGGCGCGAGAGCTCCCTCATGGTCGGATCTTCGGCTGGCGCATCGGTGATGATGCCGGTGACGCTGGCAAAGGGCAATACCGAGTAGCGCGAAGCGGTCCCGATCTTCTCGGTGCTCGCGAGGACGTAAGTATCTGCCGCACGGGCGGCGAGAGCGCGTTTCATGGCGGCTTCGTCTGCGTCGGCGGTTGTCAGCCCGTGGTCGGGATGGACTCCGGTGACACCCAGGAAGAAGAGCTCGGCGGATATGGCTTGGGTCGCCTCGACGGCGGCAGCACCGCACGTCACGGCAGAGTGTTTGAACAAGCGACCACCGAGGAGGAACACCTCAATGAGGGGGTGGTCGACAAGCGCCGAGGCGATGGTCGGGCTGTGGGTAATCACCGTGCAGTCGAGCTCCGCGGGCAGCGCGCGAACCACCGCGAGGGTGCTGGTGCCGCCGTCGAGGATCACGGCGGAACCCGGCTGGACCATCGAAGCGGCGAGGACAGCAATACGTCCCTTGCTCTCCGGCTCAACCGTAACGCGGGTGGCGTAGTCGGCGATGGCAGGAGAAACCGGCAGCGCACCGCCATACACACGCTGGCACAGCCCGGCCGCGGCAAGCTCCCGCAGGTCGCGGCGCACGCTGTCTTCGGACAAACCAAGTTCGCGGGCGATGTCTTTGGCGATCACCTTGCCGTCGGCGGCAAGGCGCGTGAGGAGGTATTCGAGTCGTTCGGCAGCAAGCATGCGCGTTCCTTCCTGATGTTGCACGATTATGCACTATTCTAACGGCATGACTCTGAGAAACGATGCGCCTCCCACGACGATGCGTCCTGGAATTGATGTACCCGATCACCGCGGCCGCACCGGTCTCGTCCAGACCGGCCGAGGCCTTGACCGCAATCCCGCCGTGGTTGTGCGCGACGTCGAAGTGACCTCGGACGGATGGCACGTGCTGCGCCGCACCACCTTCGACTACCGCCGCAGGGATGGCCGATGGGTCACGGAGCAACGGGAAAGTTACGATCGAGGGAACGGCGCGACGATTCTGTTGTACGACGCCGGCCGGGGCACGGTTCTACTCACCCGGCAGTTCCGCTTCCCGGCCTATGTCAACGATCATCCGGACGGGATGCTGATCGAGGCTGCTGCCGGATTGCTGGACGACGACGATCCCGAAACGGCTATCCGTCGCGAGGCAAGCGAGGAGCTCGGCGTCGACGTCGGAGCGCTGCGGCACGTCTTCGACGCATACATGAGCCCTGGATCGGTTACCGAACGGCTGCACTTCTACGTCGCGCCCTACACCCCGGCGGACCAGACAGGACCCGGCGGCGGAGTAGCCGCTGAGGGCGAGGACATCGAAACCATCGAGATTGCCTTCGCCGATGCTCTCGCCATGATCGGCGACGGCCGCATCGTGGACGGAAAGTCGATCATGCTCCTCCAATGGGCAGCCCTCAACAGCCTCTACCACGTGCCATGAGCCGCCGAAACGTCCGGTCACCGGCTCGCCGGACATTCACCCAATATGCACTCGGATTGACGATCCCTTGATTGAAGTCCTCGTCCTTGTTGCACTTGTCCCATGAGCAAAGAACAGCTGATCATCGTCGGATCCGGCCCAGCCGGCTACACCGCGGCAATCTATGCCGCCCGGGCGGGCCTGAGCCCCCTCGTCCTTGCCGGATCGGTCACCGCCGGCGGCGCGTTGATGAACACCACGGAAGTGGAAAACTTCCCCGGCTTCCCCGCGGGAATCCAGGGTCCGGAACTCATGGATGGCCTGCAGGAGCAGGCCGAGCGCTTCGGCGCCAAGATAGCGTTCGACGACGTCACTGAAGTCCAGCTGCGTGGCCACCTCAAGCGCGTGGTCACCGGCTCGGGCGACACCCACGAGGCACCGGCCGTCATCCTTGCGACCGGCTCCGCCTACAAGGAACTCGGCTTGCCCGAAGAGAAGAGGCTGAGCGGACACGGCGTTTCGTGGTGCGCCACGTGCGACGGCTTCTTCTTCCGCGAACAGGAAATCATCGTGGTGGGTGGCGGTGATTCGGCCATGGAAGAAGCGATGTTCCTGACCCGGTTCGCGAAGACCGTGACCGTCGTCGTCCGCAGGGAAGAGCTCCGGGCCTCCCGGATCATGGCCCAGCGGGCCAAGGACAATCCGAAAATCCGCTTCGCGTGGAACTCGGCCATCACCGCAATCCACGGCGACACCAAAGTCGCCGGGGTAACCCTGGCCGACACACGTTCCGGTGAATCGCGCGAACATGCGGCTACGGGCATATTCGTGGCCATTGGACATGTCCCTCGGACGGACCTTGTTGCGGGACAAGTGGAGCTCGACGCCGAGGGTTACATCAAGGTCGACTCCCCCACCACCGTTACCAATCTCTCGGGAGTGTTCGCTTGCGGTGACGCCGTGGACCACCGCTACCGCCAAGCCATTACGGCCGCCGGCACGGGTTGTGCCGCGGCCCTGGATGCCGAACGGTACCTCGCCGCGCTCGACGACGCGGACAGCATCGCCACCGCGCTGGTCGAAGAACCCACCCATGCCTGAACTCACCCAACTAGCTCGCAGTTAATGTCGTTTAGAGGGCTCAGAACGACATCTAGTGCGAGTCAGTTGGGCAAGCGCGCTTATCAAGCCGCACCTAAAAACAACTTTTCGGCATGCCTAACTTAACGGTATCCTCATCATGTCCGTATCCCCGATGTTGAGGAAACCATGGCTGCCACGATTGTTGAGCGACCGGCGAGCAAGACCCGGTGGAGGTCCCGGCTGCTCTTGTTGGGTCCGGCTTTCGTGGCTGCGATCGCATACGTGGACCCGGGTAACGTCGCGGCAAACCTCACTGCCGGAGCGAATTACGGCTACCTGCTCGTGTGGGTCCTGGTAGCGGCAAACATCATGGCTGTCCTGGTGCAGTACCAGTCGGCGAAGCTCGGCTTGGCCACCGGCCACAGCCTTCCGGAGCTCCTGGGCAAACGCTTGGGAACCCACCGCCGCAGACTGTTCTGGGTCCAGGCAGAGGTGGTTGCCGGGGCTACCGACATGGCCGAGGTCATCGGCGGAGCGGTAGCCCTCAACCTTCTCTTCGGACTGCCGCTCCTCATGGGCGGAATCATCATCGGCGTGGCATCAATGTTGCTCCTGGCGCTCCAGTCGTCACGGGGCCAGAAGTCCTTTGAGTACGCCATCATGATGCTCCTGGCCGTCATCGCCGTCGGTTTCGTTTCGGGGCTCTTCGTCAATCCCCCCGAGACCGGTGGCGTATTGGCTGGTTTGGTGCCGCGGTTCGAAGGCACTGACACTGTCCTCCTCGCTGCGAGCATGCTCGGTGCCACTGTCATGCCGCATGCCATCTACCTGCATTCGGCCCTGGCCCGTGACCGGCATGGTTTCTCGGAAGATCCCGCTGTACGGACAAGGCTCATCAAGACCACCCGCGTGGACGTCGTGGCCGCCTTGATGCTGGCCGGAGTCGTGAACATCGCCATGCTCCTTTTGGCCGCGTCCAGCCTGCGGGGAGTCGAAGGAACCGACACCATCGCCGGGGCCCATGCCGCCGTTACATCGGCCCTTGGTCCGATTATCGGAGTGGCTTTCGGCGTCGGCTTGCTTGCCTCGGGCCTCGCTTCAACGTCCGTCGGATGCTACGCCGGGGCAACGGTCATGGGCGGACTCCTCAAAATCCGGGTGCCCTTGCTGCTCCGCCGGGTGATCACGCTGGTCCCGGCGTTGGTCATTCTGGGCGCGGGCATAGAACCCACCCTGGCGCTCGTGCTGAGCCAAGTCCTGCTGAGCTTCGGCATTCCTTTCGCCTTGATTCCGCTGATCCGGCTCACCGGCAAGCGCGAGGTCATGGGCATCCACACGGATTCCACGGCACTGAAGATTGCCGGGTGGACCAGCGCAGCACTCATCGTTGGCCTCAACTGCGTCCTCATCGTCCTGACGGTCACGGGGAAGTCCTAGGCTCATGAGCAACCCCCAGGCCCTGGCCCGTCGGCTGGGTACCTTTGACGCGGTCGTGATCGGATTGGGCTCCATGATCGGCGCCGGCGTATTCGCGGCCTTCACTCCGGCCGCTGCCGCCGCAGGATCAGGACTGCTGGTTGGACTGGTCGTCGCGGCTGCCGTGGCATTCTGCAACGCGACGTCCTCCGCCCAGCTCGCCGCCGCATACCCGACGTCGGGCGGAAGCTACGTTTACGGTCGTGAACGGCTGGGACCGTGGTCCGGTTACCTGGCCGGTTGGGGATTCGTCATCGGCAAGACCGCCAGCGCGGCGGCCATGGCCATGACATTCGCCGCCTATGCCGCCCCTCCGGGATGGGAACGCCCCGTGGCCATCGCCGCCGTCGTCGCCCTCGCCGTCGTGAACTATCACGGGGTGACCCGCACGGCTGGCCTCACACGCCTTCTGGTTCTCGCAGTGCTGGCAGCCCTCGCCATTGGCGTCGCAGTCTGCTGGGGCGGTTCTGCTCCCTCCACGGCCAACATTCCCGGGGATGGACTGCTTGCACACGGCTGGTACGGGATCCTCCAATCCGCCGGGTTGCTGTTCTTCGCGTTCGCCGGCTATGCGAGGATCGCAACCATGGGAGAGGAAGTCCGCAACCCGCGGCGCGCCATTCCGCGTGCCATCGGGATCGCCCTTGGCATCGCCGTCGTCCTCTACGCGATCATCGCCCTCACCCTTCTCGCCACTCTCGGTCCGGACGGAGTGGCCGGCACCCCGACGCCGCTCGCTGCCGCGGTCGGAGCCGGGACTTTCTCCTGGGCCGTTCCGGTGGTCCGCGTGGGAGCCGCCGTCGCTTCCCTCGGTGCCCTGCTGGCCCTCATCGCCGGTTTGGCTCGGACCACCCTGGCAATGGCCAGGCACCACGACCTGCCGCACTGGCTCGCCGCCGTCCACCCCCGGTATCGTGTCCCGCACCGGGCCGAAGTCACCCTCGCCGTCGTGATCTGCGTAATCGTCGCGGTCGCCGACTTGCGCGGCGCGATCGGCTTCTCCTCGTTCGGCGTGCTCATCTACTATTTGGTCGCCAATATTGCGGCGTTCACCCAGCCGGCCGAAGACCGCCGATACCCCAAAGCGCTCCAAGTGTTCGGAGCACTGGCTTGCGTGATCCTCGTGGCCACGCTTCCGCCGCTATCGGCGGGCTTGGGCGTGCTGATGTTCGCAGCGGGCATCATCCTGCGCGTCGTCAGGCTCAAGCGATAGCGTCAAGGGCAGCCGCAGAGGCGGCAGGCCGTTCCTTCGGCGGCATCCGCCGCGACGGCCGCCCGGCAAACAGATTGAGGACCGCGACCGCACCGAGGGCGAGCAGGATGGCCCGATTGCCCAGCGCCCCCATGATGAAGGCCGCCAGGGGCGGCCCGGCCACCCAGGCGAAGGAGACAATCGCGCGCGTGTTCACCACATCAGTAGCTCCGGCGCCTGAGTGCCAGCGCAGGGTTAAGGAATGCGAACTGGAACCCCCACAACAGCGCCGCAGACGGGACGAGCAATCGCTTCATGCTTCCATTCCGGTTCTCCACGTCCTCAACCCTAGAAGCACTCCGGGCCGCGAGGGAGGCCCTGCCGGTACCTGTATCAGCAGGTCTTCCAGCTGGTCAGGGCTGATTTTGGCCGTAGGACCGATAAGATCCGGCCGATGGCACGGCTCTGACAAAACCCGAATCAGGGGTGGACGGCGGAGGTCGCACAGAGCAGGATTGAGCCATGAGCATCCATGAGGCACTTCTGAAGCAGGCCAGCATTACCGCCACGGAAGCCACGCTCGTGGCGAAGTTCGAGATCGAGGGCAACATCCCTGGTTCCGGCGCCTTTGTCGTGGGCCTGGTCGCGGCGACTCCTGATTATTCCTCTCAACGAAGACTGGGCATCGAGTTCATGAACGGAGAGGCGATCGCCTTCTTCTCGTTCAACCACGACCAAAGCGCCGAAGAGAACTACGACCTCAAGGGTGTTGAGCACTCGGGGAACACCATAACGGGCCATTTCCCCCTCTCGGCGATCAACGGCCTTGGCAAGGGACACGTGATGACGGCCTTCAGTGAAGCCGACGGCCGCGAGTTCCAGTCCGGCGTCGCCGTCGACGAGTCGCTCTAGGATCGACTGCCTACGGTCCTGGGGAACCGCACGTCGATTTCTCTTCTTCGGGCGTGCGCGGCGCGATGCGTCGCGCCGTTTCTATGTGCACCGTGTCATGTGACACATGCGCGCGAAGGAATAGTGCCTGCCGGGTTACCGTTGACGCGAGTAGTTCATAACAACGACCACAGGAGAATCCGTGGACTTCACCCCCGAATCCGGCACCATCACTATGTTCTCGACCACTTGGTGCGGTTATTGCAACCGCCTGAAGAAGCAGCTGGATGCCAAGGGCATCGGCTACAACGAGATCAACATCGAAGAGGTTGAGGGGACTGCCGAACTCGTGGAGAAGCTGAACGGCGGCAACCAGACTGTCCCCACGGTCCTTTTCCCGGACGGTACCGCGGTCACCAACCCTTCCGCGGCCGAGGTCGAAGCGCGCCTCGCCGCCTGACGCCCACGAGGGGGTTATCCGGGTGGTGCGACCGGTTCCAGGCGCACCACCACGGACTTGGACGCGGGAGTATTGCTGCCTTCGGCGGTCGAATCCAGCGGCACAAGGACGTTCGCTTCTGGGTAATACGCAGTCACGCAACCACGGGCTGTCGGGTACGCGATCAACCGCAACTGGCGCAGGACCCGGTCCACGCCGTCGTCGGCTTCGCTGTGGACGTCCACATAGCCGCCGTCGGCAAGGCCCAGATCAGCCAGGTCGTCGCGGTGCGCAAAAAGCACCATACGGCCCTTCTTCACGCCCCGGTAGCGGTCGTTCATGCTGTAGGTGGTCGTGTTGAATTGATCGTGGGAGCGCACTGTCTGAAGCAGCAGTCGCCCTTCCGGGACGTGGATGGTCTCAAGGTCGTTGACCGTGAACATTGCCTTTCCCGTGGCGGTGGGAAACTTCCGCTCGTCCCGGGGGCCATGGGGCAGGACGAAACCGTCACGGCTTCGGGCTTTTTGGTTGAAGTTCTCGAAGCCCGGCACCACATGGGAAATGTGTTCGCGCACTGAGTCGTAGTTTGCCTCGAAACCTCGCCAATCAACGGGGACTTTATCGCCGAGTACCGTCCGGGCCATGCGGCACACGATCGCCACTTCAGACAAGACTTTGTCGGAGATCGGCTCCAGCCTTCCCGCCGAACGGTGTACCGCGCAGACGGTGTCTTCGACGGTGACGAACTGCTCGCCGCTCGCCTGGCGGTCTATTTCCGTGCGGCCCATCGTCGGCAGGATCATCGCTTGTTCCCCCACGACGGCGTGGGAACGGTTGAGCTTCGTGGAAACCTGTACGGACAAGCGGGTCTTGCGGACGGCTGCCTCAGCCGCGGTGGTGTCCGACATTGCGTGCACGAGGTTTCCACCAAGTGCTACGAGCACCTTGATCCGGCCGTCCCGCATGCCACGGATGCTGTCCACGGAATCGAGGCCCGGGTGCCGCGGCGGGTCGAAGCCGAATTCCTGCTGCAGGGCGTTGAGGAACGGTTCCGGCATCTTCTCCCAAATGCCCATGGTGCGGTCCCCTTGGACGTTGCTGTGTCCACGGATCGGCGACGGGCCCGCGCCGGGTTTGCCGATGTTCCCGCGGAGCAGGAGCAGATTGGCGATCTCCTTGATGGTCGCCACGGCCTTCTTGTGCTGGGTCAGGCCCATGGCCCAGGTAATGATGACCTTCTCCGCACGCAGGTAGCGGGAGGCGAGCTCATCGATTTCCTCCGCCCTCAAGCCCGTTGCGGCGAGGACGTCCTGCTCATCCAGGTTTTCGATATGGGCTTGGAACTCTTCGAGGCCTTGGCAGTGCTCCTCGATGAACGCATGGTCCAGTACCGCCCCCGGTGCCGCCTTCTCCGCTTCCAGGACCCGCTTGGAGACGGCTTGAAGCAACGCCATGTCGCCTGCGAGGCGGATCTGCAGGAACTGGTCTGCCAAGTCCGTTCCTTTGCCCACGAGCCCACGGGGCCGTTGCGGGTTCTTGAAGTTGATGAGTCCTGCTTCGGGGAGCGGGTTCACCGCGACAATGCTGGCACCGGCGAGCTTTGCCTCTTCCAGCGCGGTGAGCATCCGGGGATGGCAGGTCCCCGGGTTCTGGCCCATGATGATGATCAAATCAGCCTTGGCGAAGTCCGTGTAGGTGACGGCGGACTTGCCCACGCCGAGCGTCTCACCGAGGGCCAGCCCCGTGGACTCATGGCACATGTTCGAGCAATCGGGCAGGTTGTTGGTCCCGAAGGCGCGGACGAAGAGCTGGTAGACGAACGCGGCTTCGTTGCTCGTCCGGCCGCTCGTGTAGAAGGTGGCTTCGTCGGGCGATTCCAGGGCGTTGAGTTCTCGGGCCACAATCCGGAACGCATTGTCCCAACTGATGGGACGGTAGTGGCTGGAACCTGCGGGTTTGTAGACGGGCTCCACGAGCCTGCCCTGCTGTCCCAGCCAGTATTCCGAACGCCCGGCGAGGGATTCGACGTCGTTCTCGTCCCAGAAACCGGACGGAACCTTGAGCGGATCAGCCTCCCACCCGACGGCCTTCGCGCCGTTCTCACAGAACTCGGCCAGCTTCCGCTCCGGAGGATCCGGCCAAGCGCAGCTCATGCAGTCGAAGCCATCCCTCTGGTTCATGGCCAGCAGGGACTTCCAGGTGCGCGACGGCCCCATCTGGCTCAACGCACGGGGCAAGGAGTCCACCAGGCTGGGCAAACCCGCGGCGGATCGCTTCGGCGGACCGACGGTGAGGTCCGCGTCGGAATCGTGGACAACGGATGGCTTCTTGTCCATTGCTCTACCTCGGTCCACTTGGTTGTGGCCTCAAGCGTAGTCCTGCCGGTATTCGTCTACAACGGCGTGCGGGTGCTCGTCACAGGGAGAAGGCCCTGGAAATCGCCGTCGATAAGTTCGGCGTATTCTGCGTAAGCCGCGACGACGGCGTCTTCCACCGTGGGTACGTCCAGCTGCGGCAAAAGGTCATTGGCGGCCCCGGCGGTGGCGGGATCCCACTCCAGTCCGAGGGCTCCGTAGCTGGCAGTGAGGACTTCGCGGATGGGTGCCGAGTTCTCGACGACGATCACCGAGCTGAACAGCCATCCCCCGGAGACCACCCTCTGGGCGGTGCCGACCAGCTTGAGCTGGTGTGTTGGAAAATCCGGGTCAAGGCCGTGGACACTGAACTCACCGGGACAGTACTCCCCGGGGATCTCCCCGACGGCCGCCTGGACGCCGACGCGGCGGAGCGCGCCTGCGAGGAGCTCGCCAAAGAAGGAGAAACGGGCTTTCGCCCCGGAGATCGCGTCGCTGTGTGGCTCCACATGGTCGATCACCAGGGTGCCCCGATGGTAGGCCGCTGCCCGGCCCCCCGCCTTGCGGATCAGTGGTTCGAAACCCAGGTCCCGGCAGGCCTCGGATGCGGCCTGGAATCCCGGCAGCTTGGCATCGCGTTGCCCGAACGCCACGGTAGGGCGGGGCCGGTACAACCGCAGCGTTGGCGCCAGCAGCCCCCTGCGGGCACGGTTGAGGAGCTCGATCCCGAAGTCCAGGTCATCGGCGACGCCGAGCGATTCTTCCTGGCGCACCACCGTCAGCGTGCGCTGTGTTCGGGCGAGGTCCTCAACCATCAGCTCTTCCTCAGCGTGAGGATCTGCTCGGCGCGGCCGAACGGGCCGCTGATGTCGTGAAGCACGGTGGACGTCAGGCCGATGCCGTCATTGCCGAAGGAGACCATATTGTCCAGGCCCAGCCATTCGCCCGCAGGTTCACGGTACATGTGGATCTGCAGGTCAAGGTTGGGGAAGATGTAGCTGTTCTTGCCGGGCGAAACACGGGCGGCAATACCGTTGGCTGTGTCCACCAGTCCAACGAGCCTCGCGACATCGCGGCTGTCCGCCGCGTCGGTGAGGGGATGCTCCGTGCGGATCCAGACTTTGCCCGAGCCTGCCCGGTGCCCTTCTGCTATCCGCATTTCCAAGGACCGGATATAGCCACCCGGCCACACGCTCGCACCGTCCCACGGCTTGCATTCGTCCGGGGCCGGCATGGCAACGTCTTCTATGGCGGCGACGGCACTCGTGTCGCTGGTAGCCATCCGCCAGGCGGTGGCCCGGATAGCCACGCGTCCTGCCGCTGAGAGTTCCGCCTGGATCAGTTCAATCGTCCTGCCGGGGCGGACCGTAGCTGTGGTGATTTCGAATTCGCCGCCCGGGATCAAGCCCAGGATTTCGTAGCTGAGGCGGGCCATCCGGACGTCGTCGCGCGGCTCATGGCGGAGCAGGGCATCAGCCATGATGCCCGATGCGGGCGCCATGTGCTGCTCGTGCGGATTCCATGCGCCCTGGGCGTGGATGGTTGAGCGGAACCGCCCATTTCCGAGCGATTCGTAGTAGAAGTCGCCTTCCGCAAGGTCCGGAAGCTCAATACTCAACGCCTGCCCTTTCGCCGGTCCGGTAATGGAACTCAGACCACTGTATCTTCTGGCGCCACAGCCGTCCGACGTCGACGCCGCATGACCAGGCAGACGGCAAGTCCGGCAAATGAGAGGACCAGGAGAATGTCGGCCAAAGGGGAGGCCGCCATGACCGCAAGCCACGCATCTATCGCCGCCAGTCCGATGGTCGCGTAGACGAAGGCCCAGATGCCGGAGCCTACTATTGCCGCAGGGAGATACCGGCTGAGTGGCATTCTTGCAGCCCCCGCAGCCAGGTTGACGGCGGTTTGGAGTCCGATAGTCAGGAAGGTCAGCACGACGGCGTAGGGGCCAAAGCGCTGAATCATGGCCTGCGCTTTGCTTGCCTTGGGGCAATGCAAGGCACGTGCAAATCGCGTGCGTTCCATTCCAGCCGCTGCGCCGCGGCCGATCCAGTACGTCGCGTTGACCCGGACCATCACCACAGCGAAGAGAGCCACGAGCGTCACCTCAAAGGGCAGGTCCAGGATGTGGTCCACGCGTGCCCTCCCCGGTCGTCTCCGCAGCTAAGTCTTACCTTAGCTCAACGCGAAGGACGGCCTATCCGGTGGGTTAGGTCGCCCTTCCCGCGCGGTCGACGGTGAAGTCGCCACCCGGATACAGAATGGTCTCGTGCCCGTCGTCAAAACGCACGAAGTACGGCGGCGCACCATTTGCACCGCGGACTTCGATGATCTCGCCGTGCCGGTCGGACGCCCCGACCGTTCTGCCATGAATGATGATCCGATCTCCCTGGGCTGCTTCCACAGGAACCACCTCCCAGCATTCACCTTACGAGTGTTGGGCCGTCGTGGGAACAGGCTGCAGGCGGCCGATCCAACTGGCCGTGCGGTGGCACGTCGCAGCTCCTAAAGTGTCAGCCCCCTCCCCTACGTTTGACGAAATGGTCGCCGTACTTACTCGCCTTAGAAGAGGGAAGCCAGTGCAAAGTCAAGAACTGAAACCGGAACAGACCACGACGGCAGCAGCAGCAGCAGCAGCGGCGTCGTTCGCGACTCCCTCCGCGCGCACCCCCCCTGCCGGATTGGTACCCCGGTCGGCAACTGGCCCAGCGGGAATCAGAGCAAGGCCGGGGCTCGAAAGTCGTCATTGCCCTGGTACCACCAGATCGCGCTGCTTGAGAAGCTCGACGACGCCGCGCCAAGCCTGCCAAGCATCGAACTCCTTGAAGCCGAACTGGCTGACGAACCGGCAAACGTCGCGGCCACGGGACGTGCCCCTGCCGTAGAACCTGAACGCAAGCTGTGAATTCGGCCGTTGCCCGTCTTCTGGGTTCAACCCGCGCGATTCAAGGCGTAGCCTACATTCATACGCGTCTGGGGGCCCTCGTCTCTTGGAGGAGCCATGCGCAACCCAAAAAAGAACAAGCGGCCGACGTCCATCTTGGGCGTCTTGTTGCTCGCCGCGGGCGCCCTCGGCGGAATCGCCGTTCCAGCCCATGCCGCACCCCCGACTGTCGTGAGCCTGACGTTCGATGACGGCAACGACAATCAACTCGCTGCCGAACAGGTACTCAAGGCCCACGGGCTGGTGGGAACCTTCTTCATCACCACCAGCTGGATCGGATCGCCGGGTTACCTGACCCAGGCAAATCTGCAGACCATCGCCGGCGACGGAAACGAGATTGGCGGCCATACCGTTACCCACCCGGATCTGACCACCCTCACCCCTTCGGCCGCCAGCGCGGAAATCTGCAACGGCAAATCGACGCTTGAAAGCTGGGGATTCCAGGTGAGCGACTTTGCCTATCCCTTTGCAGCAGAAAACGCCGCTGTCCAGGCTGAGGTCAAGAACTGCGGATTTGCGAGCGGACGGGGCCTGGGAGATATCCGTTCCCCCGCGAGCTGCCCGGACTGCCCGTTCGCAGAGACCCTTCCTCCGGAAAACCCGCTGGTCACCAAGGCGCCGGATGAAATAGACAGCACTTGGACCCTGCAGAATCTGGAGGATCTGGTCACCAATGCCGAAAGCACTGGCGGATGGCTCGAGCTGACTTTCCACCACATCGCGGTCGGAACTGATCCGACGCTGACCATCAGCCCGACGCTCTTTGACACTTTCGTCAATTGGCTGGCTGCGCGGACCGCTAACAGAACGACTTCGGTCAAGACGGTGGCCCAGGCCTTGGGGTAACAAGATCAAGCGGCTGACGATGGGAATTGCAGCTCAGGCCGTCGCTTGGCAACCTCGTTCAGAACGGTGGATACCGCTTCTCTGACCACCTCCCCCTCCGCGCCCATTTCCCGAGCGGCGTCCAGCCCCGCCGTGGCGTGGCTTACAAACGCTTCCCAGTCGCCTCCCCCGGCTCGGAGCGCCCTCAGCGGCGCCATCAGGGCGGCGCGGCACAGCCACTCGTCTCCCTCCCGCGCCCACCGATCCATCACGCTTCCAGCCCGCGTCTTGGCCTGCCCTTCCAGCCCGGCAATCAAAGGTCCGATCACGTCAACCGCTAGCGGATCGACCAGTTCGCGCAGCCTTCCTTCACGGACAAAACCCTCAAGCCGCGTCAGATCGGTATTCGTCAGCAGATGGACCTTGGACTGCAGAAGGACGATTGCCGCGAGCCGGCGTTCGAAAACGGGAACCTCCCACAATTCCGAACTCAAGGCAGTGACCTCGTCGTGCGCGAGTCCCGGGTGGCGGCGGAGGGCGTCGCGAACCGTTCCACGGATAGCCCCGATCGAGGATCCGTACTGCTTGAGCCTGTTTCCCAGCCGTGCCTGCGCCTGCTCTGCACGGATCCAAGAGCTTTCACGGCGCAAGGCCTCATCGATGAACTCGGCGGCGTCACTCATGCGAACATTCTTTCGCAATAGTGTCCGGTCAGACGTACTCGTCAAACCAGGCCAGCATGTCCTGCCAGGCGGCTGTCGCCTGCGTTTCGTTGTACCGCTCGCTGGTGTCGTTGTGGAAGGCATGGTCGACGCCGGGATAGACAGTGAGCTTGTGGCGGACCTCGGTGGCTGCGAGCGCATCCCGAAGTGCCGGCATTGCGCCGGTGATGCGCTGGTCGAGTTCGGCATAGACCCCAAGGACGGCCGGTTTGATGGACGGAACCTTCTCCAGCTCGGGTGCGGGGCCATAGAAGGCCGCTGTGGCTTTCAGCCTGGGTATCTCGGTCGCGGCCTGCCAGGTGATGCCTCCGCCAAAGCAGAAACCGTTCATCGCGATCCGTTCGCCGTCAACAAAATCGAGTGATCGGAGATAGTCGAAACCCGCGGAGAAGTCGGAGACATGGCGCTCGGCCCCTGCCCGTGTCAGCGCTCCGGAGACGGCGTCGGCATCCAGGTTTGATGTGCCTCCTTCCCTGCTGAGAAGATCCGGGGCCAAGGCAAGGTACCCGGCCTTCGCAAAACGGCGGGCCACGTCCTGGATGTGCGGGGTCAGTCCGCGGTTCTCATGGCAGACGAGCACCGCCGGTCCCGCATCGGACCCCTCAGGCCGGGCAAGGTAGGCGCTGATCCCGGTTCCCCCCGCGGGGAACCGGACGGCGGCCGTCACAAGTCCGGACGCGCCCTCAGGTACGGAAAGCGGACTCTTCGCTCCGGGTACTGGTCCGGCAGTCGGCGTCGCCGGGGGCCGTGCGGACGAAGCTTCGGGGCTTGGCATGGGATCGGTGCTTCGCGGGACCTCATCCGGAGCACATCCGAGCTGCAGCATCGTCGAGGAGGCCGCAGCCATGCTCCCGGTGATAAATGCGAGCCGACGAATGAATGCTCGCTGCGACATGTCTCCCGAGCGGTAGTCGTCGAAGAATTCTTCGACCAAGTACTTTTCGAATTTCCCGAGCTGGATCATGGAAGGCCTCCTGAGTTTGCCGCATATCCTCCTCCCAAGACCGTCACCGGGCAAGAGTGCCCAAGATGATGGGTGTAGCCGCCAAGTAATGAGACACTCGGTTCCATGCGTGAATTCGTGGTTCTCGGCACCGCCTCCCAGGTCCCGACCAGGACCCGCAACCACAACGGATACGTGCTCTACTGGGATGGTGAGGGCCTGCTCTTCGATCCTGGAGAGGGTACCCAGCGGCAGATGATCCAAGCTGGTGTCTCGGCCAGCCAGCTCACGCGTATCTGTATTACCCATGTCCACGGAGACCACTGTTTCGGGCTGCCGGGCGTGCTTTCGCGTATGGCTCTGGACCGGGTGGAGCATCCAATCCACTTGCACTATCCCGCGTCCGGCGAGGACATGATCCGCGCCCTCGTGGCTGTTGCGTCGCCCGGCATCGACCTTCGGCTTCATCCGCACGGCGGTGCCGGTCCTATCGCGGCAGGAGTGGAGGTGCGCCCGCTGCTCCATCGAATCGAGACATACGGTTACAGGGTTGTCGAGCCCGAAGGCCGCAGCCAACTGCCGGAGCGGCTTGCAGCGGCGGGGATTACCGGATCCGATATCAGCCTCCTGCAGCGGGACGGGAGCCTGGGCGGCGTGCGCTTGGAAGACGTGAGCGTGCCGAGGCCCGCACAGAGCTTCGCCTTCGTGATGGACACGGCGCCGTGTGACGGTGCTGAGGAACTCGCCGAGGGGGTGGACCTTCTCGTCGCTGAGTCCACTTTCAGCGACGACGACGGCGCCCTCGCCGCTCAGTACCGCCACCTCACCGCCGGGCAGGCCGGAGCGTTGGCTGCCACTGCCGAAGCGGGCATGCTGATCCTTACCCATTTCTCCTCGCGCTATCCCGACGTCGGACTGCTCGCGGAGCAAGCCCGGGCGCGGTCCGGCGGGGCTACCGTCATGGCCGCGAACGACCTGGACCGGGTTCCCTTCCCGAAGCGGCAGCGGTGGTTGTAGAGGTCGCGAAGTACATGGCAATTTTGTGATGCTTTCGGGTACGTTCCCGGATACTCTGTCCGTGGGGAGAGCCACATAGGCACACCCAGGCGCCCGCCAATGTGGGCGGGCTTGTCATCTATTCAGCTCTGGGGGCCGAAATGACAAACGAAATGCGGCCGCTGGATCGCGTCGGCTCTTTTAGCGGCCTGGTTGAGGCCGTGCCGGACGCTTTGCTCGTGATCGACGCGGACGGTCAGATCGCGTTCGGCAATGCCTATTCAGAGCAGCTCTTCGGTTATTCGCGTACCGAGCTGCTGGGCAAGCACTATGAGATGCTCCTTCCGGCGCGGTTCAAGGGCCAGGGTGGCGCCATCCGGGACCTCTTTGCCAGTGATCCTGGAATACATCGGGCTGGGACTGACTTGAAACTGTTCGGCCGCCACAGCGACGGCACGGAGTTTCCCATTGAGGTCAGCTTCGCTCCCCTCGGCGTCGGACCGGGCATGCAACTCGTCGCCTCCATCCGCGAAGTAAGTGACCGCGGCCGTGTTGACGCCGAACTCCGTGATGCCCTCTCCCTTCTCACTGCCACCCTGGAGTCCACAGCCGACGGCATTCTGGTTGTCGCGGCAGACGGCTCTATCGCGGGGGCGAACGAGCGGTTCGCCGAGTTGTGGGGCATCCCCACGGATCTTCTGGAGTCCCACGACGACGGCCGGCTGTTGGCTTTCGTCCTCGACCAGCTCACGGATCCCGATGGCTTCATAGCCAAGGTCCAGGAACTATACGCCGATCCGGGGGCGGAGAGCCTGGACATGTTGGAATTCCGTGACGGGCGGACGTTTGAGCGGTATTCCCGGCCCCAACAAGTCGGGGATGAGATCGTGGGACGGGTCTGGAGTTTCCGTGACGTCACGTCCCGCGAGCGCGCACAGGACCAGGCGCGGGAGGCGCTCATCCAAGTGGAGGGTCTGGCCGCCATCGTTGAGTCCTCGGCTGACGCGATCATCGGTATGACGCCTGAGGGCATCATCACCAGCTGGAACCCCGGGGCGGAGAAGCTGTACGGATTCACTGCCGCTGAAGCGACCGGGCAGAACGTCCGGCTCCTCATTCCGGACTACCTCCAGTCCGAGGACGAGGTGCTGGCCGCTGTCCAGAATGGCGGACAGGCCCGTAGCTTCGAGACAGACCGTGTGCGTAAGGATGGGTCCATCGTGCCGGTGTCCCTGACGGTCTCCCCGATCCGCGGCGAAAACGGGGTCATCGGAATTGCGACCATCGGGCAGGACATTACCGCTCGGCGTGCCGCAGAAGCGGAACTGTTGGCCGCCCGTGAGGCGGCCCTGGAATCGAGCAGGTTGAAGTCCGAGTTCCTCGCGACGATGAGCCATGAGATCCGTACCCCCATGAACGGAGTCATAGGCCTGACAACGCTGTTGTTGGACACGCCGCTGGATGAAGCACAACGCAAATACGCCGAAGGGGTTCAGACCGCTGCCGGAGCTTTGTTGACCCTGATTAACGACATCCTGGATTTCTCGAAGTTGGAAGCGGGGAAAATCGACCTGGACATCACGTCCTTCGATCCGCAATACCTGATGGAGGAAGTCGCCTCGCTCCTCGCCGAAGCAGCTCAGGCTAAGGGCCTGGAACTCATCGCGTACTGCCACCCCGGTGTTCCCGCGCAGCTGGCCGGTGATGCCGGCCGGATCCGGCAGATCCTGTTGAACCTGGCTTCGAACGCCGTAAAGTTCACTGCGTCCGGTGAAGTCGCCATCCGGGTGACCGTCGCGGACCAGGACGCGAGAACCGCGCTTGTGCGATTCGAGGTCAGCGATACCGGTATTGGTATCGATGCAGCGGATCATTTGCGCTTGTTCGATTCGTTCTCCCAAGCGGATGCCTCCACCACGCGTCGGTACGGTGGAACCGGGCTGGGGCTGGCCATCTGCCGGCGTCTGACGGAAGTTATGGGCGGGGACATCGGTTTGACCAGTACCCCTGGTGTGGGAAGCACGTTCTGGTTCTCTCTCCGATTGCCGCTGGCCAAGGAACCCGGGCGGGTTCCCGACCGTCCGGTCCCGGGCCTACTGGCGGGTCTGCGCGTGTTGGTGGTCGACGATAATGCCACCAACAGGTTCGTGTTGGAATCGCAATTGAACACGTGGGGGCTGCGGCCGGACGCGGTAGCGGACGCGCGCACGGCCCTCAAGCGGTCACGGACGGCAGCCGCCGCTGGGAAACCCTTCGACGTTGCGGTGCTCGATATGTGCATGCCGGACATGGACGGCCTCGAGCTTGCTCACGAGCTCTCGAGCGACCCGGGCCTGCGGGGCGTCCGGCTCATGATGCTGACGTCCGCGTCCCAGGTATCCAAGACCGATATGACTGATGCGGGAATCAGCGAATGGCTCACGAAACCTGTACGCGGCTCAGAACTCTACGACCGCCTGATGCGGCTGGTAGATGGCAACCCAGCGACCGACACGGCATCCGCACTTGCACGGCCCCCGAGGCCGGACAGGTCTTCCAAAGGAAGAATCCTTGTAGTGGAGGACAACGAGGTGAACCAGCTCGTCGCCCGTGAAATGGTTGCCAAACTGGGCTACGAAGCCGAGGTGGCTGCCGATGGCGCCGAGGCTGTCTCCGCCATTGCCACCCGCTCCTATGCGGCTGTGCTCATGGATTGCCACATGCCCGTCATGGACGGCTTCGAGGCCACCAGGAGCATTCGGGCGCGGGAGAACCGCTCCGTGCGCCTGCCCATCATCGCCATGACCGCCGGAGCCCAGGACGAAGACCGCGAGCGCTGCCTCGCAGCCGGTATGGACGACTACCTCAGCAAACCGGTCGATCTGGCTGCCCTGGATGAAGCCCTGAATCGGTGGGTTCCCCAGCGGGAGAGGATCTAGGACGCAATGAGCGTGGACGCGGAATTGGCGAAAGCCCTGCTTACGTAGGGTTCTCCGCGTGTATGGCCGCCCGTGGCCTTGGAAAACGAGTAGGCGGCACTCGTGCTTCAGGGCCGCGAAAGATGTTGAATTAACACAGGAACACATCCGCGGCTTGAGACAGACCAGCCGGCCCTCCGGGACCGGGCATTGGACGGGGCCGACGGCGGGAGGGCCCCTGGAGCCCGGGGCTCGGGGCTCTCTACCCCAGACGCCGCCGGCCCCCCGACGTTGCCCACGGGAACCCCCGCTCGGCTCACCAGGTTTGTGCGCCGTCTGTTCTTTTTGTGCGCCTGCCGGAGCACAATTGAGAAATGTTGGACCGTGGGCGGTGCGGCATGAAAACTCTCTCCAGCTGTCCCGGTCCTCCCTTTCATCAGCCTGTTGTGAAAGGAAACCGAGATGTTCCAGCCAAGCAAACGACTAACAGCGTTGGGATCCGCACTCGTGCTTTTTCTGGCAATGTCCGCGGTGGCGTCGTGTTCCGGGCCAAGCGGCACGCCTTCCCCGGCCACGTCAAACGGGACGCCGACAGGACCGACGTCGGGATCAGCCTCGCCAACGGTGACCCCGACAGTGACCCCGGACGCCGCAGAGCTCTGCGGGGCAGGGTCCGCCATCCACTATGACGGCTCCGCCTTCCAGTCGACGCCCAGGATAGACAACAAGTGGTTTCCGCTGAAGCCCGGCATGCAGTACACGACGAAGGGCACGGTGAAGAGTGCCGATGGCATCTCCGAGCGCACGGTGGTCCACTCTGTGACCGGGCTGACAAAGGTGATAGACGGCGTGAAGACCCTCGTGATGTGGGACCGGGACTACTTCGACGGGCAGCTGGTGGAATCCGAACTGGCTTTCTTTGCCCAGACGGAGAAGGGAGCGGTCTGGCTCTTCGGGGAGTATCCGGAAGAGTACGAGAACGGCACTTTCACCGGCGCGCCCCGCACTTTCATTAGCGGCATTTCCAAGGCACAGGCAGGGATCGCCATGCAGGATCAGCCCGTGACCGGTACGCCCGGGTACGTCCAGGCCCACGCACCCGACGTGGGCTTCCTGGATTGCGGAACTGTCTTCAAACAGCACGAGCGGGTGTGCGTCCCCGCCGCGTGCTACGACGATGTGTTGGTCGTTGATGAATACAATCCGCTGGAACCGTCTGTGGGCCATCAGCAAAAGCTCTATTCAGCGGGCACGGGGCTGGTGAAAGTGACAGCGGTTGGTGGTGCGGACCAGGAGTCGTTGGACCTCATCACTGCGGAGGCGCTCGCGGACTCCAAGCTGAGCGAGATCAATAAGCAGGCACTGGAATTGGACGGGCACGCCTACCAGGTCAGTGCGAGTGTTTACGGCACAACGCCCCACGCCGAGATTGCGGCGCCGGGTTCCGGCGGTTAGTCCGCGCTACCACTATGATTTGCTAAAAGACGGAAAATTCCCTGTTAACATCCTGAGAATCATTGCATTGAGCGTTGACCGCGGGTTTGCTCGGGGCTCATCATTGACGTACACGTCTGGGGGCGCTTTGGCACTGTTCCAGGGAGCGGCGTGGTGGACACGTACCGGGGATATAACGTTTTCAGCGGGCACTCACCAGAAATCGATTGTGAAGTGTCTCCTCCCCGCTGCGGCTTCTCCACTGTCACACCCCGAGAACCGGGTGACCGGCCATGATGGGCACGATCCTCCGATGGGTACTCCAGTTCCGGTTTCTGGTCCTGGCATTGGCAGCGGGGATCCTGGGGTTCGGCTTCACGAGCCTGCCGGGCATGGCAGTGGATGCCTTCCCGGAATTCGCCCCTCCACAAGTTGAAATCCAGACCGAGGCCCTAGGGCTCTCCGCCGCGGAAGTTGAACAGCTGATCACTTCGCCCATGGAGGCGGACCTGTTGAACGGTGTGGCCTGGGTGGAAGCCATTCATTCCAAATCAGTCCCGGGCTTGTCATCTATCCAGATGGTGTTCAAGCCGGGGACCGACCTTTTTCGGGCCCGCCAGCTTGTGTCCGAACGTCTGACCCAGGCACGCGCGCTGCCGAACGTGTCTGCCGCGCCCGTCCTGATGCAGCCGCTCTCATCGACGAGCCGGGTCATGATGATTCGGCTGACCTCCAAAGAGATGTCGGCCATTGACATGTCCGTTCTCGCCCGCTGGACCATGAAGCCCGGCCTCCTGGCGGTGCCCGGCGTCGCGAACGTGTCTATTTGGGGCCTCCGCGACCAGCAACTGCAGGTCCTGGTCGATCCTGAACAACTTGAGGCCAAGGGCGTGACGCTGGACGAGGTCATTACTACCACCGGCAACGCCGTGTGGGTGTCGCCGTTGAGTTACCTTGAGGCGTCCACACCCGGCACCGGCGGCTTTCTGGAGACCGGCCACCAGCGGCTCGGAGTTCAGCACGTCCTGCCGATCACCACGCCCGAGGATCTGGGCCAAGTCAGCCTGGAGGGGCCGGCCGGAAAGCTGGTGTTGGGCGATGTCGCCCACGTCGTGACCGATCACCAGCCGCTGATCGGGGATGCACTTTCCGGCAAGGATGCCGAATTGCTCCTCGTCATCGAGAAGTTCCCGGAGACGAACACAATGGACGTGACCCGGGGCATCGATGATGCGCTCCATGCCCTCCAGCCCGGGCTGTCCGGCGTCACGATCGATACCACCGTCTACCGACAGGCAGCGTTCATCCAGGAAGAGGTCGGCACGCTTGGTGTCGCACTGCTTGTCTCCCTGCTGCTGATAGCCACCATGTTTGGCGCGTTCTTCCGCTCCTGGCGCACCGCGGTCATCAGTCTGGTCACGATTCCGGTCTCACTGACGGCGGCAGCCTTGGTGCTGTATCTGAGAGGCACCGGGATAAACACGATGGTCCTGGCCGGGATGATCCTGGCCTTGGCCGTCATCGTTGGTGACGTCGCCGAAGACCTCTATGGCGCAGTCCGCGCTGGCAGGGCAGGCGCCCGGTCCGGCGTCGGGCCCGGCGTCGCGGAGTCGAGCGCCGCCTTGGTGACGGGGTCCCTGCGGGCAGTGCGAACGCCGATTCTCTACTCTCTGCTGATCATGGCGTTGTCGGTGCTGCCCGTGTTCTTCGTCCCGGGCGAAGACGGAGCGCTCTTCGGCCCGCTGCTCCTTTCCTACCTCCTCACCCTGGCTGTCGCGATGATCGTGGCGCTGACTGTCACCGCGGCGCTGGTCTTCGTCCTGCCCGTCGGCCGGACCACCGCAAGGGAAGGACGCACCCTGTCCCGGGTCCACAGCCGATACGGCCGTGCCTTGTCCCGGGCAGCGGGAAAGGCTCGATGGGTATTCGCGAGCGCTGCGGTCATGGCCCTTGCCGGGCTTGCCCTCGCGCCCCAGCTAGCCACCGGCCGTCCGACAGTGCCCGTCCTGCCGGACAAGACACTCGTGGTGCAATGGAGTACGATCGCCGGCACGTCAGACCAGGAAATGAGCCGGATCACTGATGCGGCCGCCCAAGAGCTCCGGGCACTTCCCGGCGTGGCCAATGTGGGGGGACACGTCGGGCGCGCGATCACCTCGGACCAGGTGGGTGACATCAGCGCCGGGGAGCTCTGGGTGACAGTTTCCGCGGAGGCCTCCTACCGCGACACGGCGGCGGCAGTCCAGCACGTGGTAAATGGGTACCCGGGGTTGACCAGCAAGGTATCCACGTACCCGCAGCAGAAGATCGACCAGATCCATGAGGCCGCCGACCCCGGATTCACCGTCCGGGTATACGGCCTGGATATGGCCACGCTCCGCCAGAAAGCTGAGGAAGTGCGGCAAATCCTGGCCCGGACCGGCGGCGTCGTCAATCCCCATGTCGACGCGCCTGTCCAACAACCAATCGTCGAAGTCCAGGTTGACTTGGCCGCGGCCCAAAAGGCAGGTGTCATCCCCGGCGATGTCAGGCGCGCGGCCGCTGCCCTGCTGCAGGGAATCGAAGTCGGCAACATCTACCAGCAACAAAAAGTCTTCTCGGTGATCGTCAAAGGAACCCCGTCCACCAGGAACAGCCTTACCAGCGTCCGCGAGCTGCTGATCGACACCCCTGGCGGCGGGCACGTACGCCTCGGCGACGTTGCCCAGGTCAACATGGTCGGGAACGAGGCGGTCATCCTGCACGATGACACCTCGCGCCGGATCGATGTGAAGGCTGAAATTCAGGGGCGCGCGCTCAACGACGTACAGCAGGACATCGAGAAGGGCCTCCAGCAACTTCAGTTCCCGCTCTCTTACCATGCGGAAATCCTCACCCAGTACGCAGAGCAGCAGAATAGCGCCCGGTGGCTGTGGCTGCTGGCGGCGGTCGCTGCGGCCGGAATCCTCGTGCTTCTCCAGACGGCGCTCGGAAGCTGGCGGCTAGGTGCGACGGTCTTCCTGGGCCTGATTGCGGCGCTCTCGGGCGGGGTGCTCGCAGCCCAAATGACGGGCGGAATCAACTCCTTGATCTCGCTTCCTGCCTTCTCCGCCGTCCTGGGCATCGCCGTGCGTGGCTCCATCCTGCTGATACGGCACGCCCGAAGCTTGGGATCCGAGGATAGCGCGGCCCACGGGCCCGCTCTCGTGATCCGAAGCGCGCGGGACCGGTTGATGCCCGTGCTGATGTCGGCCCTGATGACGGCACTTGCCCTACTGCCGCTCGTACTCATCGGTGGCGTGGTCGGAAAGGAAATCATCCAACCGCTCGCCGTCATCATCTGGGGCGGGCTGCTGACCACGACGCTTTTCCTGCTACTTGTCTTGCCCGCACTTTTGCTTCGATTCGGACCGGATCCGGCGCGTAGGACCGCAACCCGGAACGATTCGCTGCTCCGGGCACAGAGCGAGGATGCACCATGAAAAAGATAGCTTCCCGGCGGAGCCGCAGCACCAAGGTCCTGATCGCCTTGGTGGTCGCCGCGTTCCTGACGCTGTCGCTGCCAGCCTGTTCCCAGCCGCCAGCCGAAGCCGTGCCTGCCGCAGACAACCCAGCCACCCTGGAAGAAGTCCCGGGGACGGACCTGCACCGCATCACCCTGACGGAACGCGCCGTCGAACGGCTGGGGCTAAAGACCGGGATGGCGGCGTCGGGTCCGCAGGGGAAGCTGACCGTCCCCTACGGGGCAATCCTGTACGACAGCCAGGGCAGGACCTGGGTCTACACAAATCCGGAGCTCCGTGTGTACGTCCGCCAGGCGGTAAATATCGAGCGAATCGCCGGCGAAGCCGCCTTGCTGAGGGACGGTCCGCCGGTCGGCACGGTGGTGGTAACGCTGGGGGCCGAGGAACTGCTCGGCGAGGAATTCGATACGGCCCACTGAGATGCGTTGGATCATAGGCATCAGCCTCAAATTCAGGACGGTGGTTGTTGCACTGGCCTGCGCGGTGATGCTGTTGGGCTCCGTACAGTTGAGCTCAGCGTCCATCGATGTCTTTCCAGAATTCGCGCCCCCGCGCGTGGAAATCCAGACGGCCTGCCTGGGCCTGACCGCGCAGGAAGTGGAAGAGCTGGTCAGCGTCCCGATCGAGGCTTCCCTCAGCGGCATGCCCGGCCTGGATGAGCTGCGCTCCAAGTCCGTGCCCCAGCTGTCCTCGATCGTGCTCGTCTTCAAGCAGGGTACCGATCTGCTGAACGCCCGCCAGGTGGTATCTGAACGGATGGCGGCAGTGACCTCCGCTTTGCCCACCTGGGCGGCTCCGCCGGTCATGCTTCAGCCTTTGTCGTCGACGAGCCGCGTGATGAAGATCGGCATGACCTCCTCCGACCGGTCCCTCATCGAGATGTCCATGCTCTCTTACTGGACGATCCGTGCCCGCTTGCTCCGGGTGCCCGGCGTGGGCAACGTCGCCATCTGGGGTGAACGGCTCCAGATGCTGCAGGTCCAGGTGCAGCCGGACCGGCTCAAGGCCGAAGACGTTTCGCTCAACCAGGTCATGGAAGTCACCGCCGGAGCCGTGGACGCCGGCCTGCTGAAGTATTCCCCCGGCCGGTTCATCGGCACTGGAGGCTTCATTGACAGTCCGAACCAAAGAATGGGCGTCCAGCATGTCCAAGCGGTTTCCAGCCCCGAGGACCTGGCGCAAGTCACCATCAGGGAAAAGGACGGCGTCGCGCTGCACTTGGGCGACGTGGCCAAGGTCGTCGAGGACCACCAGCCGCTCATCGGCGACGCGGTCATCAACAACGGGCACGGACTCATGCTCATCGTCGAAAAACTCCCTTGGGGAAACACCCTCGATGTGACGAAGGGAGTTGAGGACGCCCTCCGCCAGCTCCAGCCAGGGTTGAGTGGAATCACCTTTGATACCACCATCTTCCGTCCGGCGAGCTTCATCGAGGAGGCGATTTCCAACCTCAGCCTCGCGCTGCTCCTGGGCTGCCTGCTGGTCGTCATGATCCTCGGCGCCTTCCTCTTCCAGTGGCGCACCGCGCTGATCAGTCTTGTGGCCATTCCACTCTCCCTCCTGACGGCGGCGCTCGTGCTGTACTTCACGGCGAGCTCCATCAACACCATGGTCCTGGCGGGACTGGTCATCGCAGTGGGTGTCGTCGTCGACGACGCGATTATCGACGTCGAAAACATCATGCGACGGCTCAGGCAACACAGGGCCGTGGGCAGCGAGGAACCAACCGCCTCGGTAGTGCTCAGGGCCTCTCTGGAAATGCGAAGTCCCATTGTCTACGCGACCTTGATCATCGTCGTCGCGGCCGTTCCCATTTTCTTCCTCGACGGACTGACCGGCGTCTTTTTCCGGCCGCTGGCTGTCTCCTATACCTTGGCCGTCCTCGCCTCGATGCTGGTCGCGCTGACGGTGACGCCGGCGCTGGCCCTGATTCTGCTCGGCAAGGCGAAACTGGAGCAGCGCGATCCTCCCCTGGTCCGGGTGCTCAAACGCGGATATCACGCCGCCTTGTCCCGGACCATGAACCGGCCCCGCTACGGCTACGCCGGTTTCGGCGCCGTCGCGCTGGCGGGTCTGGTGATCGCTCCCCTGCTGGGCCAGTCCTTGTTCCCCACCTTCAAGGAACGGGACTTCCTGATGCACTGGGTCTCAGAACCCGGCACATCGGCAGCAGAGGAATACCGCATCTCACAAAGGGGCTGTGAGGAGCTCCTCAAGGTGCCCGGAGTCCTGAACTGCGGAACACACATAGGCCAGGCGTTCACCGCAGACGAGATCGTCGGCGTCAACGCTGGGGAAAACTGGATCAGCATCGACCGCCACGCTGACTACGATAAGACGGTGGCAGCTGTCCAGGAGGTTGTCGACGGCTATCCGGGCCTGCACCGCGACGTCCAGACCTACCTGAAAGAGAGAATCGAAGAGGTCCTGACCGGCTCCAGCGAACCAATCCTGGTCCGGGTCTACGGGGATGACCTGAACGTGCTGCGGGACCAGGCCCAAAAGATCAAATCCATTCTTGACCACATCCAGGGCACCAATGAACCCCACATTTCCCTGGAAGTCGAGGTGCCGCAGATTACGGTCAAGGTGGATCTTGCCGCGGCACAAAAGTACGGGCTGAAACCCGGCGACGTCAGGCGGGCAGCCGCGACACTCGTGGCCGGGGAAGAGGTAGGCGACGTCTTCCGGGACGGTCGCGCCTATGACGTCCAAGTCTGGAGCACACCGGAGACCCGCGCCAGCGTCACCAGCATCGAAGACCTGCCGCTCGACACTCCCGGCGGACAGCGCGTCCGGCTGGCCGACGTCGCCGCTGTCAGTGTGCAAGCGACACCCAACCTCATTGACCGCACGAACGGATCCCGCCGCGTTGAGGTCGGTTCCTTTATCGATCAGGGGGCGGACCTCGGGACCGTTGTCCGCACGCTCCAGGAACGCCTCGAAGAGATGAACCTGCCGCCGGGTTACGGCGTCCAGCTCCTCGGTGAGTACACGGAACGCCAAGCGGCCACCGAACGCCTGACGATCTTCGCCATAGCGGCCCTGGCCCTGATCTTCCTGTTACTGCAGGCATCGTTCCGGAGCTGGCGGCTGGCCCTACTCGCGCTGCTGACGCTCCCAATAGCCCTGGTCGGCGGAGTTTTCGCCGCCTACATCACCGGTGGGGTCCTCTCGCTCGGCTCACTCGTCGGGTTTCTCACGGTCATGGGCATCGCAGCCCGCAACGGGATCCTGCTCATCAGCCACTGCCAGCATCTGGAAAGGAACGAGGACGAAGCTTTCGGCCGCGCCCTCGTGTTGCGCGGAGCTGCGGAACGGCTTTCCCCGATCCTCATGACCACCTTGGCTACCGGACTTGCCCTCGTGCCTTTGGTGGTCATGGGCAATATCCCGGGCCATGAAATCGAACACCCGATGGCCGTGGTCATTCTGGGCGGACTCGTCACGTCCACACTGCTCAATTTGTTCATTGTTCCTTCGCTCTACCTCCGCTTCGCAAAAGCGGGGTCCATCCCGAGCGGATCTTCACGCGTGGCACGGAGGGGATCAGCGTTCCTTTTCCGGAGATTCAGGCGAATGGCTCCTTTCCGAGCGCAGGAACCTAGGTAGCCGAGTGTGTCTGCCTCGCGCACGCGCCCAGCGAGGTATTAAATTGTCGGTGCCTCCTGCGATGCTGTGGGTATGGATGGAAGGACAGCCTGGAGTGCGGACAGCAGGGCGGCCGTGGAGGCCGTCGCCGCGTCCGTTGCCGCGCTGACCGCCTTCACCGGGGACGCTGATTCCTCCGAAAACACCGACCCGCTGCGGCGTCTGGCGGATGATTGCCTGGACGGCCTGGCCGAAGTGGCCCGGCTGGAGGCCCGGACCGCCGCGCTGAAAGCGAAGCTGGCCGCGGACTACGTCCACGCAGCCCG